>NZ_JBPKJP010000001.1:0-320292 GCF_051217035.1 Lysobacter sp. 1R34A
CGCTTCGTCTTTGGGTGTATCCCCGGTAGGAGCGGCGTGAGTCGCGACCGCGGGACGCGCAGAGACGGCGAGGCCGCCGTCATTGGTCGAAGCGACGTGCTCTGGCAGGGTAGGAGCGGCGCAAGCCGCGACATCGTCGTAACGGTCTTGCGGCGTATCGCTCAAACGAGCGAAATCAAAGATCAACATCAACATCAACATCAACATCAAGGTCAAGATCAAGATCAAACCTAAAGCTTCCGCCACTAAAGCGGCGGGTTACTTTCTTTTGTCTAAAGCAACAAAAGAAAGGTAACCAAAGAAAAATGCTTTGTTTTGAATCAAGGGCCCGCGCGAGCGACGCCGACGCCGTGATTTTTCATACGGCACATCCCTGTCCCGATGAAAAACGGCGCGCATCCCTGCGCGCCGCCCTTTGGGTCTTCTTTTGCCTTCGCGAGTGCCAAGCTGCGCACAGCCACAGCCACAGCCAGAGCTAGCTAAAGGCAACCGTTGCCGGTTCGCGGTTGCTCTTGGGTAGGAGCGGCGCAAGCCGCGACCGCGAACCTGCGGCCGGCGGCGCGGGTGTACGGGGTCGCGTGGTCGCGCGTGCGCCGTTCCTACCCTGCGATGGATGACGGCCTGGATCGGCGTCGCCCGGCTCCGTCGCGTTTGCCGCTTGGTCGCGAAAGGCGCGGCCTCAGCCGCCGCCGCGCACGCGCAGGGTCAGGCCCTTGAGGAAGTTGCGCAGCAGCTGATCGCCGCACAGGCGGAAATTCTTGTGGTCGGCCTGGCGGAACAAGGCGGTCAGTTCCGGCTTCGAGATGGGGAAGCCAGCGTCCTGGAAGGCCTGATGCATGTCGACGTCCTTCAACTCGAAGGCGACGCGCAGCTTCTTCAACACCACGTTGTTGGTGACGCGCTTTTCCACCGGGCGCTGCGGCTGGCTTTCGTCGCGGCCGCGATAGTGGAACACCAGGCCGTCGAGGAAATGCGCGAGCACCAGATTGCTGCACTCGGCATAGCCTTCCTCGTCCTCCTTCTTCAGGAACGCCTGGATGTCGGCCTTTTCCAGGGGCAGGTTCGGGTCGGCCAGCTTGGCGATCTCGACGACCTTGAGGTCGCTGAGGTCGAGCATGTAGCGGATGCTGCGCAATACGTCGTTGTTGATCATCGGTATTCCATGGCGCCACGCCGGTTGCGGCCGAGCGGCGCGATATCGAGTTCGGGGTCTTTCGTCGTGCCGGCGACGCCGGCGCGAGGCCGGGCAGGCCGCAGGAAAGTGGTGGGGGTGGGCCATTTTGGCATCCCTGGCCGCGCAGGGGTGAACGGGGTCGTGTCGGGGGCGGACCCGTCCCCATAAAAACGGCCTCCCGGCCGGAGCCGCGCCGGCACGCGACGACGCGCGCACGGACGGTCAGGCCGTAACCGGTAACAACTGCGAATAGCTCGTGGCCGGCGAATGCGCCAGCGACGCGCGCCAATCCAGCAGGTCGCCGAATTCCCGCGCGAGGTGCGGGTCGCTCCAGCATTGGCGGCTGGCCGGGCCGAGCGGCGGTTCGATGCGAGCGAGGGGGGCGATGCCTTCGAGCACGACCGCCATGGCGATGTCGGCATAGCCGAAGCGCTCGAACAGATAGCCGCTGCTCGAACGAGCCAGGCCGTCGCGCAATCGTTCCAGTGCGCGACGCAGTGCGCCGGGCACGAGCAGATGCCGGTACTTGCGATCGAGCCGGCGCGCGGCATCGCGGGCGACGACACGCAGCGGTGGGCGCAGCGGCGCCGGCAACAGGCCGGCCAGGGCTTCGTCGAGGGCCGTCGGGCTGGCGAGCACCCCGCGCACCACGCGCGTGCGGATTTCGGCGAGCGCGGCTTCGCTGAGTTCGTTCCAGGCCGCAATCGCGGCGAAATCGCCGAGGCGGCCGTCGCCGGCGTGGGCATCGGCATGGCGGGCGATGCTCCAGGAACCGCGCACGACCTGCGCCGGCGGCAGCAGCACCGGCACCGAGACCGCGCCCGACCACTGCCGCATCCGCCAGCGCAGCCAGGGTTCGCTGAGGGTCGGGGTGTACTCGCGGTAGGCGAAGGGTAGACCGCAATACTCCAGCGCCCAGCGCGCCTTCTGGGTCCAAGGCGAGAACGACTCGCCGACCAAGAGCGCTGCAGGGCCTGGCTTCATGCGTTTTCTCCTGGCTGGAGGGACTTGTCCGAACGACACCCTGAGCGATGGCTGGCGGCCGGGCGACTGGATACAGTAAGGCCCGGACCGGCCGAGTATGCCGCGCCTGGCGGGAGTGCAGTCGGCCAGGACGCCGGTCGGCCACTGGCTGCCGAAGCAGCGGACGTTCTCGTTCGACACGTCGAAATAAAAGGCAAGCGCATGAGTCGGATTGCGATCACCCGAGGCAAGTACATGAGATACGTCCTGGCGCTATTTGTCCTGCTGTTCACCGGCGCAGCTTGGGCTACGTCCGTGGCCCCGAAGCCCCTCGAAGAGATGGTCAGGCACGCCGATCATGTCGTGGTCGCGACCATCGAGTCGGTGGACATGGTCGACGGACGCGGCAAGCCGATCGTCGACCCGAGGGCGCGCACCGGTCCAGGGTCAAAAAACCAGATGCGCTTCAATCTGCGGGTGAAGGAGCTGCTGTTCACGCGTTCGCCGATGCTGCCGCCGACCTTGCGCGTGCCGCTGTGGACGGCCTGGCATTACGAGCTGGGCAACATCCAGGAGCAGGTGACGGGTTCGACCGGCATCTTCCTGCTCAAGGGCGACGACTACCAACCGGTGTACCCGGCCGATTTTCAGCGTCCGCTCGACGAGCGCAAGGAGATCGAACGCCTGCTGCTGTCGCGATAAGACCGGCCGGACCCGGACTGGCCTCGCCGCTTCGGCGTTAATGGCCCTGTCTCGCCCTCCGCGGTGCTTGCTACTTTCACCGCAGGCACAGGAGGACAGTCGGATGAAGCGAATCGGTTACGCGCTCGGCGCCGCGATATGGATGGCGGCCTTGACCATGGCCCCGGCGGCGATGGCGACGCAGGACACCCCCAAGACGATGAAACCGGCGGATCTGTCCGGCCTGCACGATTTCGATTTCTTGAACGGGCACTGGAAGACCAAGCACCGCCGTCTCAAACAGCGCTTCGTCGGCAGCGGCGAGTGGATCGAGTTCGACGGCAGTTTCAGCCAGCGTCCGCTGATGGACGGCTGGGGCAATACCGGCGACAACCTCTTCAACATGCCCGGCGGCACCTATCGCGGCGTCAGCCTGCGTGCCTACGACCCCCAGACCGGACAATGGACGGTGTGGTGGCTCGATGGGCGCAACCCCGGAGACGATCTCAGCCCGCCGAACAAGGGGCGCTTCGAGGGTGGCCTGGGACGGTTCTTCGCCAAGGACACGATGCAGGGCAAGCCGGTGCTGGTGCGGGTGACCTGGTCGCAGCCCAGCCCGGACGCGCCGCGTTGGGAGCAGGCGTTTTCGATCGACGACGGCAAGACCTGGGAACTCAATTGGGTCACCGATTTCATCCGCGTCGACGCCAAGACCGCCGCCGCCGATTGAGCCGGCGCGACCCGTCGCCGCATTTGTTTTCAACCAATGAATCCATCCATGACAGACTCGACCGATTCGATCGATCGCCGCCGACTGCTGCAACTGTCGCTCGCGGCGGTACCCGCACTGATCCTGTCCGGCAACACCGCTGCCGCCGGACCAACAACGAAGACAAGCGAAGGCCGCGCCGGCGCCGAGCGCGACTTCGATTTCTTTCTCGGCCGCTGGGACGTCAGGCATCGCCGCCTGAAACATCGGCTGGCGGGCAATAACGACTGGGAAGAATTCGACGGCACCACCCATTGCCAGTCCCTGCTCGGCGGCGTGGCCAACCTCAACGACAGCGTGTCCTACCGCGCCGGTGGCGTGTATCGCGGCATGGGCCTGCGTGCGTTCGATGCCAAGACCCAGACCTGGGCCGACTGGTGGCTCGACGGCCGCAACCCGGTGAAGATCGACACGCCCGGCGTCGGACGGTTCGAAGGCCGCGTCGGTACGTTCTTCTCCGACGACCACCACGACGGCAAGCCGGTGCGGGTACGCGGCATATTCACCCATATCAGCGACAACCGCATGCAATGGGAGCAGGCGTTCTCGCCCGATGGCGGAAAGACCTGGGAAACCAACTGGGTGATGCGCTATACCCGGACCGGGTGAGGGTAGGGGCGAATCCTTCGCGTCTGCGATCGAGTCCAGGCGTCAACGAATATTGCGCAAGCCGCGCCGACTTTCCGGCGCGGCTTCGTCGTTCGTGCGGCCGCCGCTTGCGCCTGCGTGCGCCTCATGACAAGCGCGAGGCAGCGAGTAGCCGCCGCTTCGGGCGATACGCACGAGCCGTACGTAGTCGGGGGCCATGAAGTCGTAGCGCCTCGGCGTTCGCGTCAGCAGACACGAAGATGGTCTACTTGGCACATCTATATGTGCCGGGTTCGCGAGGACGCGCTGCTTTAATGTGCCAACTTTACTAGAGTCGATATTTTCATAAGCGAATTGCGGAATGCATCACGTTTTATTTGTAAGCTGCGTTTGAGGCCTCGCAGTGCAGCCAGGTGTGCGAAGTCGAGTAAGGGCATCAGGACGGTGCCAGCCGCCGGAGATATCGCTTGCGCAGGTTTCGGTCTGCGAGTAGGCGGCATGCTCTCCCGGCCTGCGAATGGAATCGCGACCCAGCCAATCGAGCTACAAATGATCCGCCAGCGGAAGGTTCGCATGAGTATCCAAGTCGTCGGTCGTAGAACAGCGATACCGGTTGCATCCGGCATCGCACAAGCCCAGCCGGGAGCGGACGCGCCGAGTACCAAAGTGATACACAGCACTCTGTTCTCGGGGCTGGGCGTGGGCACTCAAGTGACCTTGATCGTGCACAGCGAAACCTTGAGCGATCAGCACGTCTCCATGCTGCACGATCGTTGCCTGAAAGCGCTCGAGCGCGCGGCCCGGCTGGCGTGCGAGGCAGTCGCGGCGGCTTGAGGGTTGTCGCGCAGTGAAAGCGCTCCCGAGATATGCGATGAGCGACGGATTGCCGCCGTAAAGACCTGCGGTCGTAGTCGCCGTCGCCTTTGCTGTTGCTGTTGCTGGTGCTCGTGCTGGTGCTGTGCGTCGCCGAGCACTCGCGAAGGCCATAGCAGGCCCGGAGGGCGGCCCGCAGGGATGCGGGCCGTTTTTCATCGGGACAGGGAGGTCCCGTATGAAAAAGCCCCGCGGATGCACCGATCGTGCGGGCTGGTGATTCAAAACAAAGCATTTTTCTTTGGTTACTTTCTTTTGTTGCTTCAGACAAAAGAAAGTAACCCGCCGCTTTAGTGGCGGAAGCTTTGGGTTTGCTCTTGATTTTGATCTGGATATTTCTGGATCCATACGCCGCAAGACCGTAACGGCGCGGTCGCGGCTTGCGCCGCTCCTACCCCGCGAAAGCAGCGCGCATCCCGCGGTGGCGACTCACGTCGCTCCTACAGGGGTATGGACGCGCCGCCCCAGCAAACCCAGCGCGATGCTGCGTTGCACAAACATGGTGCAAGCCTGCTCGATTTTGGAGCGCGGCCTCGCGCAGATACCGGATCTGCATTCGCGTTGCGCGCCCAAGTGACTGAATTCGCGACGAACCGCCATCGCGCCGCTCATCGCGCAAAGTTGGCACGGCTATTGCGTAGCCTTGCTTGCGGGTGCAACGGCGCATTCGCGACAACCTGATTCCGGCAGACGGGCCAACGGCGGCCCGGTCGGTCGAAGACAACGGCGTCTTTCCGGTGCGAACCGGGAAGACGCCGTTTTCGTTTCTCCCCCTCACGGCCGCTGCGGGACGCCTGGATCGGGCGCCCGCCGCGGCCCCGTTCGGAGATTGCGCGGATGGATCGATCCTTCTGGCGGGCCGGGCATACGCCCACGCTGTTGTCGGCTTTTCTGTATTTCGATCTGAGTTTCATGGTCTGGTACCTGCTCGGGCCGATGCAGGTGCAGATCGCCCAGGCGCTGCATCTGGATACCCAGCAACGCGCCTTGATGGTGGCCGCGCCGATCCTGTGCGGCGCGGTGTTGCGCCTGTTCCTGGGGATGTTCGCCGACCGCGTCGGCGCCAAGCGCGCGGGCCTGATCGCACAGGCGGTAGTGATCGCAGCCTTGCTGGCGGCATGGTGGCTCGGCGTCGACAGTTTCGTTCAGGCCTTGCTGCTCGGTCTGATGCTCGGTGTCGCCGGGGCCTCGTTCGCGGTCGCCTTGCCGTTGGCCTCGCGCTGGTATCCACCCGAGCACCAGGGCACGGCGATGGGCATCGCCGGCGCCGGCAATTCGGGCACGGTGCTCGCGGCTTTGTTCGCCCCGGCGTTGGCGGCGGCGTTCGGCTACCAGAACGTGTTCGGCCTGGCCTGCATCCCGTTGGTGTTGGTGCTGGCGGTGTTCGCGCTCTACGCAAAGGATGCGCCGGTCGAGACGCCGCGCAAGCACTGGGCCGATTACGGCCGGGTGCTGGTCGGCAACCGCGACTCGTGGTGGTTCATGCTGTTCTACGCGATCACCTTCGGCGGCTTCGCCGGTTTCGCCAGCGCCTTGCCCGGGTACTTCCACGATCAGTTCGGTTTCGAGCCGAAGATCGCCGGCTGGGCGACCGCGGCCTGCGTACTCGCCGGCTCGGTGATGCGGCCGCTCGGCGGCGCGATCGCCGACCGGGTCGGCGGCACCCGCACCTTGCTCGCGGTGTATCTCGCGGTCGCGACCCTGATCGCAGTGGCCGCGGTCGGCCTCGGCGGGCCGGTCGCGACGGTGGCCTTGTTCGTGCTCACCCTGCTATGCCTCGGCGCCGGCAACGGCGCAGTGTTCCAGCTCGTGCCGCAGCGTTTCGGCGCCGACATCGGGCTGATGACCGGCCTGATCGGCATGGCCGGCGGCATCGGGGGCTTTCTGCTCGCGGCCGGCATGGGCGTATTGAAGCAGCACACCGGCAGCTATGCGCTGGGCCTGTGGCTGTTCGCCGGTTGCGCGGCGTTGGCCTGGGGCTTGTTGGCGAGCCTGCGCCATCAGTGGCGTCACCGTTGGGCGGCGCTCAGCGCCGCGCGCGTCTGACCCGGCCGAGGAGCGAACTCATGAAGAAACCCAGATTGGTGGTGGTGGGCAACGGCATGGCCGGCGCGCGCACGCTCGAAGAGCTGTTGAAGCTGGTCCCGGACATGTACGACATCACCGTGTTCGGCGCCGAGCCGCATCCGAACTACAACCGGATCCTGTTGTCGCCGGTGCTGGCCGGCGAGCAAGCCTTCGACGACATCGTGCTGAATTCGCTGGCGTGGTACGCCGAGCACGGCATCCGTCTGCACCTGGGCAAGGAAGTCGCCCGCATCGACCGGGTGCGGCGGCGGGTGGTCGCCGCCGACGGCACTCAGGCCGAGTACGACCGCCTGCTGCTCGCCACCGGTTCGCTGCCGATCGTGCTGCCGGTACCGGGCAAGGACCTGAAGGGCGTGATCGGCTATCGCGACATCCATGACACCCAAGCGATGATCGACACCGCCAAGGTCAAGCGGCATGCGGTGGTGATCGGTGGCGGCCTGCTCGGGCTGGAGGCGGCCAACGGCCTCAAGCAGCGCGGGATGGAGGTGACGGTGGTGCACCTGGCCGGCTGGCTGCTCGAACGCCAGCTCGACCCGGCTGCCGGGCAGTTGCTGGAGAAGTCGCTGACCGAGCGCGGCCTGAAGTTTCGCCTCAACACCTCGACCCAGGAACTGCTCGGCAACGCGCAGGGCGAGGTGACGGCGGTGCGCTTTTCCGACGGCAGCGAGGAGCCGGCCGACCTGGTGGTGATGGCGGTCGGCATCCGCCCGAACATCCAACTGGCGCAGGCCGCCGGCATCCATTGCGCGCGCGGCATCGTGGTCGACGACTCGCTGCAGACCTTCGACCCGCGCGTCTATGCGGTGGGCGAATGCGTCAGCCATCGCGGCATCGCCTACGGCTTGGTCGCGCCCTTGTTCGAGCAGGCCAAGGTCTGCGCCAATCACCTGGCCAACTACGGTATCGGCATCTACAGCGGCTCGGTGTCCTCGACCAAGCTCAAGGTCACCGGCATCGACCTGTTCTCGGCCGGCAACTTCATGGGCGGCGACGGCAGCGAGGAGATCGTCCTGTCCGATCCGGCCGGCGGCGTCTACAAGAAGCTGGTGATCAAGGACGACCGCCTGATCGGCGCCTGCCTGTACGGCGACACCAACGACGGCGGTTGGTACTTCAAGCTGCTCAAGGACGGCAGCCGCATCGACGACCGCCGCGACCAGCTGATGTTCGGCGAGAAGGCGCTAGGCGATTCCGGCACCGCCGGGCAGAACCGGGCCAGCGCGATGAACGACCGCGACGAGGTCTGCGGCTGCAACGGCGTGTGCAAGGGCGCCATCGTCAAGGCAATCAACGAGCAGGGACTGTTCACCGTCGACGAGGTCAAGAAGCAGACCAAGGCGGCGAGTTCCTGCGGCTCCTGCACCGGCCTGGTCGAGCAGATCCTGATGAACTGCCTGGGCTCGAACTTCCAGGAAACCCCGAAGACCAAGGCGGTCTGCGCCTGCACCGACCACAGCCACGGCGATGTGCGCAAGGCGATCCGGGAGCATCGCTTGTTCACCCATGCCGCGGCCTATGCCTTCCTGGAATGGCGCACGCCGAACGGCTGCGCGACCTGCCGGCCGGCGATCAACTATTACCTGCTCTCGACCTGGCCGCGCGAAGCGGTCGACGACCCGCAGTCGCGCTTCATCAACGAACGCGCCCACGCCAACATCCAGAAGGACGGCACTTTCTCGGTGATCCCGCAGATGAAAGGCGGGGTGACCAACGCCGGCGAACTGCGCCGCATCGCCGACGTCGCCGACAAGTACGCGGTGCCGATGCTCAAGGTCACCGGCGGCCAGCGCATCGACCTGCTGGGCATCAAGAAAGAAGACCTGGTCGATGTGTGGAAAGACCTCGGCATGAATTCCGGCCACGCCTACGGCAAGTCGATCCGCACGGTGAAGACCTGCGTCGGCAGCGAGTTCTGCCGCTTCGGCACCCAGAACAGCACCCGGATGGGGATCGAGCTGGAAACCATGCTCGCCAATATGTCGAGCCCGCACAAGGTCAAGCTCGCGGTGTCGGGCTGCCCGCGCAACTGCGCCGAATCCGGGATCAAGGACGTCGGCATCATCGCCGTGGACTCGGGCTGGGAGATCCACATCGGCGGCAGCGGCGGCATCAAGACCGAGGTCGCGCGCTTCCTGGTCAAGGTCAAGACCAGCGAGGAGGTGCGCGAATACACCGGCGCGTTCCTGCAGTTGTACCGGGAAGAGGCTTATTACCTCGACCGCACCGTGCATTACATCGCCCGCGTCGGCATGGACTACATCGTCCAGCGCGTGGTCGA
Organism: Lysobacter sp. 1R34A; assembly: GCF_051217035.1. Lineage (NCBI taxonomy): Bacteria > Pseudomonadati > Pseudomonadota > Gammaproteobacteria > Lysobacterales > Lysobacteraceae > Lysobacter > Lysobacter sp. 1R34A. Next base: position 9,418 of record NZ_JBPKJP010000001.1, read on the forward strand.
GGACGCCGCTAACCGCAAGGCCTTGTTCGAGCGCCTGCTGTATGCGCTGGAAGGTTTGCCCGACCCCTGGGCCGCGCGCATCGCCGGGGCGCGGCCGCGCGAGTTCCAGCCGCTGCGCATTCCCGCCACGCTCGTCGACGCGGAGGCCTGAGCCATGGAATCGACTGCCTCCTGGCTGCGGGTATGCCGGCTCGACGACATCCCGGTGTTGGGCGCGCGCGTGTTGGAAGTGGCCGGGGCCGATAACATCGCCTTGTTCCGCACTGCCGGCGACCGCGTGTTCGCGATGGTCGACCGCTGCCCGCACAAGGGCGGGCCGCTGTCGCAGGGCATCGTCGCCGGCGACAGCGTCACCTGTCCGCTGCATGGCTGGAATATCGCCCTGGCCAGCGGCGAAGCCTGCGCGCCCGACGTCGGCTGCGCGCGCAAGTTCCCGGTATGCATCGACGGCGACGACGTCTGGCTGGCGCTCGGCGACCCGGCGGGGGGAGGTGGCTGATGGACGAGCCGGCGCTGCGCGAGGAGATCGAAATCACGCCGGCACCGGCGGCGCCGTTGAGGCGCAGCCGCACGCGCTCGGTGTGTTGTTATTGCGGGGTGGGCTGCGGGGTATTGATCGACGCCGAACACGACGCCGACGGCAGCCGCATCGTCGGCATCGAAGGCGACCCCGAGCATCCGGCCAACCACGGCCGTCTGTGCACCAAGGGCCGCAGCCTGCCGCAGACCGCGAGCAGTCTGAGCGGGCGCCTGTTGATGCCGGAATTGCGGTATCTACGCCAGGAGCCGCGCCGCCCGGTCGACTGGGCGCTGGCGCTGGACACGGTGGCCGATCGCCTGGCCGGCATCGTCCAGCAGCACGGGCCCGATGCGGTCGCGTTCTATCTCTCCGGGCAGTTGCTGACCGAGGACTACTACGTCTTCAACAAGCTCGCCAAGGGGCTGCTCGGCACCAACAACATCGACACCAATTCCCGCCTGTGCATGTCGAGCGCGGTTACCGGCTACAAGCTGGCGCTCGGAGCGGACGGCCCGCCGACCTGCTACGAAGACCTGGAACTGGCCAAGACCGTGCTGTTCGCCGGCAGCAACATGGCCTATGCGCATCCGGTGCTGTTCCGACGGCTGGAAGCGGCGCGCGAACGCGATCCCGAGGTGCGCTGGGTCGTGATCGACCCGCGCCGCACCGACACCGCGGCGATGGCCGACCTGCATCTGCAGATCCAGCCCGGCACCGATGTGGCGCTGTTCAACGGCATGCTGCATCACTTGATCTGGGAAGGGCGGGTCGATGCCGCGTTCATCGCCGAACACACCGACGGCTATGCCGAACTCAAGCAACTGCTGCGGGACTACACTCCGCGCACGGCCGCGGAGTTGTGCGGCATCCCGGTCGCCGACCTGATCCAGGCGGCGGAGTGGTTCGGCCGCGAAGCCGCGGCCTTGTCGCTGTACTGCATGGGCCTGAACCAATCGGCGCACGGCACCGACAAGAACCTGGCGTTGATTCACCTGCACCTGGCCACCGGCCAGATCGGCAAGCCCGGTGCGGGGCCGTTTTCGTTGACCGGCCAACCCAATGCGATGGGCGGACGCGAGGTCGGCGGCATGGCGACGATGCTCGCCGCACACCGCGAGATCGGCCACGCCGGCGACCGCGCCGACCTCGAAGCGCTGTGGGGGCTGCCCGCGCACAGCCTGTCGGCCACGCCCGGCTTGTCCGCGGTGGCCTTGTTCGAAGGCTTGCGCAGCGGCCGGGTCAAGGCGGTGTGGATCGCCTGCACCAACCCCGTGCATTCCATGCCCGACATCGGTCAGGTGCGCGAAGCGCTGCGGCAGGCCGAGTATGTGATCGTGCAGGAGGCGTTCCGCAACACCGACACCGTGCCCTATGCCGATGTGTTGCTGCCGGCGGCGAGTTGGGGCGAGAAGGACGGCACGGTGACCAATTCCGAACGGCGCATTTCGCGGGTGCGCGCGGCGGTGCCGGCGCCGGGGCAAGCCAAGCCGGACTGGTGGATCGCCAACGAAGTGGCGCGGCGCCTGGAAGCGCGCTTGGGCCCGCCGGGGGCCGCGCCCTTGTTCGATTTCAAGCAACCGGCGCAGATCTTCGACGAACATCGCCGCCTTACCGTCGGCCGCGACCACGACATCGGCGGGCTCGACTACGCGCGCCTGGAAGCGCAGGGGCCGCAGCAATGGCCGTTGCCGGCCGGCGCCGCACAGGGGCAGGCGCGCCGTTACGCCGACGGAGTGTTCGCCACCGCCGACGGCCGTGCGCGGTTTCATGCCACGCCGTACCGGCCGGTGGCCGAAGCGACTTCGGCACGCTTCCCGCTGCGCCTGCTGACCGGCCGCCTGCGCGACCAATGGCACGGCATGTCGCGCAGCGGGCGGGTGCCGGCCGCGTTCGCGCACAGTCCGGAACCGGGGCTGCGCATGCAGCCGCAGGACGCGGCGCGGCGCGGACTCGCGCAGGGCGATCTGGTCAAAGTCGTCAGCAAGCGCGGCGAACTGGTACTGCCCTTGGAACTGTCCGACGAGGTCGCCTCCGGCACCGTGTTCGCGGCGATGCATTGGAGCGGGCAGTTCCTGTCCAGCGGCGGCATCAACGAAGTCAGCCAGCCGGCGGTGGACGCGCGTTCGCTGCAGCCCGAGCTCAAGCATGCGGCGGTGCGGATCGAGAAAGCCGATTTCGGCTGGCATCTGCTCGCGGCGCGGCGCGGCGATGCCTTGGGTTTGCAGGCGGCGGTGCAGCCGCTGCTGAAGGATTGCGGTTTCGCCGCGCTCGGTTTCAGCGCGGAGGCGGTCGCCGACAGCCGTGGCGGCAGGGCCGACGGTCCGGCCTGGCTGGTGTTGCGGGCGGCCCGCGAAACCGCGCCGCCGGCGGAATGGCTGGAGGCCCTGAGCGATGCGCTGCAGTTGCGCGCTGGCCGCGACACCCTGGAGTACCGCGATGCGCGCCGCGGCCTGTTGAAGCGGGTGTGCTGGCGCGCCGACAGCGCCGATCACCGCATCGACGGACTGCTGCTGACCGATGCCCAGCGTCATGGCGCCGGCGAGGCCCTGCTCGGTTCGGCCTTGCTCGGTAGCGCTTTGTCCGGGCATGCCTGGAATGGGTCGCGTCTGGCGGTCTTCGCCCAGTCCGGCAGCGGCGGCGGCGCGCGCGACGCGGTGGTATGCGACTGCCTGCAGATCCGCGAGTCGAGCATCCGCGCCGAGATCTCGCGCGGCGCCGATGTGGCCGCGCTCAAGCAGCGCCTGGGCTGCGGCACGGTCTGCGGTTCCTGCGGGCCGCAACTGAGCCAACTGTGCCGCCAAGCCGCGCCGGCCTGACCGCGAATCCCCGCCCTCAACACGGAGTCATCATGGATCGCATCGTTTCCGACCCGTCGCGGCGCGCGCCCAGCGAAGTGGTGTTGCTGTCGGCCGGCCCCGGCGACCTGGAGTTGTTGACGATCAAGGCAGCGAAAGCATTGGCGGCCGCCGAGGTCGTGCTGCTCGACGAACTGGTCGACCCGGGCATCGTCGAACTGGCGCCGTCGGCGCGGGTGATCCGGGTGGGCAAGCGGAGCGGTTGCCGCTCGACGCCGCAGGCCTTCATCTGCCGGTTGATGCGGCGTTATGCGCTGCAGGGGCAGCGGGTGGTGCGGGTCAAGGGCGGCGACGCGCTGTTGTTCGGCCGCGCCGGCGAGGAGATCGATTTCCTGCGCCGCGCCGGCATCGAAGTACGCATCGTCAACGGCATCAGCGCCGGCTTCGCCGCCGCGGCGAGTCTGGGCGTGTCCTTGACCCATCGCGATCACTGCCATGGCATCACCTTCGTCACCGCGCACACCCACGATCACGGCGAACCGGATTGGGGCGCACTCGCGGCCACCGGCACCACCCTGGCGATCTACATGGGCATGAGCCGCATCGCCGCGATCGCGGACGGGTTGCTGCGGCACCTGCCGGCGCAGACACCGGCGGCCATCGTGCAGGGCGCAAGCCAGGCCGGCGAAACGCGTTTGTTGACGACACTGGCGCGACTCGCCGCCGACGCCGTGGGACTCGGCATAGGCATGGGCATGGGCATGGACATAAGCCTGGGCAGCGGCCGGCCGGGGGTGATCCTCGTCGGTGCGGCGCTGGCCGAAGCGGTCGTCGAAGCGCCCGGTACGAGAGCGGACGCCGGCCGAGTCGGTCTGCCCTGAACGACCGCGTCGACTGAGGGCGTCATCGCCGCCACCGGCGAGACCGCGGCTGCGCCGGGAGCCTTTGCGCGGCGTTCGGCCGCGAGTGTGACCTCGGTCCGCCTGGATGACCGCTGCGCCGGATACTTTGCGTAGCACTGCAGGTGCGGGCAAGCCCGGGCATCGCGCCTGGCGTGCCCACGGCATGCGCAAACAGACGACCGCGCCATTTCTCAGGAGACCTTCCATGTCGACTCCCGATCCGACCGGCTCCGGTTCATCGCCCGGGTTTCTCAGCAATTTCTTCAGCCGCTTCCAACGCAACGCGCAGCCTCCGCCGTTGCAACCGGAGCCGATTCCGCAACGGCCCAAACTCGATCCGGCCAGCGCCGCGGCGATCATGCAGGACGGTTACCAGCCCAAGAGCACCGGCAAGACCGGCGAATGGGAGCGTGTCGACGACGAGACGCTGAAGAAACTCAATCTGGATCCGGAAAAATTCCACGGCAATCCCAGCGGGATGCACGCGACCTTGTATCGCAAGCCCGGCACCGCAACCGAATCGGAAGGCTATGTACTGGATTACCGCGGCACGGCGAAACTCGGCGACTGGTCCGCGAATTTCCGCCAGGCGCTCGGCCTGAAGAGCGAGCAACACGAGCAGTCGATGGTGCTCGGCAAGGAAGTCAGCGCCGCACTCGGCCCGAGCCTGGTCGGGGTCACCGGCCATTCCAAGGGAGGCGGCCAGGCCTTGCTGGTCTCGCATGCGATCGGCGTCGATTGCGTCACCGCGAACCCGGCCTGGCCGAGCCCGGGCACGCTCAAGAGCTACGGCTTCAACCCCGAGAACTTCCACAACGGCAAGGGCGGCCCTTCGGTGACCAATCTGGTGGTCGACGGCGAGCCTTTGCAGAGCCTGCAAAACACCGGCGTGGTGCCGTTGGTGGCGCCGAAGCAGAACCTGGAGCTGCAGGGGCCGAAGTTCGAGTTCAAGCCGCAGCAGCATAGCGGCTTGCGCGGCTACGAACCCGGCGAGGATCCCGACCTCGACGTGGCGCGTCCCATATTCGAAGCCATGGACGGGGGCAAGCATCTGCTCAAGCTGCACGGCATCGGCACGGTACGAGAAGCGCTGCACCATCGCGACGTCGCCGATCTGGCCGGCGCCGCCCAGAAAGGCGGACTGTCGAAGGTCGATCACATCGTGCCGGAGACGGACGGCGGCAAGGGCCATTTCCTGGTCGAGGGCAAACTCGGCGACCCCACCGCGAAGTACGCCAAGGTCGAGGGCGCCCTGCCGAGCGGCATCCCGGGTCAGCAGTTGATCCAGAACATCAACCAGCACGAAGCGCTGAACCGCCAACAGACTCCGTCAGGCGGCGAGCAGGCGCCGACTCAAACCAATCCGCGCCATATCTGAAAGCGCGTCGTATCCGGACGCCGTCGGACCTGGGGACCGAACCGCGTCGCCGGTTCGGTCCGCGCGGTGGCGGCAGACGGTCGGCGATCCTCGATGCCTGGCCATTACGCAGAATTACGTAATGCGTAATCCTGTTTAGAGGCGTCCGGCCGGGGCGGCAAAGTTGCACAGCCCGGCAGCGGCGGCTAGCGTGTCGGCGATCCGCGCCGCGCGCGCCCGCATCGAAACCACAATGACCTCACGCCGAGATTTCCTGCACAGCTCCCTGCTGGCCGCATCCAGCGTCGCCTTGCCGACGCTGGCCGCGCCGGCGTCCGCGACCGCCAAGACCGACGCGGCCCGCAAGACGGCGGCCGGCGCGAGGGTGGTATCGACCTGGGATTTCGGGGTAGGCGCCAACCAGGCCGCTTGGCCGGTGCTCGCCGGCGGCGGCTCCGCGCTCGATGCGGTCGAGGCCGGCGCGCGCTGGGCCGAATCCGAGTTGTGCAACAACACCGTCGGCCGCTGCGGAAACCCCGACCGCGACGGCGTGCTGACCCTGGACGCCAGCATCATGGACGGCGACGGCCGTTGCGGCGCGGTTGCCGCGCTCGAGGACATCGCCCATCCGGTCAGCGTCGCGCGCCGGGTCATGGAACGCACGCCGCACGTGTTGCTGGTCGGCGCCGGCGCTCAGCAGTTCGCGGTCGAGCAGGGCTTCCCGAAACAGGCCTTGTTGACCGACAAGGCCCGTGCGGCGTGGCAGGAATGGCGCAAGACTTCGAAGTACGAGCCGAAGATCAACGCCGAGCGCCTCGACACCGCCAAGCCCGGCGACAGCAGCAATCACGACACCCTCGGCATCCTCGCCATCGACGCCGCCGGCAAGCTCGCCGGCGCCTGCACCACCAGCGGCATGGCCTGGAAGTTGCACGGCCGGGTCGGCGACAGTCCGATCGTCGGCGCCGGCCTGTACGTCGACAACGAAGTCGGCGCCGCGACCGCGTCCGGCGTCGGCGAGGAAATGCTGCGCAACGCCGCGAGCTTCCTGGTGGTCGAGCTGATGCGCCAGGGCCGCAGCCCGGACGAGGCCTGCCGCGAAGCGATCGACCGGCTGGTGCGCAAGCGCCCGCAGGCCAGCAAGACCCTGCAGGTCTGTTTCCTGGCGATCAACAAGCACGGCGAGGTCGGCGCGCATGCGCTGCACCGCGGTTTCGTCTATGCGGTCTGCGATGCCGGCAAGCGCGACGCTTTGCTCGACTCGCGTTCGGTCTACACGACCGAACAGACGTGAGCGCCGCGATGAGCCGGCGCAGCCTGGAGATCTCGGCGAACTCGCTCGGTTCCGCGCTCGCCGCGCAAGCCGGCGGCGCCGACCGGGTCGAACTGTGCGAAAACCTGGGCGAGGGCGGCACCACGCCGTCCTACGGCACCCTGGCAGTCGCCCGCGAGCGTCTGCGCATTCCTCTGTACGTACTGATCCGCCCGCGCGGCGGCGATTTCCTCTACGGCGAATCCGAGCTCGCGGTGATGCGCGCCGACGTCGAAACCTGCGTCCGGCTCGGTTGCGACGGCGTGGTGATCGGCGCGCTCGACGCCGACGGCGAGGTCGACAGTGCGCTGTGCCGCGAGTTGATCGTCGCGGCCGGCCCGCTCGGCGTGACCTTTCATCGCGCCTTCGATGCCGCACGCGACCAGGGCCGGGCGCTGGAGGCCGCGATCGCCCTGGGCTGCGAACGGATCCTGACCTCGGGCGCCGCTGCCGACGCTTGGACCGGTGCCGACCGCATCGCCGCACTGGCGGCGCAGGCGGCCGGGCGCATCAGCCTGATGGCCGGCGCCGGCGTCACCCCGCAGAACATCCTGGCCTTGGCAGAACGTGCCGGTGTCGACGAACTGCACGCATCGGCCAAGACACCGAAGCGCTCGGCGATGCGTTATCGCAACGAAGCGCTGGCGGGGTTGGCGGTGGATTGGGAACAGAGCGACGAGGGAAGGGTGCGGGCGTTGGTGGGCGCATTGCGGGGATAGCGGGGTATCGGTTTGGCGGTTGGCTCGTGCAGTTGCCGCGCTTTTGCGGGAGCGGCGTATGTCGCGACTAGGCAACCGCAACCCCGATCGCCCGCGCCGGCGGCCGCAGATTCGCGGTCGCGGCTCGCGCCGCTCCTACCCCTGGCGAAAGTGCGCCGCTTCGATGGGTGACCTCGGCCTTGGCGTGCCAGCGCATCCCGCGGTCGCGGCTTACGCCGCTCCTACAGGGGGGCGCGCCGCGCTCGGATTCCATTGGTCGCTTTCGCTTCGCTGCTGCTGTGCGTCGCCGAGCACTCGCGAAGGCCATCGAAGACCCGGAGGGCGGCGCGCAGGGATGCGCGCCTTTTTCATCGGGACAGGGATGTCCCGTATGTAGAGCCCTGCGTCGACATCGCTCGTGCGGGCTAGTGATTCAAAACAAAAGCAACTTCTTTGGTTACCTTTCTTTTGTTGCTTTAGACAAAAGAAAGTAACCCGCCGCTTTAGTGGCGGAAGCTTTGGGTTTGATCTTGATCCTGATCTATTAGACGAGAGAGGCGCCGCAAGACCGCCAGAGCGATGTCGCGGCTTGCGCCGCTCCTACCCTGGCGAAAGCACGCCGCTTCGATGGCTGACCTCGGCCTTGGCGCGCCAGCGCGTCCCGTGGTCGCGACTTACGTCGCGCCTAGGGGGTGCCTAGGCCTCACCGCCAAGGGTTGACCGTCGACTGGAGCAGGGGACCCAATCCAACAGGCCGACCGGTTCGCGCAGCGAGCGCAGGCGGCGAGGAGTCGGTGGGGGGCCGACTCAAAAATCGATCCTGGCAGGCCAAGCCGTCTCGGCCTTCGCGCCTGTCGCCAGACTCGGCAAAACAATCACTTACCGGCGGAGGGGAGGTTGAGAGGCCCCCGCGGGCGTCCGTGTGCGCTCCCTAGCACACCCTCATTGCTGCGCCGCGTCATGCATCGCGGTCCCAGGTTGTGGTTAATTTAGATCGATCCAATTTGGGGGTTGGGTATGCCGGGAGGACCTTTCGGGGTTCGCCGGGCAGTTTACTTAGATCGAGAGAAAAGCCTTTAGAGACCAGGGAGCGGTCGCCATTGCAGTCCACTTTATTCTTGGGGAGCACCGCGAAGATGAGCCATTCCACCCTGCGACGCAGCGCACTGACCGGTGCTTTGTTGTCGATCCTGTTCGCGCCCGCCATGGCGCAGGCGCAGTCCGCCGAGACCCCGGCCGATCAGGCCAGCGCGGGCGCCGACGAGAGCAGCCGGGCGAACAAGCCAACCGAAATCGACAAGGTCACCGTCACCGGCTCGCGCATCAAGCGCAGCGAGATCGAAGGACCGGCGCCGGTTTTCACCATCACCGCCGCGCAGATCGAGAAGGAAGGTTTCAACACCGTCTACGACGCGCTGACCACCCTGACCGAAGCCATGGGCACGGTCGAGTCGGACATCGCCTGGGGGCAGCACACGGTCAACGCCAGCCCGCTCAACCTGCGCAACATGGGCCCGGGCCGCAGCCTGCTGCTGATCAACGGCCGCCGCGTCGTCGACTACCCGCTGCCGTACCAGGGCAAGAGCAACTTCGCCAACTTCAACAACATCCCGACCGCGATCGTCGAGCGCATCGAGGTGCTCGCCAGCGGCGCCTCGGCGATCTACGGCTCCGACGCGGTCGCGGGCGTGATCAACGTGATCCTCAAGAAGGAATTCCAGGGCGACCAGGTCAAGATCCGCGGCGGCACCTCGACCCGCGGCGGCCGCGATTCGATGGACCTGTCCTGGGCCGGCGGCCGCAGCGGCGACAACTGGAACGTGACCTACGCGCTGCAGTGGTTCCACCGCGAAGCGCTGCCGGCGGGCGAGCGTCCGTTCATGGATTCGGATTTCGACGCACCGGCCACCTCGCTCAACCCGCAGGACCGCAAGGTCGGCATCCTGCCGTCGGTCGGCATCCGCATGTTCAACGCCGACACCGGCCGCCGCATGGCACCGCCGCCGGGCGCCTGCGATCAGTTCAACGGCGAGTTCTTCCTCCAGAACCGCCGCACCTACAACCGCAACGCCAACACCATCAGCGACACCGGCTGGCAGTGCGGCCAGAGCGCGGTGTTCCAGCACTGGACCCTGCGCAACGGCAGCGACGACCGCTCCGGCTACCTGTACGGCAATTACGACTTCGCCAACGGGATGCAGGGCTGGGTCACCGCCGGCGTGTGGAGTTCGCGCGGCACCAACATGACCTTCATGCCGGCGTGGAGCTCGAACGGGACCTATTTCGACCAGGGCGTCGGCGCGAACCTGGACCTGGTGCGTTACTTCACCCCGCAGGAAATCGGCGGCGCCAAGAGCGGCTACACCCGTTCCGACGAACTGTCCTGGGACTTGTCGGCCGGCCTGCGCGGTCAGTTCGGCGATCGCTTCGACTGGGACTTCAGCATCGGCCGCGCCGAATACACCGTGGACGAGAAATTCCCGACCGTGCTGCTGGCCGAGGCCGACCGTTACTTCCTCGGCGCCAACCGCGACCGCGTCGACCCCAACCGCCTGTGGAACCCGATCTCGCCGCAGGATTACGCCTCGATCACCACCCGCGGCAAGAACCGCGCCGAGTCCTGGCTGACCTCGGCCAACTTCATCGTCAGCGGCGACCTGTTCGAAGGCTGGGCCGGCCCGATCGGCTTCGCCGCGCAACTCGAAGCGGCCAAGCAGGGCTATAGCCTGGCGCCGGATCCGAACACCATCGGCGACAACCGCAAGTACGAGCAGACCGCCAACCTCGACCTCGGTTCGGGCACCCGCAACCACTACGCCGCCGGCGTCGAGTTCAAGATCCCGCTGCTGGAATCGCTGACCGCATCGGTGGCCGGGCGCTACGATAAGTACGACGCCGTGTCCGGCGACGCCGCTTCGACCTACAACGCCGGCCTGGAATGGCGCCCCTTCAGCAACCTGTTGGTGCGCGGCACCTATGCGACCAGCTTCCGCGCGCCGGACATGCACTTCGTCTACGCCACGCCGAGCACCTCGGTCGCCGACCAGACCGATTACCTGAACTGCCTGCGCGCGGGCCAGCAGGGCAATTGCACCTGGGACGCCGGCTTCAAGGTCGAGGACGCGAACATCGCCCGCCAGGGCACGCCGAACCTCAACTACGAAACCGGTAATTCCTGGACCGCCGGGTTCGTCTGGGACATCACCGACGGCCTGTCGGTGTCGACCGACTACTGGCGCATCGAACTGGAAGACGAGATCGACGACGTCGGCGCCAACGACGTGCTGCTCGACGAGGCCTACTGCCTGACCGGCAAGACCCCGACCGGCGAGCCGCGCATCAGCGCGCCGAGCGCGGACCGCTGCAAGCTGCAGATCGGCCGCGTCACCCGTGCCGCCGATCCGGACGGCGCCGGCCCGCTGCTGGGCCAGGTCACCGACATCCGCACCGGCCCGGTCAACCGCGCCGCGCGCAACGTCGAAGGCGTGGACGCCTCGCTGAAGTACCGCTTCACCACCGAGCGCTGGGGCGATTTCAGCCTGGGCCTGAACTACACCAACCTGCTCAAGCTCGAGACCCGCACCGACGCCAGCGAAGAAATGCAGGACAAGCGCAACGACGAGCCGCGCAGCAAGTTCCGCGGCAGCGTCAACTGGCAGCGCGAGAAGTGGAACGCGACCGTTTACGCCGACCGCGTCGGCAGCGTGCCGAGCGTGCGCTTCAACGGCTGCCTGCCGTTCTCCGACGGCTACGTGCCCAACTCCGACAACTGCGTCGACAACGACTCGGCCAGCCCGACCTACGGCCAGGCGACCAAGAAGTACTACGGCCGCGTCGGACCGGCGATTACCTGGAACCTCAGCGCGGGCTACCAGATCACCGAGAAGGCCAAGGTCAACTTCTACGTCAGCAACATCTTCGACGAAGTCAACGAAGACAAGGACCCGTACAAGAAGGACTTCGCCTTCATCGCCGACCGCATCTTCAGCCCGGTCGGCCGCGAGGTCGCGATCGAATACGTGCTGGACTTCAACTAAGGCAGGCCAATCCGTGGCGGCGGCGCCAGCGCCGCCGCCACGGCATCCCCCAACACCACAGGCAGGGCAAGGCAACGATGACTCGCAATCCGGTACGGCGCAGGCGCGGTTTGGTTTCGGTTTTCGACGGCAAGGCCTGGCCGATCGCCGCGGCACTGACCCTGGCGCTGGCCGGTGCGTCGAACGCCCAGGCCGCCGCGCCCGACCGCGACCCGGTCAGCGAGGTCAACACCTTCATCGGCAGCAAGGACGACGGCAACACCTTTCCGGGCGCGAGCGCACCGTTCGGCCTGATCCAGATCAGCCCGATCGGCGATCACTACAGCGGCTGGCGTTACGACGACCCGAAGATCCGCGGCTTCGGCCACTCCTTCATTTCCGGCGCGGGCTGCTGGGAGCAGGGCGGCCAGCTGTCGGTGCTGCCGACCACCGGCGAGATCGGCCCGGGCAAGCGTTTCGACACCAAGCAATTCAAGTCCTTCGACCAGAAGGCCTACGCCTCCAGCTATACCCACGACGGCGAAGTCGGCCAGGCCGGCTATTACAAGGTGCGCCTGACCGGCGAGGCCGCCGGCGACATCGAGGCCGAAGCGACCGCGCTGACGCGCGCCGCGGCCGAGCGCTACACCTTCCCGGCCGGGGCCAGGCAGGGCACGATTCTGGTCAACACCGGCCAGGCCAACGAACGCCATCTCGTCGTCGGCAGCAGCGTCCAGGTGATCGGCGACCGCGTCGTCGAAGGCAAGATCGTTACCAAGAGCTTCTGCGGCGGCCAGCAGTACACCACCTGGTACCGCATGGAGTTCGACCGTCCCTTCGCCAGCTTCGGCACCTGGGACGAAACCGGCGGCCACCCCGGCGGCCGCGCCAGCATGCAGGGCGACACCCGCCCGCACGGCGCCTGGTTCACCTTCGACACCAAGAACGGCCGCGCGGTCACCGCGATCAGCGCGATCTCGCACGTCGATGCCGAAGGCGCGCGCCGCAACCTGCGCGACGAAGGCACGAAGAACGGCAAACCGCTGAGCTTCGAAGCGATGCGCAAGCAGGCGCAGGACGGCTGGCGCAAGGAACTGGACTCGGTGCGGGTCGGCGGCGGCAGCGCCGAGGACCGTGTCGTGTTCTACACCGCGCTTTACCACTCACTGCTGCAGCCGCTGACCGGCAGCGACAGCGACGGCCGCTACCGCGGCTACGACACCGAAATCCACAAGGCCGAAGGCTGGACCTACTACGAGTACTTCTCGCTGTGGGACACCTATCGCTCGCAAAATCAGTTGCTGGCCATGCTGCGCCCGCAGCGCGCGCGCGACATCGCCAACTCCATGCTCAAGATCCACGAGCAGAACGGCTGGCTGCCGCGCTGGGGTTACGCCAACTACGACAGCAACGTCATGACCGGCGACCCGGCGACGCCGTTCATGGTCGACCTGTGGCGCTTCGGCGCGCTCGAAGGCCGCGAGCAGCAGGCGTACAAGGCCTTGCGCGAGAATGCCTACGGCGTGCCGCCGGCGCTGGTGCGCAGCAACGGCCGCGCCGGCAATCCGAGCTATCTCGAACGCGGCTTCGTCCAGTACGACCGCGCGTTCCCGGCCAAGAGCATGGACGTCGATCCGCATCACGGCGGCTCTTCGACCCTGGAATACGCGCTGGCCGATTGCTCGCTGTCGCAGATGGCCGATGCACTGGGCCAGAGCGCCGACGCGGCGACCTTGCGCGAGCGCGGCCGCAACTGGCGCAAGGTCTGGGACGCCGAGGCGGCCGATCCGGAGCTGGGTTTCCGCGGTTTCCCGCGTCCGCGCCTGGACGACGGCCAGTTCTACGTCGAGGCCGATGGCGGCTACAGCCCGCGTTCGCACCACGGCTTCCACGAAGGCACGGCCTGGCAGTACCAGTGGCTGGCGCAGCAGGACATGCCGGGCCTGGTGGCGGCGATGGGCGGGGCCGAGCAGACCGGCAAGCGCCTGGACGCGTTCTTCGCCTACGACCAATTGGTCGCCGATCCGCTCAACGCGGCGCGCAAGCAATGGGTGGTCGGGCCTTACAGCTATTACAACCAGTATCGCTACAACCCGAACAACGAGCCCGACCTGCACAGCCCTTGGATGTACACGCTGATCGGCCAGCCGTGGAAGACCACCGCGGTGCTGCGCTCGGCCCAGGCCTTGTTCACCAACGCACCCAACGGCGTGACCGGCAACGACGACCTCGGCACGATGTCGGCCTGGTATCTGTTCAGCGCGATCGGCCTGTACCCGGCGGTGCCGGGCACCGGCGAACTGCTGCTGCACACGCCGCGCTTCGAGAAGGTCGAGCTCGACCTGGGGCAGGGCAAGACCCTGACCATCGAAGCACCCGGCGCGGACGGCCGCGGCCTGCAGTACGTGCAGTCGGCCAGCTTCGACGGCAAGCCGCAGGACCGGGTCTGGCTGGACTGGTCGACATTGCGCAACGGCGGCATCTTGCGTTTCGCGCTCGACAAGACGCCGCCGGTGAGCGGCTGGGGCACGAAGACGGAAGCGCTGCCGAAGTCGGCCTGCGCCTCGCCGAAATGATGCAGCGACGCTTTTAGCAAACAAGTAACGCTGATTTCGGTCTGGGTCGTCCGCATGCATACCGTCGTCTCTGCCTGCGCGGGGATGACGAAAGCCAGGGCGGCGAAGTCCGCCCATTGCGCAAAGACCTCGTAACCCAAAGCCGCAGTCGATCCGTGCAGTCCGAGGAAACCGATTCGATGAAAGACGCATTGGCGAAGATGGGACGTTCGAAACTGCGCGTGGCGATGCTGAGCCTGGTCGGCGCGGCGATCGGCCTCGCGCCGCTGGCGCATGCGGACGAGATTCCGCTGGCCGGCGCGAGCAAAGTCGCCCACGCCGGCCCGGCCTCGGCCGCGCCCGATCTGGTGCCGTTGCCGGCGAAGCTGTCGCGCGGCGAGGGCGGGTTCGTGCTCGATGCCCATACCACCGTGTACGCCAACAATGCCGAAGCGCGCGCGGTGGCCCAGTTGCTGCGCGATGAGCTGATCGCGACCCAGGCCCTGACCCTGCCGCTGCGCAGCGGCGCGCCGCGCGCCCAGCCGGGCGAGGCCGAACCCGGCCGCTACGTGCAGTTGGTCGCCGAGCCGGTCGCCGCCCACGCCGATGCGCGTTCGAAAGAACGCTATACCCTGGAAATCACCGCGCGCGGCATCCGCCTGTCCGGCCCGCCGGCGGGGCTGTTCTACGGCTACCAATCGCTGCGCCAGCTGTTGCCGGCCTCGCGCAGCACGCAAGCGCTGCGCCTGCCGGCGTTGAGCATCGAGGACCAGCCGCGATTCGTGTACCGCGGCATGCACCTCGATGTCGGCCGGCATATGTACCCGGTCGCCTTCATCAAGCGCTATATCGACCTGATGGCGCAGTACAAGCTCAACACCTTCCACTGGCACCTGACCGAGGACCAGGGCTGGCGCATCGAGATCAAGCGCTATCCGAAGCTGACCAAGATCGGCGCGCAGCGCAAGGAAACCGTGCTCGGCCGCCACATAGACCCCTATGTCGGCGACGGCAAGCCCTACGGCGGCTTCTACACCCAGGAGGAAGTGCGCGAGGTCGTGGCCTACGCCAAGGCCCGCCACATCATGGTGATTCCGGAAATCGAGATGCCGGGCCACTCGCTGGCCGCGCTGGCCGCGTATCCCGAACTGGCCTGCACGCCGGGGCCGTTCGAGGTCGGCACCAACTGGGGCGTGTACGACGACATCTATTGCCCGAAGGAAGAAACCTTCAAGTTCCTCGAGAACGTCCTCGACGAGGTGGTGGCGCTGTTCCCGGCGCCGTACCTGCACATCGGCGGCGACGAAGCGCCCAAGACCCGCTGGCAAAGCAGCGAGGCGGCCCAGGCGGTGATCCGTCGCGAAGGCCTGAAGGACGAACACGAGCTGCAGAGTTATTTCATCCAGCGCATGGAGAAGTTCCTGCATTCGCGCGGCAAGCGCATCATCGGCTGGGACGAGATCCTCGAAGGCGGCCTGGCCCCCGACGCGACGGTGATGTCATGGCGCGGCGAAGCCGGCGGCATCGCCGCGGCGCGGCAAGGGCACGACGTCATCATGAGCCCGACCCAGTGTTGTTATTTCGACTACGGCCAGGGCCCGGCGCAGTACGAACAGTGGAACCTCGGCGGCGAGCTCAGCCTGGACAAGGTCTACGGCTACGACCCGGTGCCGAAGGAACTCGATGCCGCCCAGGCCAGGCACGTACTGGGCGTGCAGGGCAATGTCTGGACCGAATATCTCAAGACCGAGGCGATGGTCGAGTACATGGCGTTTCCGCGCATGCTCGCTCTGGCCGAAGTCGCCTGGACGCCGCAGGGCCACCGCGATTTCACCGATTTCCAACAGCGCCTGCGCGGCCAGTTCCCGCGCCTGGACCGCGAACGGGTCGGTTACCGCATCCCGGCACCGGCCGGCTTGAACGACGCGATGCAGGTGCAGGAGCAGGGCGCGCCCGACGAATTCGTGCAGGTGTTCGAGCTGACCGCATCGGTGCCGGGTGCGACCATCCGCTACACCGTCGACGGCAGCGAGCCGAGCGATGCTTCGCCCGTATACGCAGGCCCGATCGAACTGCGGGTGCCCCTCGACCAGGTGCGCAGCCTGCGCACCGTCACCGTGCTCGCCAACGGCCGCCGCAGCGGCGTGCACAGCGCGCAGGTGCACTACCGCAGCTACCGCGCGGCGGTGGCGCCGCCGAAGCGCAAGAGCGCCGGGCTGAGCTATCGCCTGTACGAGGGCCAGTTTTCCAGCCTCGACGAGTTCGAAGCCGCGGCCGCGCCGGTCGAGCAGGGCGTCGCGACGTCGCTCGACCTGGCGCCGTACGCGCGGCAGAGCCGCTACGGCCTGCAGTACGAAGGCCTGATCGAAGTGCCGGCCGACGGGGTCTATCGCTTCGCCTTGCAGGGCGACGACCGTTCGGCCTTGTACGTCGACGGCGAGCGGGTGATACGCAACGACAGTTACGACCAGACGCTGCACGGCTCGCTGCCGTTGCGGCGCGGTTGGCATCGCCTGCGCCTGGCCTGGTATCAGCGCGCGGGCGGGCAGAGCCTGCGCCTGCGCTGGGCGGCGCCGGGCCAGGCGCTGCGCGATTTCGATGCGAAGCGGGCGGTGCACTGATGTGCGCGGCGCCGTTCGTCGCGACGGTTCGACGATGTGCGGATGGTTTTTTTTTGCTCGGGGTTTAGATCGATCCAAATAGAACGCCACAAAACGCCACGAAAAAGCGCTGGATACAAAACGAAACGTAACCTTGGCCGAGGATTCGGCCGCGATTGGGAGGGGTAGCAGGTGAACCACAATCAGCACCGCAACGAGCGTCAACACCGCACGCCGGCCGAACGCCATCGCGCGCACCGCAACGTCCTGACCGCGGCGCTGCTCGCCGCTCTGTATCTGCCGTTTGTCGCGGCGGCGCAGGAAGCGAGCGCGCAGGAGCCGGCGACGGCGGCCGGCGAGGTCAAGTCGATGGACAAGATCACCGTCACCGGTTCGCGCATCAAGCGCGCCGAAGTCGAAGGCCCGGCGCCGGTCACGGTGATCAGCGCCGACCAGATCAAGCGCGAGGGCTTTTCGACCGTATACGAGGCGCTGAGCACCCTGACCGAGGTCACCGGCTCGGTGCAGGCCGACGTCAACAAGGGCCCGACCCCGAACGCCAGCCCGCTCAACATGCGCAACCTCGGCCCCGGCCGCACCTTGCTGCTGATCGACGGGCGCCGCGTCGCCGATTACCCGCTGCCCTACGAGGGGCGCGGCAATTTCGCCAATTTCAACAACATCCCGATGGCCGCGGTCGAGCGGATCGAAGTGCTGGCCAGCGGCGGCTCGGCGATCTACGGCTCCGACGCGATGGCCGGCGTGATCAACGTCATCATGAAGAAGAACTTCAGTGGCGACGAAGTGCGGATCAAGGGCGGCACCACCACCCGCGGCGGCGGCGATTCCTTCGATCTGTCCTGGACCGGCGGCCGCACCGGCGACAAGTGGAGCGCGACCTACGGCGTGCAGTGGAGCGGGCGCGAGACCTTGTTCGCCGGCGACCGCGAGTTCGTCGACTCCGACCTGGAGCCGGCCAATACGGTCAAGCCCCTGGTCAACGACCCCTGGCCGTGGGTCTGGGGCGTGGAGCTGATCGACAGCGCCAGCAAGCAGCGCGTGACGCCGCCGGCCGGCGCCTGCGACCGTTTCCAGGACCTGCCGCTGCATCACTTCATCGGCAACGAGGGCAACGCGCCCGAGTTCCCGGGCTACAGCTGCACCCAGAGCAAGGGCAACGCCCTGTGGAGCCTGCGCAACGGTTCCAACAACGTCTCGGCCTTCGGCAATTTCAGCTACGACTTCGACAACGGCATGCAGGCCTGGGTCAGCGCGTCGTTGTGGGACAGCGAAGGCGAATCGCGCCAGGACGAGGCGCTGCGCTTCGAGTTGAACCGCGGCGGCGCGTTCTACGACCAGGGCACCGGCCGCAGCTATCAGGCGCGCCGCGCCTTCACCGTGCCCGAGGCCGGCAGCCGCGATCCGTTCCTGTTCTATACCAACGAGCGTTCCTGGGACCTCGCCGCCGGCCTGCGCGGCCGCTTCGGCGAGACGCTCAACTGGGACGCCACCATCGGCCGCACCGAGTACGAGGTCGACTTCAGCTTCCCCTCGGTGGTGCAGAGCGCGGTCGACGAGTATTTCCTCGGGCCGCAACTGGGCACCAACGGCGGCCTGCCGGCGTATCAGTTGAACCAGAGCCGGTTCTGGAACCCGATGGACCTGGCGACCTTCCAACGGTTGACCACGCACGGCCACTCCAGCGCCAAGTCGTGGATGAACCAGGCCCAGTTCGCGGTCAACGGCGACCTGTTCGATCTGCCGGCCGGCCCGGTCGGTTTCGCCGCGGTACTGGAAGCCGGCTCGCAAGGCTATCGCCTCAGCCCGGACCCGCTGACCTTCGGCCCCAACAAGCAGTACGACCAGCCCGGCGGCACCAACCAGGGCGGCGGCGACCGCAAGCGTTATGCCGCCGGCGTCGAATTCAAGTTTCCGCTGCTGGCCTCGCTGGACCTGACCACCGCCGGCCGCTTCGACCGCTACGACGACGACAGCCGCAAGGAAGGCAACTTCACCTGGAACGCCGGCCTGGAATGGCGCCCGATCGACAGCCTGCTGCTGCGCGGCGCCTACAACACCACCTTCCGCGCGCCGGACATGCACTACCTGTTCGCCACCAGCGGCACCGGCACCCAGGAAAGCGCCGACGTCGCCTCGTGCATCAAGCGCAACCAGGGCCCGAACTGCGGCTCGGCCTCGGTCTACTACCGCCATGCCACCAGCCGCACCGGCAACCTCAAGCTCGACAGCGAAACCGGCAAGTCGTGGAGCGCCGGCCTGGTCTGGGACGCCACCGACAACCTGTCGTTCAGTGCCGACTACTGGCGCATGACCATCGACAACCAGGTGCGCGATTTCGACATCGCCGACATCCTCGACCTGGAAAGCCAGTGCATCAACGGCGTTCCGCGCCGGTCCTCGGACCGAATGCAGGTCGCGCCGGGTTCGTCGACCTGTTCGAGCATCCTCTCGCGGGTGACCCGCAGCAGCCCGGGCACCAACGCCTTCGGCGTCGCCGACCCCAACTTCCCCTTGGGCCAGGTGACCTCGGTGCGCAGCGGCCCGATCAACATCGCCTACCGCGAAGTGGCCGGCGTCGACGTGTCGGCCCGCTACAAGCTGCCGGCGACGGCCTGGGGCGATTTCAGCTTCGCGCTGAACTACACCAACCAGTTGAAGAACAACGAGCAGCGCGACCCGGGCGCGCCGATGCAGGAAAACCGCGACAACGACGTGCGCACCTTCGCCCGCGCTAGCGCCAGCTGGTCGCGCGGGCCGTGGAACGCCACCCTGTTCGCCAATCGCATCGGCCACACCAACGGCGACAACTACAACCGTTGCGCACCGGTCATGCCGGGCCAGACCTCGACCGAATGCCGGATGGTCGGCAAGCTGAAGGCGCCGGTCTACTTCAACCTGACCGCCGGCTATCAGTTGACCGAACAGGCCCGGGTCAACCTGTACATCGACAACCTGTTCGACGAGGCCGAGTACAAAGACCCGTACAAGATGTTCTTCATCTACGCCAACGAGCGAGTGTTCTCGCGGGTCGGCCGCGAAATCTCGGCCGAGTTCGTTTACAAGTTCGATTGATGCACGCAAGCGCGGCCGGCCGTACGCGGCCGGCCGCGGCAAACGCTCTCCAGTAAGCGGTGGTGGCCCGGCGATTCCGCGCTGTCCAGGCGGGACGCAGGGTTTTTTCCCGATTCTCGGGCAGGGGGCGCCTGGATAGGCGTCCCCGTTTTTCCGGGCTCGGCCGCGATCTGGCCACGAACTCATGCCCGGCCGCCGCACGCGGCCGCGCGACCACGGCAATCGACTCGTTGGGGCAAGCATGGCGACATTCCGGTCCAAGAACACCTTCGTTTCGGCGCTGCGCACCGCGGCGGCGATCGCCCTGATGCTGGCCGCCGCGCTGAGCGCGGACTGGGCCCGGGCGGCCGAGGCGGGCTCGCGGCCCCTGCACGGCGACTGGCAGTTCCGGCTGGTGCCGGGCGACCCGGAAGCCGCCGCGCATGCCGCCGCCACCGACTGGCGCAAGGCGCAGGTGCCGGGACATGTGCACACCGATCTGCTCGCCGCCGGCCTGATCGCCGACCCCTACGTCGGCGCGCGCGAGCGCAGCCTGCAATGGATCGGCCTGGCGCAATGGGAGTACCGCACGCGTTTCGACGTCGACCGCGCCACCCTGGCGCGCGCTCACGTCGAGCTGGTGTTCGAGGGCCTGGACACGTTCGCGACCGTGCAGCTCAACGGCGTCGAGCTGCTCAAGGCCGACAACAGTTTCCGCACCTGGCGGGTGCCGGCGGGGGCGCACCTGCGCGAACGCGGCAACGAATTGCGGGTGGTGTTCGACTCGCCGATCCGGCGGATGCTGCCGCAGGTGCAGGCGATGCCGAACAAGATCGCCGGCAATTACCCCTCGCCGTACGGCGACGAGCCGCGCGACGCGATGACCGCCAACTTCGTGCGCAAGCCCGGCTATCACTACGGCTGGGACTGGGGCCCGCGTTACGTCGGCGCCGGGATCTGGCGCGCGGTGCGGCTGGAGAGCTGGGACCGCCTGCGCCTGGCCGACCTGCACGTGCAGCCGCGCCGCATCGCCCGCGATGCCGCCGAGGCCACGGTCGAACTGGAGATCGAAAGCGATCGCGCCGGCGCGGCCACGATCGAGATCGACTACGCCGGCCCCGACGGCCCGGGCAAGACCCTGCGCCAGGAGGCTCAGCTGCACCGTGGCCGCAACACCGTGTCGGTGCCGCTGACCATCGCCCGGCCGCGGCTGTGGTACCCGGTCGGTTATGGCGAGCAGGCCTTGTACACCTTCAAGGCGCGCGTGCGCGATGCCGACGGCGTGCAGGCGGTCGGTCAGCGCCGCACCGGCCTGCGCAGCATCGAGCTGCGCCGCGAGCGCGACGCCGTCGGCCAGGGCTTCGCCTTCGTCGTCAACGGCATTCCGGTGTTCGCCAAGGGCGCCAACGCGATTCCCTTCGATGCCTTCCCGGCCCGAGTGACCCGCGAGCGGCTGCGCCGCGACCTGGAGTCCGCGCGCGACGCCAACATGAACATGCTGCGCAACTGGGGCGGAGGTTATTACGAGTCGGACGACTTTTTCGAACTGGCCGACGAACTCGGCTTGATGGTCTGGCAGGACTTCATGTTCGGCGGCGGCATGCCGCCCGGCTACGATCCCGCGTTCCGCGCCAACGTCGTCGCCGAGGCGCGCGACAACGTGCGCCGCCTGCGCAACCACCCGAGCATCGTGCTGTGGTGCGGCAACAACGAGGAAGAAACCGCCTGGAAGGACTGGGGCCATCGGACCAAGTTGACCGCGGCCGACCCGAAGTTCGCGCAGACGGTGTGGGAAGGCTACGTGGCCTTGTTCGGCCATGACCTGCGCCAGGTCGTCGCCGAAGAAGGCGCGGGCGTGCCGTACTGGTCGAGTTCGCCGAGCAACGACCTGGGCGAGAAGGCCAACGATTCCAACAACGGCGACAAGCACTACTGGGACGTATGGGGCGGCCCGGCCTTGCCGGCGACGGCCTACCTCGACGAGACCCCGCGCTTCATGTCCGAGTACGGCCTGCAGGGCTGGCCGTCGCTGCGCACCATCGCCAGCTTCGCCAGGCCCGAAGAGCAGGGGATCAACGCGCCGGTGATCCGCGCCCACCAGAAGTTCCTCGCCGGCGACGGCAACTCGCGGCTGTTGCTGTACATCCGCCGCGAGTATGGCGAGCCGCGCGATTTCGCCGATTTCGTTTATCTGAGCCAACAGGTCCAGGCCGAGGGGATCGAGCTGGCGGCGCTGCATCACCGCGCTTCGCGTCCGCGCACGATGGGTTCGCTGTACTGGCAGTTGAACGATGTCTGGCCGGGCGCGTCGTGGTCGAGCCTGGATTACTACGGTCGCTGGAAGCCGCTGCATTTCCACGCCAAGCGTTTCTTCGCCGACGTCGCCATCGCGCCCCTGCGGCGGCCCGGCAGCGGACGCACCGAACTGAGCCTGCTGTCGGATCGCACCGCGCCCTTGCAGAGCGAGTGGCGCTTGCGGGTCATGGACTTCGACGGCCGCGTCCATCGCGACGAACGCAAGCCGGCGACCTTGGCGGCGCTGGCCTCGACCGCGGTCGGCGCCTGGAGCGACGCCGAACTGCTCGGCGACGCCGATCCCTTGCGCACCGCGGCGGTGTTCGAGCTGATCGTCGACGGCAAGACGGTGTCGCGTCGCGCCGTCTACTTCGGCGAATCCAGGCGCCTGGCCTGGCAGGACCCCGAGCTGCGCGGCGAACTGCGCCGCGACGGCGACGGATACCGTTTGCAATTGAAGGCGAACAAGCTGGCGCGCGCCGTCTGGATCGATTTCGGCGATCACGACGTCGAGTTGGCCGACAATGCCCTGACTCTGCTGCCGGGAGAAACCGTGGAGATCGGGTTGAAGTCGAAGGCCGACCTGGGCAGCCTGCAGCGCGCCTTGAGCCTGCGGTCGTTGTATCGGCCTTGAGGGGCTGGGGGGCTCCGTTTCCGGTTTTCGTTGCCGAGAGCAAATCTCCCACGCTGCAGTAATGGGGTTTCAACGGCTTTCGCCGAGCGCTCGCCCCTTTGCCAAAGGGGGCGATGATCGACGCGTCGAGCATCGAAACCGGCACCAGCACCGGTTCCAGCCCCAGACGCAGCCTCGTGATGCTTGGTGCGCCCCTTTTGAAAAGGGGGCGGGGATTTGCTCCTACCCGACGCCGCAACCAGCCCAGCTTGCATCTACCCCAATCCGCCCCGCAGGCTGTGGCGCTCGCGCCACGGTCGCGCCGCTTGCATGGAAGCGACGCCCTTCAACCCCGTTCGCGCAGTCGCCGCGTTATGAGGTTGCAGACCCCGTTCTTAAGGAAGAGGTGACCGGTGAAACCGTCCTTCGCAGTCGTTCGTTCCGTGTTTTGCCTGTTGCTCGCCCTCGCGGCCGTCGCCAGCGCGCAGATCCGCAGGGACGTCACCGCGCCGCCCTTGCTGGAAGTGCGCGGCGCCGAAACCCCCATCGTGCTCGAATCGGCAAGGGTCGAAGGCGAGATCGTCGGCGGCCTCGCCCGGACCTCGGTCGAGCTGGTGTTCCGTAATCCGAACCGGCGGGTGCTCGAAGGGCAGTTGCAATTCCCCTTGCGCGACGGCCAGCAAGTCGCCGGCTTCGCGCTCGACATCGACGGCCAGTTGCGCGCCGCGGTGCCGGTGCCGAAGGACAAGGGTCGCCAGGTGTTCGAGGCGATCGAACGCCGCGGCGTCGACCCGGCGCTGCTGGAGAAGACCGTCGGCAATCAGTTCAAGCTGCGGGTCTATCCGATCCCGGCCCAGGGCACTCGGCGGGTGCGGCTGGAACTGGTCGAGTCGCTCGCGCGCGAAGGCGGCGAGTGGCGTTACGAACTGCCGCTGGCGTTCGCGGCGCAGGCGCGCAGTTTCAGGCTCGACCTGGTCTCGGCGCAGAAGCCGCGCTGGGTCGGCCTGGGCCAGCAGGCGGACATCGCCTCGCAGGCGGGCCGCTACCGGTTGGCCCTGCACAGCCGGCCGCTGGGCGACAGCCTGAGCCTGCGGGTGCCGGCGGCGAGTGCGCCTCAGGCCTACACCCAGGATCGCGAGGGCGAACGTTTCTTCCTGGCCGAAGTGCCCTTGGCCGGCCCGCGCCAGCCGCGTGCGCTGCCGAAGTCGCTCGGCCTGCTGTGGGACAGCTCGGCATCGGGCCGCAAGCGCGAACGCGCCAGCGAACTGGCGCTGTTGGATCGGTACTTCCGTGCGGCCGGCGAGGTCCAGGTCAGCCTGATCCGGCTGCGCGACCGCGCCGAGCCGGCGCGGGCCTTCGCGGTAAAGGGCGGCGACTGGTCGGCGCTCAGGCGCGAACTCGAAAGCACGGTCTACGACGGCGCGACCGACCCGGGCGGCTGGCAGCCGCAGCCCGGCATCGAGGAATACCTGCTGGTCAGCGACGGCCTGTTCAATTACGGCCAGCGCCGTTTCCCGGCCTTGCTCGGCGGCCAGCGCCTGTATGCGCTGAACTCGGCGGGCGCCGCCTCCGACCACGACGGCCTGCGCGCGCTGGCGCAGGCGCACGGCGGCCGCCTGGTCGCCTGGCAGCGCGCCGGCGAACTGGACCGCGCCGCCGAGGCCTTGCTCAACGAAGGGCCGCAGTTGCTCAGCGTCGACGGCCTGGGCACGAACGAGGTGGTCGCCGATTCGCCGTTCGCCGACGGCGGCCTGCTGCGCATCGCCGGCAAGCTCGGCGACCGCCCTGCGCGGCTGAGCCTGAAGGTACGCGACGGCGGCCGGGTCCGCGAAATCGCGGTGCCTATCGACGCCGACGCCCCCGCCAGCGCGTTGCCGGCGGCGCTGTGGGCGCAGTACTCGATCCGGGCCATGCAGGCCGACCCCGAACTCCACCGCGCCGCGATCGCGCGCCTCGGCCAGCGCTTCGGCATCGTCACCGCCGAGACTTCGCTGATCGTGCTCGACGATCTGGCCGACTACGTGCGTTACGACATCGTCCCGCCGGACCGCCTCGATGAATTTCACCGGCTCAAAGCCGAGCGCAGCGGCGAAACCGAGCGGTCGCGCCGGCAGAGCCTGGACCGGGTCGCCGCCTTGTATGCGCAGCGCATCGAGTGGTGGCAGCGCGCCTGGCCGAAGGGCATGCCGCCGCAGGCGCTCGACGCGGCCAAGCTGCGTCGCGCGGAGGAGGGTGCGCAAGGCGATGCACAACGTTTGCAGGCCTATGCGCCGGCGCCGGTCGCCGCGGCCGCCGCGATGCCGGCCGCCGAAGCCAGCGCGGGACTGGAAAGGATCGAGGTGACCGGCTCGCGCATCGACGCGATTTCTGCCGATGCGAGCGTCAAAGAGGAAGCAGCCCAGCCGGGCGCCGGCGCGCGCATCGTCCTGCAGCCCTGGCAGCCCGATTCGCCGTACGCGCGCCGCCTGCGCCAGGCCGGCGCCGACCGCGTCTATGCGATCTATCTCGACGAGCGCGATTCGCACGCGACCAGCACCGCCTTCTACCTCGACGTCGCCGACGTGCTGGTCGAGAAGGGACAGCGCGACCTGGCCCTGCGCGTGCTCTCCAACCTGGCCGAGATGGACCTGGAGAACCGCCACATCCTGCGCGTGCTCGGCTACCGCCTGATGCAGGCCGAGCAGCCGGCGCTGGCCGTGCCGGTGTTCGAGCGCGTGCGCGGGCTGGCCGAGGAAGAGCCGCAGAGCTTCCGCGACCTGGGGCTGGCCTATGCCGCCAACGCCCAGTACCCGCAGGCGGTGGAGGCCTTGTACGAGATCGCCCTGCGCGATTGGGACGGCCGCTTCCCGGGCGTGGAGGAAATCGCCATGGCCGAGCTCAATGCCATCGTCGCGGCGCATCCGCAGGCGGTGGACACCGCGCGCATCGACCCGCGTCTGCTGCGCAACCTGCCGCTGGACCTGCGCGTGGTGCTGAGCTGGGACAGCGACAACAGCGACATGGACCTGTGGGTGACCGACCCGAACGGCGAGAAGTGCTACTACGGCCACAAGCTGACCTACCAAGGCGGGCGCATCTCGAACGACTTCACCGGCGGCTACGGCCCGGAGGAATTCATCCTGCGCGACGCCAAGCCGGGCAAGTACAAGGTCGAGGCCAATTTCTACGGCGACCGCCAGCAACTGGTGACCGGCGCGACGACCCTGCACCTGTGGCTCGCCACCGGCTTCGGCGGCGCCCGGCAAAGCGAGCAGAAGGTGACCCTGCGCCTGAAGGACCGCAGTGAGGTGGTGATGGTGGGCGAGTTCGAGGTGAAGTGAGTCGGGCCGAGGGGGCCGCGGGGCAGGGCGGCGCGGCGGGCCGCCCGCCTCGGACAGGTCGGCTAGCGGGCAGGGTCCGCCGGTGCGGGGAAAGCCTGGTCGCGGCTCGCGCCGCTCGCGCCCCACAGGGCGCCGAGACAGGGGCGGCCTCCCGGCCGCCCGGGCTGCTAGAATCGGCGGTTCTCATCCGCATTCAAGACCATCGGACATGATCGAGCTCAATCCCGTCCGCCAGCGCATCGCCGACCTCCGGGGCCGGCTGGATTCGCTCAGGGGGTATCTTTGACTACGACAGCAAAGTCGAACGCCTCGAAGAAGTAAACCGGGAGCTCGAAAGCCCCGACATCTGGAACAACGCCGAACAGGCCCAGGGCCTGGGCCGCGAGCGCGCCAGCCTGGAAAAGGTCGTCGACGGCATCCGCCGTCTCACCGACGGGCTGATCGGCGCCGACGAACTGCTCGAACTGGCCGAGATGGAAGACGACGAGTCGACCGCGCTGGCCGTGGTCGAAGACGTCGAGCGTTACGCCAAGCAGGTCGAGGAACTCGAGTTCCGGCGCATGTTCTCCGGCCCGATGGACGCGGCCTCGGCCTTCGTCGACATCCAGGCCGGCGCCGGCGGCACCGAAGCCCAGGACTGGGCCGAAATCCTGCTGCGCATGTACCTGCGCTGGGCCGAGTCGCGCGGCTGGAAGGCCGAGCTGATGGAAGTCAGCGGCGGCGACGTGGCCGGGATCAAGTCGGCGACCTTCCGGGTCGAGGGCGATTTCGCCTACGGCTGGCTGAAGACCGAGACCGGCGTGCACCGCTTGGTGCGCAAGTCGCCGTTCGACTCCGACAACCGCCGCCACACCAGCTTCACCTCGGTGTTCGTCTCGCCGGAAGTCGACGACAAGATCGACATCGAGATCAACCCGGCCGACCTCAAGACCGACGTCTACCGCTCCTCGGGCGCCGGCGGCCAGCACGTCAACAAGACCGAATCGGCGGTGCGCATCACCCACGTGCCGAGCGGGATCGTCGTGGCCTGCCAGACCGAGCGCAGCCAGCACGCCAACCGCGACCGCGCCATGAAGATGCTCGCGGCGAAGTTGTACGAGCTGGAAATCCAGAAGCGCAACGCGGTGCGCGACGCGGTCGAGGCGACCAAGTCCGACATCGGCTGGGGCAGCCAGATCCGCAACTACGTGCTCGACCAGAGCCGCATCAAGGACCTACGCACCGGCATCGAACGCAGCGACACCCAGAAGGTGCTCGACGGCGATCTCGACGAATTCGTCGAGGCCAGCCTGAAGTCCGGACTGGAAGTGGGCTCGAAACGCAGCGACGCGGTTTGAAAGCCGGGATTCGGGAATCGGGAGTCGGGATTCGCAATGAATCCTCCCCGGTTCCAGATTCCGGCCCCCCAATCTCCGATTTCCTGGCTTAATTCCTCCTCCAATCCCCTGTGCCCGCCCTTATGACCGACGAAACGAGCCTGCCGCCCATCGACGAGAACCATCTGATCGCGGAGCGTCGCGCCAAACTCACGGCCATGCGCGGCGAGGGCATCGCCTTCCCGAACGACTTCCGCCGCGGCGATTTCGTCGGCGACCTGCAGGCGCAGTACATCGACGCCGAGCATTGGACCCAGGAAGCGCTGGACAGCGAGTCGCGCCGGGTCGCGGTCGCCGGCCGCATCCTGCTCAAGCGGGTCATGGGCAAGGCCAGCTTCGTCCAGATCCAGGACGAGTCCGGGCGCATCCAGCTGTTCCTGCAGGCCAACGCGCTCGGCGAGACCTACGACAAGTTCAAGGGCTGGGACGTGGGCGACATCGTCGCCGCGGAAGGCCCGATCACCCGCACCAAGACCGGCGAGCTGTCGGTCAAGGCCGAGACCTTGCGCCTGCTGACCAAGGCGCTGCGGCCGTTGCCGGACAAGTTCCACGGTCTGGCCGACGTCGAACAGCGCTACCGCCAGCGCTACGTCGACCTGATCGTGTCGCCGGACGCGCGCGAAGTGTTCGTCAAGCGCTCCAAGATCATCCGCTCGATGCGCGCCTGGCTGGACGCGCGGCGCTTCCTGGAAGTGGAAACGCCGATGATGCATTACATCCCCGGCGGCGCCGCGGCCAAGCCGTTCACCACCCACCACAATGCGCTCGACCTGCGGCTGTACCTGCGTGTCGCGCCGGAGCTGTACCTCAAGCGCCTGGTGGTCGGCGGCCTCGAGCGCGTCTACGAGATCAACCGCAACTTCCGCAACGAGGGCGTGTCGACCCGGCACAACCCCGAGTTCACCATGCTCGAGTTGTACGAGGCCTATGCCACCTACACCGAGATCATGGACCTGACCGAGGCGGTGATCCGCCACGCCGCGAGCGAAGTCCTCGGCACCACCCGGGTCGAGTGGGACGGCAACCCGATCGACCTCGGGCCGACGTTCCGGCGCTGGTCGATGACCGATGCGGTGCTCGAACACAACCCCGAGATCAAGCGCGAAGAACTGCGCGACCTCGAGGCGATGCGCGCCCATGCCGCGCGCCTCAAGGTCGCGGTCAAGCCGGGCTACGGCTGGGGCAAGCTGCTGCTGGAGATCTTCGAGAAGACCGTCGAGCACACTTTGGTCCAGCCGACCTTCATCACCGACCATCCGGTCGAAGTGAGCCCGCTCGCGCGCGCCAACGACCTCGATCCCGAGTTGACCGACCGTTTCGAGCTGTTCATCGGCGGCAAGGAGCTGGCGAACGGTTTCTCCGAGCTCAACGACCCGGAAGACCAGGCCGCGCGTTTCCAGGCCCAGGTCGACCAGAAGGACAGCGGCGACGACGAGGCCATGCACTACGACGCCGACTACATCCGCGCGCTCGAAGTCGGCCTGCCGCCGACCGGCGGCCTGGGCATCGGCATCGACCGCCTGGTGATGATGCTGACGGGCTCTTCGTCGATCCGCGACGTGCTGTTGTTCCCCTACATGCGTCCCGAAGCCGGCCTCTGAGCCGGCTTCTGAGCGGGCCTCCGGGCCGGTCGCAGGAGCCGGTGCGGCCGCCGGCGTAAACGCAGGCAAGCACACCGGGCGGCCAATGCGCTTGGCCGCTTCTCCGGTCGCGCCGCGTTGAACCGTGACGTACAGCGCTCATTCGCATACCGGATCCGGGCGATGGCGGACGATCCCGGATCGTCTAGGGACCTTCGGCGGCTGTCACAAGCATCCTG
Source organism: Lysobacter sp. 1R34A (assembly GCF_051217035.1). Classification (NCBI taxonomy): domain Bacteria; kingdom Pseudomonadati; phylum Pseudomonadota; class Gammaproteobacteria; order Lysobacterales; family Lysobacteraceae; genus Lysobacter; species Lysobacter sp. 1R34A. The sequence continues at coordinate 38,668 of NZ_JBPKJP010000001.1, forward strand.
GCGGGGTATGCTCCCAGATCGGTCACCACAGGGGGTGACCCCCTTACGGAAGCCGGTGTGAACGTCGTTATCGTCGATGACCAAACGTCCGCGCGGACCATGCTGCGCCACATCATCGAGGACATCGCGTCCGAGTTGTCGGTGCACGATTTCGGCGAGCCCGAGGCCGCGTTGGCGTGGTGCGAAACGCACCAGCCCGATCTGTTGCTGCTCGATTACCGCATGCCGGGCATCGACGGGCTGGAATTCGCGCGCCGTTTCCGCCGCCTGCCGATGCACCGCGACATCCCGATCATCCTGGTCACCGTGGTCGGCGACGAGCCGGTGCGCCAGGCCGCGCTCGAAGCCGGGGTGATCGATTTCCTGGTCAAGCCGGTGCGCCCGCGCGAGCTGCGCGCGCGTTGCCGCAACCTGCTGCAGCTGCGCCAGCAGTCCGAAAACGTCAAACAGCGGGCCCTGTCGCTGGAACAGCGGCTGCTGTCGAGCATGCACGAGGTCGAGGAGCGCGAACGCGAGACTCTGTCGCGGCTGGCCCGCGCCATCGAATACCGCGACGCCGGCACCAGCGCCTACCTGGAGCGGATGTCGCACATCGCCGGCCTGATCGCCGAGCAACTGGGCATGTTCGAGGACGAGATCCGGGTCATCGAGATGGCCGCGCCGCTGCACGACATCGGCAAGATCGCCATCCCCGACGCGGTGCTGATGAAGCCCGGCCCGCTGACCGAGGAGGAGACCGCGATCATGCGCCGCCACCCCAAGATCGGCTACGAACTGCTCAGCGGCAGCCAGAACCGGTTCATCCAGGCCGGCGCCCTGATCGCTCTGCGCCACCACGAGCGATACGACGGCAGCGGCTACCCGGACGGGCTGGTCGGGGACGATATTCCCCTGGAGGCCCGGATCGTGGCGGTCGCGGATGTGTTCGACGCCCTGATTTCGCCGCGTCCGTACAAAAAAGCCTGGGACGTCGAGGAGGCATTGGGGTATATGTACGCTCAGCGCGGTCGTCTGTTCGATCCACGTTGCGTGGATGCCCTGATCCGCAGCCGAGCCCGGCTCGACGAAATCTGCGATCGTTATTCGGCCAGCTTCCCCCGTCCCGGCTTGGAGTAGCCGATGGCTTCCATCCTGCGCGTGGTCAAGGAGCGCCTCTCGAACCGCCCGGACAGCGAGCACGGGCAGGCGCTGGTGCGGTTGGTCATCGCCTGCCTGATCGTGGCCTACCTGTTGGGCCTGCGGGCCTTCGACCAGGCCAGCGTGGCCACTCAGACCATGCTGTGGGTGATGTCGGCCGAATCGGTGGTCGGCCTGGGCCTGATGGCGGCGATCGTGCGCTGGCCCGGGGTCTCGCACCTGCGCCGCTGGATCGGCATGCTCGCCGACTATTCGACCCTGGCGATGCTGATGTCGCTGGATGCGCCCTCGCTGGCGCCGCTGTACGTGATCGTGCTGTGGGTGACCATCGGCAACGGTCTGCGCTACGGCACCACCTACCTGTACACCGCCGCCTCGCTGGCCGGCGCCTCGTTCCTGGCCGTGGTGCTGAAGAACGATTACTGGCGCGGCCAGCCGTATCTGTCGACCGGCCTGTGGCTGGGCCTGGTGGCGATCCCGGCCTATCTGTCCTCGCTGCTGCGCAGCCTGCAGAAGGCGACCGAGGACGCGCGCCGCGCCAACGAGGCCAAGAGCCGATTCCTGGCCAACATGAGCCACGAGCTGCGCACGCCGCTCAACGGCATCATCGGCATGGCCGAGCTGATGCACGGCACGCGCTTGGCGCCGGAGCAGCGCGAATACGCCGACGTCATTCACGCTTCGGCCCAGTCGCTGTTGCTGCTGGTCAACGACGTGCTGGACATCTCGGCGATCGAGGCCGGCAAGCTGCAGCGCCGCGACATCGACTTCAACCTGCAGGAAGTGATGAAGCGGCTGCAGAAGATGCTGCAACCGCTGGCCGCGGCGAAGGGGCTGACGCTCAAGGTCGACATCGAGCAGGACGTGCCGGTGCGCCTCAACGGCGACAGCGCTTTGCTGACCCAGGTGCTGTTGAACCTGCTGCACAACGCGATCAAGTTCACCGAGAAGGGCGGGGTGTCGCTGGTCGCGCGCCTGGTCGGCGGCGGCACCGGCCCGGGCGCGCCCGGGGTCGAGCGCCAGGTGCGCCTGCGCTTCTCGGTGCGCGACACCGGCATCGGCGTGGCCAGCCAGGACGTCGACCGGATCTTCCAGGCCTTCGAACAGGTCGACAACGGCCCGACCCGCCGCTTCGGCGGCACCGGCCTGGGGACCACCATCGCCAAGACCCTGACCCAGTTGCTCGGCGGCGAGATCGGCCTGGAGGCCAATCCCGGCGGCGGCAGCCATTTCTGGGTCGAGCTGCCGCTGCGGCTGGAAGAGGCGGCGCCGGACGCGCCCGACGCCCAGCAGGGCAGCGGAAAGATCATTTCGTTCGAAGACCCGTTCCTGCGCCACAAGACCCGGGTGCGCAGTCTGCGGGTGCTGATCGCCGACGACCAGTCGGCCAACCGCACCGTGCTGACGCGGATACTCGAGCGCGCCGGCCACCGCGTGCAGGGCGCCAACGACGGCGAACAGGCCCTGGACCAGCTCGAACTCGGCCAGTTCGACCTCGCCGTGCTCGACATGCACATGCCCGGGCTCAGCGGCCTGGACGTGATCCGGCAACTGCGTTTCATGCAGGCCGGCAACGGCCGCCGCACCCCGACCATCATCCTCAGCGCCGACGCCACCTTGCAGGCCTCCGAAGCGGCCAGCGAGGCCGGCGCGATGGCGTTCTTGACCAAGCCGATCGTGGTCGGGCGCCTGCTCGAGACCATCGCCGACGTGGTCGATTCGCAGCGCATGCCCGCGGTGCGCGCGATCAGCGACGTCAGCCGTCCGCTGACCAACCCGGCGGTGTTGGCCGAGCTGGCCGAAATGGGGTTGGGCGATCAGTTCCTGCGCGATTTCGTCGAGCAGTGCCTGAAGGACGCGCAGTCCTGCCAAAGCGACCTGGAGGCCGCCGCGGCGGTGGCGCGTTGGGACGAGTTCCGCGAGATCGCCCATGCCTACAAGGGCGTGGCGGAAAATCTCGGCGCGCACTCGATCGCCGAGCGCTGCTCGCAGGTGATGCGCGCAAGCGATGAAGTCCTGGTACGCGAGTGCCCGAAACTCGTGCTGGATCTCGCGACGCAGTTGTCGGCGGTGGCCGACGTCAGCCGGCAGGAAGTCGCGCGCCTCAGTCGCGGCAACCGCGGCAAGGACGTCCCCGACGTTTCTTGACAGCCTCCTGCCACGCGAGGCGCGTGGCAGGCCCCCCCCTGCAAGACATCAGGCCAGCGCCAGCGCCGGCGCGGCCGCGCCGGCCCGGCGCTGCTGCGCACGCACCAGGCGTTCCATGGTCTTGAGCCCGCGGTCGTTGAGGCGCATCGCCGCATCGACCCATTCGGTGGTCACCGACAGCAGCTCGTCCAGGCTGACCGGACGGCAGGCCTGGCGGACCGTGTTCATCGCCCGCAGCGCATTGCCCATGCGCTGGTTGCGCTTGATCAGCTCGGACGCGGCCTGCAGGCCGTAACCGCGCGGCACGACCTGGTCGACGACGCCCATGCGCAGCAGTTCCTCGACCGGGTAGACGCGGGCGTTGAGCATCATCCGTTCGGCCTGGACCGCGGTGACGCGACGGGTCAGGAAGGTATAGGCGCCCATGCCCGGGAACAGGTCGAACAGCACCTCCGGGAACCCCATGCCGGTGCCGGCCTCGGCGATGATGGTGTGGCAGCACAGCGCGGCCTCGAAACCGCCGCCGAGCGCATCGCCCTGGATCACCGCGATGCTGTGGACCCGGTCTTCGTGCAGCTGATACAGATTGAACGCGACCTCGATGCACAGGCGCGCGTACTCGAGCAGGCGCTGGCGGTTGCCGCTGCGGATCATGCGGGAGAACAGCGCCAGGTCGCCGCCGAGGTTGAACACGTCGGCGTCGGAGGCGAGCACGAAATGGTGGATGCCGGCGCGCGGATCGCAATCGGAAGCGAGCTCGCGGCGGATCCGTTCCTGCACGCGTTTCATGTCGTCGAGCAGGTGCTCGGAGAAGCAGGGCGAGTAGGGCGCGTCCTGTCCATGGACGTGGTTGGCGGGCTGGGCGTGCATATAGCCCCAGTCGGTGCCGCTGGCCGGGTCGGCGACATGGCGGAATAGGGCGGGAACGTTCGCGATTGGCAGACGGGCGGACATGGACATGGCGGACTCCTGAAGGACGGTGGCGGGCCGGGATTACCCGCGTTTCGATGCTACACCTCGCCCAGGCATCGTTCAGACAAGGTTCTGTCTGCCTCCTGGCGCATTCATTTCAGGCACATTCCGGTGCGGTGTCCGGGCACGAAAAAGCCCCTCGGCAGAGGGGCTTAGGGAAAGCCGGCGCCCGCGGCGCCGGCGATGTGTCGCGGAGCTTACTTCGGCGCGTCGCGCAGTTCCCGGCGCAGGATCTTGCCGACGTTGGTCTTGGGCAGCTCGGTGCGGAACTCGACGAACCTGGGGTGCTTGTAGCCGGTCAGATTGATCCGGGCATGCGCCTTGACGTCCTCGGCGGTCAGCGCCGGGTCCTTCTTGACGATCACCACCTTGACCGCTTCGCCGGACTTCTCGTCGGGCACGCCGACCGCGGCCACTTCGAGCACGCCCGGCATCATCGCGATCACGTCCTCGATCTCGTTGGGATACACGTTGAAGCCCGACACCAGGATCATGTCCTTCTTGCGGTCGACGATGTAGAAGAATCCCTTCTCGTCCATGCGCGCCATGTCGCCGGTGTGCAGCCAGCCGTCGTCGTCGATGACGTTGGCGGTTTCCTCGGGGCGGTGCCAATACCCCTTCATGACCTGCGGGCCCTTGATGCACAACTCGCCGACTTCGCCGACGCCGAGGAGGTTGTTGTTCTCGTCCTTGACGCAGGCGTCGGTCGAGGAGATCGGCAGGCCGATCGAACCGTTGTACTCGGGCAGGTCCATCGGGTTGATGCACGCCGCCGGCGAGGTTTCGGTGAGGCCGTAGGCTTCGACCAGGGTGATGCCGGTGACCTGTTTCCAGCGTTCGGCGACCGCGCGCTGCACCGCCATGCCGCCGCCGAGGGTCAGGTGCAGGTGGGAGAAATCGACCTCGTCGAAACCCGGGGTGTTGAGCAGGCCGTTGAACAGGGTGTTGACGCCGGTGATCGCGGTGAACGGCGTCTTCTTCAATTCCTTGACGAAAGCCGGCATGTCGCGCGGGTTGGTGATCATGTGGTTGAGGCCGCCGAACTTCATGAAGACCAGTCCGTTCGCGGTCAATGCGAAGATGTGGTACAGCGGCAGCGCGGTGATGATGATCTCGTGGCCGGGCTTGGCGTTGGTGCCGACCCAGGCCGCGGCCTGCTGCATGTTCGCGACCAGGTTGCGATGGGTCAGCATCGCGCCCTTGGCCACGCCGGTGGTGCCGCCGGTGTACTGCAGGAAGGCGATGTCGTCCGGCGAGATCTCGATCTCCGGCAGCTTGTGCATCTGGCCGAGGGTGAGGGTGTCGCGGAAGCGCACTGCGCCGGGAATGTCGTAGTCCGGCACCATCTTCTTGACGTACTTCAGCACGAAGTTCATCACCGGGCCCTTGAGCCCGCCGATCATGTCGCCCAGGCCGGTGGTGATGACCTGCTTGACCTGGGTCTGGCCGACCACGTCCTGCACGGTCTTGCCGAAGTTGTCGAGCACAAAGATCACCGACGCGCCGGAATCGTCGAGCTGGTGCTTGAGCTCGCGCGCGGTGTACATCGGATTGGTGTTGACCACGGTCATGCCGGCGCGCAACACGCCGAAGGTCGCGATCGGGTACTGCAGGCAGTTGGGCATCATGATCGCGACGCGATCGCCCTTCTTGAGCTTGAGTTCGCCGAGCAGATACGCGGCGAACTGCGCGCTGAGGCGGTCGATGTCGCCGTAGGTCAATACCTTGCCGAAATTGGAGAAGGCGGGACGGTCGCGATAATTTTCGATGGCGTTTTCCAGCACCGACACGATGGACGGAAACTCGTCCACGTTGATCTGCGCCGGCACGCCTTCAGGATACTGAGCAAGCCACGGTCGTTCGAAACTCATCGCGATCCCCTCTTTAATCGCTCGTCGATTCTGGCCGGCGGCCCGCTGTGTGCGCTGCCGTACGGTATTTTCTCGATTGGAGCATAGGCTCTACTGACTGGCAAGGCGACGCCGCCGACGACGGTGCGGGCAGTGTCCGCGGCCGAGCGGACCTGTCACGATGGCGCTCCGGCCGGGCGCGCCGGGCGCGCGAACGGTCGTGCGAAAGAGCATCCGAAGCGGTCGCCGAGGCGGCCAGCGTGGGGACTGCGGTACAGGGAGGCTTGTGGTGAACAACGCGAACCGCCGCGACGATGGCAACGAGCTGCGGCGAACCCCGGGCTTTGCAACTCCGTGGCGCCGATTGGCGCTGGGCGCGGTGCTGGCCTTGCTGGCGACGGCCTGCGGCCGCGACCCGCCGGAGCAGCGCCTGCGCGAGTCGGTCGCGCAATTGCAGGCGGCGATCGAGCAGCGCGACGCGCCGGCGCTGCAGGAATGGCTGGCGGACGATTTCGTCGGCCCCGAAGGCCTGGACCGCGAAGGCGCGCGCCGGCTCGCGGTCGGCAGCTTCCTGCGCTACCGGCAACTCGGGGTGACGATCGGCCCGCTCGACGTCGCGATGCGGCCCGAGCACGCGACCGTACGCTTCACCGCGGCCTTGACCGGCGGCTCCGGCCAGCCCCTGCCCGAGGCGGCGCGCGTGTACGAAGTGGAGACCGGCTGGCGCGAGCAGGACGGCGACTGGCGCATGACCTCGGCGCGCTGGACAGCGAAGCTGTAGTCGCGAACGGGCGTGGCGCCGGGCGAGGCCCCGGGTGGCGCGAAGACCCCAGATGAGGCCAGAGCGGCCGAAGCCGCTCTCGCCAGTGCCGGTAGCCGCGAGATCGCGTGGCTCCGTAGGCCGGTGGCCAGGGCCACCGGCGGGTCTTCCGCTCGGTCGGCAACCGCTCAGGCCGCCTTGCGCGCGGCGAGCTGGCGCAGCACGTAGTGCAGGATGCCGCCGTGGTGGCTGAGGAGCGACGCTTACGCGCCACCGGCGCGTGTCGCTCCGAAGGCCGGTGGCCAGGGCCACCGGCGGGTCTTCCGCTCGGTCGGCAACCGCTCAGGCCGCCTTGCGCGCGGCGAGCTGGCGCAGCACGTAGTGCAGGATGCCGCCGTGGCGGAAGTACTCGACTTCCTTCGGCGTCAGCAGCAACACCTTGACCTCGAAGCGCTGCTCGCTGCCGTCGGCCTTCTTCGCCACCACGGTCGCGGTCTTGGCGGCGCCGTCGTTCAGGCCGATCACGTCGATCACTTCCGAACCGTCCAGACCGTGGCTCTGCGCGTTCTCGCCGTCATGGAACTGCAGCGGCAGCACGCCCATGCCGACCAGGTTGGAGCGGTGGATGCGTTCGAAGCTTTCGGCGATGACCGCCTTGACCCCGAGCAGGTTGGTGCCCTTGGCGGCCCAGTCGCGCGAGGAGCCGGTGCCGTATTCCTTGCCGGCGAACACCACCAGCGGCACGCCGTCGGCCTTGTACTTCATCGCCGCGTCGTAAATGGCCAGCTTTTCCGGGGCGGCGCCGCCAGCGCCGTAATACAGGGTATTGCCGCCTTCCTCGCCGCCGAACATCAGGTTTTTGATGCGGATGTTGGCGAAGGTGCCGCGCACCATCACATCGTCGTTGCCGCGGCGCGAACCGTAGCTGTTGAAGTCGGCCGGCTGCACGCCGCGCGAGACCAGGAAGCGTCCCGCCGGCGAGTCCTTCTTGATGTTGCCGGCCGGCGAGATGTGGTCGGTGGTGATCGAGTCGCCGAACAGGCCCATCACCCGCGCGCCGTGGACGTCGTCGATGCTGCCGACCTGCATGGTCATGCCGTCGAAGTAGGGCGGGTTCTTGATGTAGGTCGAGCTTTCGTCCCACTGGAACGACTCGCCGTCGGGCGAGGCGATCTGGTTCCAGCGGGTGTCGCCCTTGAACACGTCGGCGTAGTTCTGCGCGAACAGCTCCGGGCCGACGGTAGCGGCGATCATGTCTCCGATTTCCTTGTTGCTCGGCCAGATGTCGCGTAGGTACACGTCCTGGCCGTCGGCGCCCTTGCCGATCGGCTCCTTGGTCAGGTCGATGTTGACCGTGCCGGCGATCGCGTAGGCCACCACCAGCGGCGGCGAGGCCAGGTAGTTGGCCTTCACTTCCGGATGCACGCGGCCTTCGAAGTTGCGGTTGCCCGACAGCACCGAGGCGACCACCAGTTCGTTCTCGGCGATGCCCTTGGAGACTTCGTCCGGCAGCGGGCCGGAGTTGCCGATGCAGGTGGTGCAGCCGTAGCCGACCACGTAGAAGCCGAGCTTCTCCAGGTCGGCGAGCACGCCGGCCTTGCGCAGGTAATCGGTGACCACCAGCGAGCCCGGGCCGAGCGAGGTCTTGACCCAGGGCTTGGATTTCAGGCCCAGGCGCGCGGCGTTGCGCGCGAGCAGGCCGGCGCCGAGCATCACCGCCGGATTCGAGGTGTTGGTGCAGGAGGTGATCGCGGCGATCACCACCGAGCCGTCGCACAGTTCGGCGTCCTGGTCCTGGATGCGGATCTTCGACACCGGCTTGGCGGCGAGATGCTCGGCCTGCGGCTGGGCGCCGCCTTCGCCCTTGAGCTCGTCGACGGCGCAGCCGACCCTGGCCTTGCGGTTGGCGATCAGCGGGCCGAGGTTCTCGCTGAAATTGGTATGGACGTTTTCGAGCAGCACCCGGTCCTGCGGACGCTTCGGACCGGCCATCGAGGGGCGCACGTCGCCGAGGTCGAGTTCGAGCGTGGCCGAATAGGTGGCATGGGGCTGGCCGGGTTCGTGCCACAGGCCCTGGGCCTTGGCATAGGCCTCGACCAGGGCGATCTGTTCCTCGGAGCGGCCCGACAGGCGCAGATAGGTCACCGCCTCGGCGTCGATCGGGAAGATGCCGCAGGTCGCGCCGTACTCGGGGGCCATGTTGGCGATGGTCGCGCGGTCGGCGAGCGGCAGGTGTTGCAGGCCGTCGCCGAAAAACTCGACGAACTTGCCGACCACGCCGTGCTTGCGCAGCATCTGGGTGACGGTCAGGACCAGGTCGGTCGCGGTCGCGCCTTCCGGCAGCTGGCCGACGAGCTTGAAGCCGACCACCTGCGGGATCAGCATCGACGAGGGCTGGCCGAGCATGGCCGCCTCGGCCTCGATGCCGCCGACGCCCCAGCCGAGCACGCCGATGCCGTTGATCATCGTGGTGTGGCTGTCGGTGCCGAACACGGTGTCGGGGAAGGCCTGCAGCTCGCTGCTGCCGTCCAGGCCCTGGACCTCGCGGCCCATGACCACGCGGGCCAGGTTCTCCAGGTTGACCTGATGGACGATGCCGGTGTTCGGCGGCACCACCTTGAAGTTCTCGAACGACTTCTGGCCCCAGCGCAGGAAACTGTAGCGCTCCATGTTGCGCTGGAATTCGATCTTGCCGTTCAGGTCCAGCGCCTCGGGGCTGCCGAACACGTCGACCTGGACCGAGTGGTCGATGACCAGTTCGGACGGGATCAGCGGGTTGATCTGGCGGGCATTGCCGCCGAGCCGGCCGACCGCGTCGCGCATCGCCGCCAGGTCGACCACGCAGGGCACGCCGGTGAAATCCTGCAGGACCACGCGCGCCGGCATGAAGGCGATCTCGGTGTCCGGCTCGCGGCTGGCGTCCCACTGCGCGACCGCCTCGATATGGTCCTTGCCGACCGTGGCGCCGCCGTCCTCGTGGCGCAGCAGGTTCTCGAGCAGGATCTTCATCGAGTAGGGCAGGCGGCTGATGTCGTAGCGCTCGCCCAGGGCCGGCAGGCTGAAGTAGGTGTAGTCGCGGCCGTTGACGGACAGGGTGCGGCGGGTGGAATAGGAGTCGGGCATGTCGGTGGAGCTCCTTGGATGCTGCTGGCGCGCCGTGGGAACGGGCGCGGTGGCTGGCGATGACGCCGATTATCGCTTTATCGGGTTCAGGAAGCGTGCAGACAATGGTCGCAAGCGTGCTACAGCGTTCCGTCGCCGGCGTACGGACGGATCGCGCAAAGCCTTGCGCGGCGTGGGCCGGCACGGTGGCCGCGTTTGCCGCGAAAGCCCTTTGAAGGCAAAATACGCGGTCGAGGCCGTGCCCTTCGCGGGCGCCGGCGGCCTGGCTTCCAGCAAGCCGCCGCCCCTCGCCACCCCGCACTCGCCACGTAAGTCCGCACCGCGCCTGTCGGGGCGGCGGACCACGCAGCCGGTGCCACGTCTTTACCGCTTCATTCCGACGGGACTCTCCATGCTCTCCAGCTATCGCCAACACGTTGCCGAGCGCGCCGCGCTGGGCATTCCGCCGCTGCCCCTGACCGCCCAGCAGACCGCCGAGGTCATCGAGCTGCTGAAAGCGCCGCCGGCGGGCGAGGAGTCGTTCCTGCTCGATCTGATCACCCAACGCGTGCCGGCCGGCGTCGACGACGCGGCCAAGGTCAAGGCCTCGTATCTCGCCGCGGTCGCCTTCGGCACCGAGCACAACGCTTTGATCAGCCGCGAACGCGCGACCGAACTGCTCGGTACCATGCTCGGCGGCTACAACATCCATCCGCTGGTCGAGCTGCTCGACGACGCCCAGGTCGGCAGCATCGCCGCCGAAGCGCTGAAGAAGACCCTGCTGATGTTCGACGCTTTCCACGACGTCCAGGACAAGGCCGAGGCCGGCAACGCCAACGCAAAGTCGGTGCTGCAAAGCTGGGCCGACGCGGAGTGGTTCACCAGCCGTCCGGAAGTGCCGGAAAGCCTGACCGTCACCGTGTTCAAGGTGACCGGCGAGACCAACACCGACGACCTGTCGCCGGCGCCGGACGCGACCACCCGCCCGGACATCCCGCTGCACGCCCTGGCGATGCTCAAGAACGCCCGCGACGGCATCGTGCCCGAGGAAGACGGCAAGCGCGGCCCGGTCGCCTTCATTGAATCGCTCAAGGACAAGGGCCATCTGGTCGCCTACGTCGGCGACGTGGTCGGCACCGGTTCCAGCCGCAAGTCGGCCACCAATTCGGTGCTGTGGTTCACCGGCGAAGACATCCCCTTCATTCCGAACAAGCGCTTCGGCGGCGTGTGCCTGGGTTCGAAGATCGCGCCGATCTTCTACAACACCATGGAAGACGCCGGCGCGCTGCCGATCGAACTCGACGTGTCGCAGATGAACATGGGCGACGTGGTCGAACTGCGTCCCTACGACGGCAAGGCGATCAAGGACGGCCAGGTCATCGCCGAGTTCTCGCTCAAGTCCGACGTGCTCCTCGACGAAGTGCGCGCCGGCGGCCGCATCCCGCTGATCGTCGGCCGCGGCCTGACCGCCAAGGCGCGCGAAGCCCTGGGCCTGCCGGCCTCGACCCTGTTTCGCCTGCCGCAGAACCCGGCCGACACCGGCAAGGGCTATTCGCTGGCTCAGAAGATGGTCGGCCGCGCCTGCGGTCTGCCGGAAGGCCAGGGCGTGCGCCCGGGCACCTACTGCGAGCCGAAGATGACCTCGGTGGGGTCGCAGGACACCACCGGCCCGATGACCCGCGACGAGCTCAAGGACCTGGCCTGCCTGGGCTTCTCGGCCGATCTGGTGATGCAGTCGTTCTGCCACACCGCCGCCTATCCGAAGCCGGTCGACGTCAAGACCCACCACACCCTGCCGGAGTTCATCTCCAACCGCGGCGGCATCTCGCTGCGTCCCGGCGACGGCGTGATCCACAGCTGGCTCAACCGCATGCTGATGCCCGACACCGTCGGCACTGGCGGCGACTCGCACACCCGCTTCCCGGTCGGCATCTCGTTCCCGGCCGGCTCCGGCCTGGTCGCGTTCGCCGCGGCCACCGGGGTGATGCCGCTGGACATGCCCGAATCGGTGCTGGTGCGCTTCAAGGGCGAAATGCAGCCCGGCGTGACTTTGCGCGACCTGGTCAACGCGATCCCGCTGGCCGCGATCAAGTCCGGCCTGCTGACCGTCGCCAAGCAGGGCAAGAAGAACATCTTCTCCGGCCGCATCCTCGAGATCGAAGGCCTGCCGCACCTGAAGGTCGAACAGGCGTTCGAACTGTCCGACGCCTCGGCCGAACGTTCGGCCGCCGGCTGCACGGTCAAGCTCGATAAAGAGCCGATCATCGAATACCTGACCAGCAACATCACCCTGCTCAAGTGGATGATCGCCGAGGGCTACGCCGACCCGCGCTCGCTCGCCCGCCGGATCAAGGCGATGGAAGGCTGGCTGGCCAACCCGCAGCTGCTCGAAGGCGACGCCGATGCCGATTACGCCGCGGTGATCGAGATCGACCTCGACCAGATCGTCGAGCCGATCGTGGCGTGCCCGAACGACCCCGACGACGTCAAGACGCTCTCGGACGTGGCCGGCGCGGTCATCGACGAGGTCTTCATCGGCTCGTGCATGACCAACATCGGTCACTTCCGCGCCGCGGCGAAGCTGCTCGAAGGCAAGCGCGACATCCCGACCCGCCTGTGGGTCGCGCCGCCGACCAAGATGGATGCGTCCGAGCTGACCAAGGAAGGCCATTACGGCACCTTCGGTACCGCCGGCGCGCGCATGGAAATGCCGGGCTGCTCGCTGTGCATGGGCAACCAGGCCCAGGCCCGCGAAGGCGCGACCGTGTTCTCGACCAGCACCCGCAATTTCCCGAACCGCCTCGGCCGCAACACCAACGTGTATCTCGGCTCAGCGGAACTGGCGGCGATCTGCTCGCGCCTGGGCCGCATCCCGACCCGCGAGGAGTACATGGCGGACGTCGGCGTGCTCAAGGCCGATGGCGACAAGATCTACCGCTACATGAACTTCGATCAGATCGAAGACTACAAGACGGTCGCCGACACGGTGATCGCGGCCTGATCGGCCGGCGCCGATGACGACGAAAAACCCCGGCCCAGGCCGGGGTTTTTTGTTCGGCGCGGTCGGCGCGGTTCGGACCGCACGCGACGCATCCGCAAGCATCGCCTGTGCTTGGGGAGGAGCGGCGTAAGCCGCGACCGGCGAAGCGAGGCGCCCCGCCCGTCATGCGCGGCAACCGGAACGAGGTCGCGGCTCACGCCGCTCCTACAAGGGCAGGATTCGCCGCACGGAATTCGCGTCGCCAGAATCGTTGGTGTCGCCTGTGCTCGGGTAGGAGCGGCGCAAGCCGCGACCGGCGAAGCGACGCGCCGGCCCGCACGATGCGGCAACCGGAACGAGGTCGCGGCTCGCGCCGCTTCTACAGGAGCAGGTTGCGCCTCAATACGACCGGCCTAGCCCAGGCGCGCCTCGATTGCATCGACCATGCCGCGGCGGTGCAGCATGAAATCCCAATAGCTGCCGCCGAGCTGGCGCCAGAGCACCGCCGAGCGCACCGCGGCGAGCAGGGCGGCGCGGACTTCGGCGACCACGCCGGGCTGGCCGAGGTAATGCGGGTTGCCCTGGACCAGCACCCGCGGGCGCAGGTGGCTCAGGGTCTCGGCGTACAGGCTGCCGAGGGCGGCGATGACGTCCGGATGGCTGCTGCCCAGGCGGCCGGCGGCGGTGGCCTGGGCGTGGATGCCGCGCAGGACCTTTTCGGTCATGGCGGCGTCGCGGACGAAACGGCGCTCCAACTGCAGCACGGCCAGGGCCAGCCGCGGCAGGTGCTCGTCGTTGGCGCGGTTGACGAAATAGTCCTGCAGCAGCACCAGGCCCGGGCGCAGGTTGGGCAGGCCACCGTAGACCGCGGCCGGGGACGAGGCGTCGATGCGGAATACCGAGTCCAGGGCGGTGTCGAGCACCGCGGCATTGGCCTGGCCGGTGTCGGCGATGCGCCGCACCTGGCCCAAGGCCTGGGCCAGGCCGGCGAGTGCGAGTACGCGTTCGGAGATATCGGCCATTACGTGGGGGATTCCTTGGGGGGCAGGGGAGCGGCGCAGTCGGGCGCATCGGTCGCGGCGATCACCGCGCCGCCGAGGCAGACCTCGCCGTCGTACAGCACCAGCGACTGGCCGGGCGTGACCGCGCGCTGGGATTGGGCGAAACGCACTTCCAGGCTGCCATCCTCGCGCACCGAGATTTCGCAGTCCTGGTCGGGCTGGCGGTAGCGGGTCTGGGCGCTGCAGACGAAGCGCGCGGCCGGCGGGCGGCCGGCGATCCAGTGGGCGGTTTCCGACCACAGGGTCTGCGAATGCAGCCAGGGGCTGTCGCTACCTTGGTCGACGTACAGCACGTTGGACGCGACGTCCTTGCCGACCACGTACCATGGCGCCGGCTCGAAGCCGCGCACGCCGCCGATGTTGAGGCCTTCGCGCTGGCCGAGGGTGAAATAGAACACGCCCGGATGGCGGCCGACGACCTGGCCGGCCGGGGTGCGGATCTCGCCTTCGCGCGCCGGCAGATAGCGCGACAGGAACTCGCGGAAATCGCGTTCGCCGATGAAGCAGATGCCGGTCGAATCCTTCTTGGCCGCGGTCGGCAGTTGGGCCTCGCGCGCCATCTCGCGCACGTCGCGCTTGAGCAGGTCGCCGAGCGGGAAGCGCGTCGCCGCCAACTGGGCCTGGCCGAGCTGGTGCAGGAAATAGCTCTGGTCCTTGCTGCGGTCGAGCGCGCGCAGCAGGCGGAACTCATTGCCTGCCCGGTCGACCCGGGCGTAATGACCGGTGGCGATGAACTCGGCGCCGAGCTCGCGCGCGGCGTCGAGGAAGTGCTTGAACTTGATCTCGCGGTTGCACAGCACGTCCGGGTTCGGGGTGCGGCCGGCGGCGTATTCGGCGAGGAAGTGCTCGAACACCCCGGCCCAGTACTCGCCTGAAAAATCGCGGAAATGGATCGGCAGGCCGAGCCGGCCCGACACCGCGACCGCGTCGCGGCGGTCGTCCTCGGCGCGGCAGTCGCCGCTGCCGTCGTCGGCCCAGTTCTGCATGAAGAGCCCGGCGACCGGCTCGCCGGCGTCGCGCAGGCGCAGGGCGGCCACCGAGGAGTCGACCCCGCCCGACATGCCCACGATGGTGCGTACCGATACGGCCATGACGATCAGACCGGGTCGGGCGAGACCATTTGCTGCAGCAGATCCAGCGAATGGCGGCGTCCACCGAGATAGTCGGCGACCACGCGCCAGACCAGCGGACTGCGGTGCTCGGGCGAGCGCGCCTGCAGTTCGGCCGGGCTCATCCACAGGGCCTGGACGATGCCCTCGTCGAGGCGCCGGCCCGGGTCGTGGCGGACCGGTTCGGCGGCGAAGGCGAAGCGCAGGTAGTGGCGGCCGCCGGCGCCGTCCTCCTGCTGCGGCGCCTTCCACTGGTAGGCGCCGACGAAGGCGGTCAGGCGCACGTCCCAGCCGGTCTCCTCGCGGGTCTCGCGCAGGGCCGCGTCGACCAGGCTCTCGTCCGGCTCCAGGTGCCCGGCCGGCTGGTTGATCACCAGCCGCCCGCCGACCGATTCCTCGACCATCAGCAGGCGGCCGCCGTCGACCACGATGGTGGCGACGGTGACGTCGGGTTGCCAGAAACGGCCTTCGCGGTAGCTCACGTCAGAATTCGTCCTGGCCGGGGGTGAGTTGCGATTCCATCTCGTCGGCGGCGCGGACCACATAGTCGATCGCATCGTCGAGGTCTTCCTGGCTCGCGTCGGCGTCCAGTTTGACCACGAACACGGCCACCGAGTCCTGTTTGACCCAGCCGCCCATCTTGCTGAGCTGGCTGTCCTCGAGCAGGCGGTTGGCGACTTCGGCCGGGAAGTCCTTGTCGGTGGTGCGGTAGCCCGGCGACCAGACCTCGCGGACCTGCAGCTTGCCGTAGCGCTCGGTGTGAGAGATCACGTAGGCCATCTGGCTGCGGTCCTCGTCGAGGCCGAAGGTGAGGGTGTAATCGCCGTCCTTGTCGACCTCGTACTTGTAGCCCAGCGCGTCGAGCTGCTTGCCGATGCGCGGGTCGGCGGTCTTGGCGGCGGCCTTGGCCGGGGCGGCCTCGAGCGAGGCGGCGGCCGGCGCGGCCGTCGCCAGGACGGGCAGCAGCGAGAACAGCAGGGCAGGCAGGTAACGGGGCAGACGCATGTGGGTCCTTGAATTTCGCGGCGCCGACGCAACCTTGACCGGCGGCTCCGACCAAGATGGCGGCGCTGCGGCATTTTGCAATGCGGCCGGGCAGGCGTCCATGTCGCACGGCGGCGGCATCCACGGCGGGACGGGGCAGGGGTTTATAATCGCGCAATGGCAAAACAGACCGAACAAGAACACAGTCATGGCGTATTGGTGGAAGCCGGCAAGCCCGAAGTCGCGCGGCCGCCGCTGTATTCCGTACTCCTGCTAAACGACGATTACACCCCGATGGACTTCGTGGTCGAGGTCCTGATGCGCTTTTTCCCGATGAACGTCGAAAAAGCCACCCAGATCATGCTCCACGTCCATACCCGCGGCCGCGGCGTATGCGGCGTCTTCACACGCGAGGTCGCCGAGTCCAAGGTCGCCCAGGTGAACGAATTTTCAAGACTTCACCAGCACCCCTTGCTGTGCACGATGGAAAAGGCCTAAAAGGGAGTTGTCGCACCCGCTGGGGCGGGGCATGGAAAAGCCGGCGAGCGCCCCCACGTAGCGTGCATACGTTCTGGAGGCTCCGCCCCATGTTCAGCAAGGATCTCGAATACAGCATCGGCCAGTGCTACAAGCGCGCCCGCGAGGCGCGCCACGAGTACATGACGGTCGAACATCTGCTGCTCGCACTACTCGACAACCCCTCCGCCGAGGCCGTCCTCAAGGCGACCAACGCCGACTTCGCTCGCCTGCGCAGCGACCTGGAACAGGCCATCGCGACCTCGGTCCAGGTGCTGCCCGACGACGTCGACCGCGATACCCAGCCCACTTTGGGTTTCCAGCGTGTGCTACAGCGCGCTGTCTATCACGTGCAGTCCTCCGGCAAGAAGGAGGTCACCGGCGCCAACGTGCTGGTCGCCATCTTCGGCGAGAAGGATTCGCACGCGGTCTACTTCCTCAACCAGCAGGACGTGGCCCGCCTCGACGTGGTCAATTACCTGTCGCACGGCATCGTCAAGCACAACGCCGAAGACAGCCACGGCCACCACGAGGAGAGCGAGTCCAAGCCGGCCGAAGGCCCGGAGAGCGAAGGCAAGTCCGACGCCCTGGCCGAGTTCGCCAGCAACCTCAACCAGTTGGCCCGCGAAGGCAAGATCGACCCGCTGGTCGGCCGCGGCGACGAGGTGGAGCGCACCATCCAGGTGCTGTGCCGCCGGCGCAAGAACAACCCGCTGTACGTCGGCGAGGCCGGCGTCGGCAAGACCGCGATCGCCGAAGGCCTGGCCAAGCGCATCGTCGACGGCGACGTGCCCGAGGTGCTGCGCAACGCCACCATCTTCGCCCTCGACCTCGGCGCCCTGGTCGCCGGCACCAAGTACCGCGGCGACTTCGAAAAGCGGCTGAAGGCGGTACTGGCCCAGCTCAAGAAGCAGCCCGAGGCGATCCTGTTCGTCGATGAGATCCACACCATCATCGGCGCCGGTTCGGCCAGCGGCGGCACCATGGACGCCAGCAACCTGATCAAGCCGGCCCTGTCCTCGGGCGAGCTGCGCTGCATCGGCTCGACCACGTTCCAGGAATACCGCGGCATCTTCGAGAAGGACCGCGCGCTGGCGCGGCGCTTCCAGAAGATCGACATCGTCGAGCCGACCGTCGGCGAGACCTACGAGATCCTGCAGGGGCTCAAGCCCAAGTACGAGTCTCACCACGGCGTGACCTACGCCGACGACGCGCTGCAGGCGGCGGTCGACCTGTCGGTCAAGCACATCGGCGACCGCCTGCTGCCGGACAAGGCCATCGACGTCATCGACGAGGCCGGCGCGCGCCAGCGCCTGCTGCCGGAGGACGCGCGCAAGCAGCTGATCGACATCGAGGAAATCGAGATGATCGTCGCCAAGATGGCGCGCATCCCGACCAAGCAGGTCTCGGCCAGCGACAAGGACGTGCTGCGCAACCTCGAACGCAACCTCAAGATGGTGATCTTCGGTCAGGACCCGGCGATCGAGACCCTGGCCTCGGCGATCAAGCTGGCGCGTTCGGGGCTCGGCAACCCGGACAAGCCGATCGGCAACTTCCTGTTCGCCGGCCCGACCGGCGTCGGCAAGACCGAGGTCACCAAGCAGCTCGCGCTCCAGCTCGGCATCGAGCTGGTCCGCTTCGACATGTCCGAGTACATGGAGCCGCATTCGGTCAGCCGCCTGATCGGCGCGCCTCCGGGCTACGTCGGGTTCGACCAGGGCGGCCTGCTGACTGAGAAGATCGTCAAGACCCCGCACTGCGTGCTGCTGCTCGACGAGGTCGAAAAGGCCCATCCGGACATCTTCAACATTCTGTTGCAGGTCATGGACCGCGGCACCCTCACCGACACCAACGGGCGCGAAGCCAACTTCAAGAACGTGGTGCTGGTGATGACGACCAATGCCGGCGCGGCCCAGGCGTCGCGGCGTTCGATCGGCTTCACCAAGCAGGACCACTCGACCGATGCGATGGAAGTGATCCGCAAGGGCTTCACCCCGGAATTCCGCAACCGCCTCGACGCGGTGGTGCAGTTCCAGGCGCTGGGCTTCGATCACATCCTGCGCGTGGTCGACAAGTTCCTGATCGAACTCGAGGCGCAACTGCACGAAAAGAACGTGACCCTGACCGCGACGCCGACCGCACGCGACTGGCTGGCCCAGCACGGTTTCGACCCGCAGATGGGCGCACGTCCGATGGCGCGGGTGATCCAGGACAAGATCAAGCGTCCGCTCGCCGACGAGCTGTTGTTCGGCAAGTTGGTCGGCGGCGGCCGGGTCACCATCGACGTGCGCGACGACGAGCTGATCGTCGACGCTCATGCCGAACCCGAGCGCCTGTTGCCGGTCACGGTCTGATCGCGTCAGCGATCAGGTCATGGAAAAGGCGGCCTGCGGGCCGCCTTTTCGTTTGCGCAGTTGTCGGTCGCTTGTCGGCTTGGCGGTCGGCCGGTCGTCGCCGAGTCTCTCTCAGCGCGCGCGGCGATAGCCCTGATAGGCGCTCTCGTCGATCTTCTCGACCGATACGATGTCGCAGAAATCGCGCTGGGTCTTGATCCGGGTGCCGCTGGGGCAGACCCGGCCCTTGGTCTTCTCGGCGCTGACCGTGATCTTCGGCGTGAAGCCCAGGTCGTAGCAGCCCTTGCGTACGTTCAAGCGGTAGTAGTTGTCGGCATCCTTGACCAGGACAGCCTTCTCTCCGACGCGCGACAACTGGGCCTCGGCGCCGAGATCGACGCAGGCGTCGATCGGATCCGCGAATGCGGCGGTCGCGGAAAGACAGAGCAGGGTGGCCAGAGCGGTCCTTGATAACGGCAACATGGGGGCGTCCTAATGAGCGAGCTCGGATTGAGCTGAGGCCACGTTAGGCGCGCGTCGCCGCATGCGAATCTGGAAGAAGTCGCTGTGACCTTCGTCACGGCATGACGTTTGGCATAACCCGTTTCGCCGCTTCGTGCATCCAGGTCTGTTCGCAGCATCTTTTATGAGGCCTCGATGCGGCCTTCGCGCGGCCCGCGATGCGGCGCCGTGTTTTCGCCTTGCGTGCAAGTTTCATCGCCCTCGCGCATCGTGCATGGAGAAGACGCGCCGCACCGTGTCGCGATCTGTGAGCTCCATCGTGCGTGGTGCCGCAGTGCAGCTCGATCCGCCGGCGCGAGCGATGCTAGCGTCGTCAGGCATCATCGGCAGGTTGCAATACATGCGTCGCGTCGTCGTCCGCTATCGGCCCGGTCGCCGGAGCCGTTGGGGATTCTCAGCCGCGCCCAGGGACGGCGAGCGCCGACGAGTCTTCGTCGACTCAAGGAAGGAGCACCACATGAAGCTACGCAAGTTGTCGCTCGCGACGGTCGCCGCTTTCGGCTTTGGTTTTTCGGCCTGGGCCGCGGCCGGCATCTGGCCGGGGCCGTGCCAGTTGTGCCGCAACGCCTACCAGGCCTGCCAGCTCGATCCCAACGCCGAGTGCGAATCCGAGTTCAGCCGCTGCCTGATCCAGGCCGGCTGCCCGCTGGAATAGCCGGTCCGCTGTTCGTATCGCCCGAGGCCGGCCGCAGCGGCAGCGAAGCCGTGCCCGCGAGGCCGGCGCCGGGCCCCGTCGTTTTCATCCCGCCAAGGAAAGGAGTTCACCCATGAAACTGCCCCGTTTTTCGCTGGCCGCGATGGCCGCCTTCGCGTTCGCCAGCGCCGCCTCGCTGACCGCGACCGCGTCCGATCCCTGCGACGCCTGCTGGCGCACCTACAACAAGTGCATCGAGGTCGGCAGCGATTCGGGCTATTGCGAATACAAGGTCGCCCAATGCCTGGCGCGCTACGGCTGCCCGGCACCGCCGTTCTGAGTGCGCCCCGCCCGGGCGGGGCCCGCGGCCGAACCGCGGGCGCTCGCCCGGACGATGCGCGCGCGTACGCACAGCCGGCAGCGGCGGCCGGGCCGCTCCCCGGCGAATCGCAGGCATGAAAAAAGGCGGCCAAGGCCGCCTTTTTTCAATAACTTACCGCGATTACTTCATGCGGTAGGTGATGCGACCCTTGGTGAGATCGTAGGGCGTCATTTCGACCTTGACCTTGTCGCCGGTCAGGATGCGAATGTAGTTCTTGCGCATGCGACCCGAGATATGGGCAATGATCTCGTGCCCGTTTTCGAGACGCACGCGGAACATGGTGTTCGGAAGAGTTTCCGCCACCGTGCCCTCGAATTCGATCACGTCATCTTTTGCCATGTGGTTCCTAGGGAGTCGCGAAAAGCGGGCGTCGCGCGCCCGCGAAGCCGCACATTCTGCCACGCCGGCGGCCCGGTAGCAAAAATCCGTTAATCGCGCCGTCGGCTGGGACGGTTGGGGGACGGGGCGGCGGCCACCGGCCGGGCTAGCGCTCCGCCAGGCGCGAGGCCGGCCAATCGCCGAAGCGCCCGGTCCAGGACCCGGCCGCTTCGGGCAGTGCGGCCAGCGCCGCGACCTGCGCCAGGAACGCTTCGCGCGGCATCGACTCGGCACCGAGGCTGAGCAAGTGCGGGTTCTCGACTTGGCCGTCGAGCAGCGGCCAGCCCCATTCGTGCAGGTGCCGCGCCAACGCCGCCAAGGCGACCTTGGAGCCGCCGGAGGCGGCGCTGAACATGCTCTCGCCGAAGAACATGCGCCCGATCGCGACCCCGTAGACGCCGCCGACCAGGCGCTCGCCGTCGTAGACCTCGACCGAATGGGCGTGGCCGAGCTCATGCAGGCGCCGGTAGGCGGCGAGCATGTCCTCGGTGATCCAGGTGCCGTCCTGGTGCGGGCGCGGCGCCTGCGCGCAGGCGGCGACGACTTCGGCGAAAGCGGTGTCGGCGCGTACCGTCCAGCCGCAGCGGCGCAGGCCGCGGCGGAATTTCGACGACAGCCGCACCCGGTCGGTGCGGAACACAGTGCGCGGGTCGGGGCACCACCACAGCAGCGGATAGCCTTCCGACGGCCACGGAAACACGCCGTGGCGGTAAGCGTTGAGCAGCCGGCCCGGGCTCAGGTCGCCGCCCATCGCGAGCAGGCCGTCGGGCTGGCGCAGGGCGCGTTCGGGCGGCGGGAACGGCGCGTCGGGGTCCGGCGAGAGCAGGATCGGCAGCTGGCTCATGGGCGCGGCTCGGTGGCGGTCGCCCCAGTTTGCGCCCCGGCCTGTGCCTCGACCGCCTTGAACGGGGTGTGCAGCGACAGAGTGCGCGCGTACTGGCGCACCGAGGCGGCCTCGTCGCGGCACCAGGGCCGCAGGGCGCCGCGGAAGCCCGGGTCGGCGATCCAGTGGCGGCTGCGCACGAAGGCCGGCAAGAAGCCGCGCGCGAGCTTGTGCTCGCCCTGGGCGCCGGGCTCGAAGCGGGTCAGGCCCTCGCGCAGGCAGTAGTCGATGCCCTGGTAGTAACAGGTCTCGAAATGGAGCCCGGGCAGGCCGGCCTCGGCGCCCCAGTAGCGGCCGTACAAGGTGTCGCCGCCGCGCAGGCACAGCGCCCCGGCGATCGGCTCGCCCTCGCGTTCGGCCAGGAAGATCACCAGCGACCGCGGCATGCTCCGCGCCAGGTGGCGCAGGAAATCCAGGGTCAGCGCCGGGTGGTTGCCGTACTCGGCGAAGGTGGTCAGGTAGAAGCGGTGCATCGTCGCCAGGTCGGCATCGCGGGCATCGCCGCCTTCGACGATGCGGAAGCTTACCCCGGCGCGCGCGACCTTGGCCCGTTCCTGGCGGATGTTCTTGCGGTGCTTGTGGTCGAACGCGGCCAGGAACTGGTCGAAGTCCCGCCAGCGCCGGCCCTGGGCATCGGGCTCGTTGCGCCAGTGGTACTGCACGTCGATGCGTTGCAGCCAGTCGCCGCCGCAGGCCTCGTGCTCGAACGCGGCATCCTCCCAGGCTTCGTGGAAATTCACGTGCGCCGAGGACAGGCCCTGGCGTTCGCACAACTGCGCCATCGCCGACAGCAACAGCGGTCGCTGCGCGGCCTCGCGCGCGAGCAGGCGCGGCCCGGTCACCGGCGAGTAGGGCACCGCGGCCAGCCATTTCGGGAAGTAATCGCGGCCGTGCTGGGCGTAGGCATGGGCCCAGGCGTGATCGAACACGAACTCGCCGTGCGAGTTCTGCTTGAGGTAGGCCGGCATCGCCGCGATCAGTTCCTCGCCGTCCCACACGCTCAGGTGATGCGGCGCCCAGCCCCATTCCTCGCGCAGGCAGCCGTGCTGCTCCAGGCCGTGCAGGAAGGCGTGGGCGACGAACGGGTTGCGACCGTCGTGCAGCGCGTCCCACTGCGCCGGCGCGACCTCGGACAGCGAGGCGAGCAGCCGGATCGACAGGGCATCGGGGCTTGCGGTCACGGGCGGCGCGAGTCGCTGTCGGTGGGCCCGCGCTGCGAACGCAGCCGCGGGCGCGGGGGGCGCGCAATGGCGCTGTCTACATGGACCGGCGCCAGGGCGGTGGCGCCGGGCTCGCGGCCGATTCGCATCGATCCGCGAGGCCGCAGCATCAGGCGTCCTTGTCGAGGAACTTCTCGGCGTCGAGCGCGGCCATGCAGCCGAAGCCGGCCGAGGTGATGGCCTGGCGATACACCTGGTCGGCGACGTCGCCCGCGGCGAACACGCCCGGCACCGAGGTCTGGGTGGCGTTGCCGTCGAGGCCGGTCTGGATGGTCAGGTAGCCGTTCTTCATCTCGAGCTGCCCGTCGAACAAGGTGGTGTTCGGGGTATGGCCGATGGCGATGAACAGGCCGTGGATGGTCAGGTCGCGGGTCGAGCCGTCCTGCACCGACTTCACCCGCAGGCCGGTCACGCCGACGTCGTTGCCGAGCACTTCGTCGACGGTGTGGTGCCAGACCGGCTCAATCTTGCCGGCCTGGATCTTGGCCTGCAGCTTGTCCTGCATGATCTTCTCGGCGCGCAGGGTGTCGCGGCGATGCACCAGATACACCTTGCGGGCGATGTTGGACAGGTACAGCGCTTCCTCGACCGCGGTGTTGCCGCCGCCGACCACCGCCACGTCCTGGTCCTTGTAGAAGAAGCCGTCGCAGGTGGCGCAGGCCGACACACCGCGACCCTTGAACGCGTCTTCCGAGGGCAGGCCGAGGTACTTCGCGGTCGCGCCGGTGGCGATGATCAGCGCATCGGCGGTGTAATCGCCGTTGTCGCCCTTGAGCCGGAACGGACGCTTGGACAGGTCGGCGGTGTGGATGTGGTCGAACACGACTTCGGTATCGAAGCGTTCAGCGTGCGCCTGCATGCGCGTCATCAGGTCCGGGCCCATCAGGCCGTGCGCGTCGCCGGGCCAGTTGTCGACTTCGGTCGTGGTCATGAGCTGACCGCCCATTTGCAGGCCCGTGATCACCAGCGGCTTCAGGTTCGCGCGAGCGGCGTAGACGGCGGCAGTCCAGCCGGCCGGGCCGGAACCGAGAATGACGACACGGGAGTGCTTGGAAGGGGTCATGTATATAATCGCGGCAGTTGGGAGCGCGCTCTGCGCAGAATGAAACTCGACATCTCGGCCATACGCCGGCGTGTTGAAGTTTCAGGAGCAGGGCATAGCTTGGAGGCGGCGTCCCGGCAAAACAAGGCGTGTCGTACGGACGCAATGTTGCGTTCCGCGCGAACCGCCCGCTGCCGGCTAACGCGGCGCGTGCCGATGGGCGTATCTAACCGGCGCGTGCCGGCTGGCGCTTGCTAGCTGACGCCGCCGGATCGCGCAGCCGCCGTCGGACCGCTTCGAAGACCGGCGCTCGAGCACGAACGCGCAAGCACGGACCGCCGACCAGGATTCGTTCCACCCCATTCGCCACAGCACCACGTTCCACCGCAACGTTCCGACACCACACGACAACTTAGACAATCAGGCTTGGGGCGCCGCGCATGCGGCGTTTTTTCTGGGCCGCACTGGAGACAGCAATGCGTATCGGCGTACCGAAGGAAACCAAGACCCTCGAAGGGCGCGTCGCGCTCGTTCCCGCCGCGGCGGGCGATCTGGTCAATCGCGGCCACGAGGTCTGGCTGGAACAGGACGCGGGCATCAAGAGCGGGTTCAAGGACTCCGACTACACTCGCCTGGGCGTGAAGATCGCCCCGGACGCGGCGGCGCTGTACGAAAAGGGCGAGCTGATCGTCAAGGTCAAGGAGCCGATCGCCGGCGACCTGCAGCACCTGCGCAAGGATCACCTGCTGTTCTGCTACCTGCACCTGGCCGCCGAGCCGGTGTTGACCAAGCAGTTGCTCGACATCGGCCTGACCGGCGTCGCCTTCGAGACCGTCGAGCTGCCCAACGGCGACCTGCCGCTGCTGGCGCCGATGTCGATCATCGCCGGCAAGATCGGCGTCCAGGTCGGCACCCACCTGCTGCACCAGCCCATGAGCGGCAAGGGCAAGCTGCTCGGCGGCCTGCCGTCGACCGAGCGCGGCAAGGTCGTGGTGTTCGGTGCCGGCCAGGCCGGCGGCGCGTCGGCGGCGCTGGCCGCGGCCGGCGGCTCCAACGTCACCGTGTTCGAAATGCGCCAGGACCGCATGGACCAGATGATGCGTCTGGGCAACAACGTCACCGCGCTGTTCCCCTACGTCGACGTGGTCGCCCGCGAAGTCGCCTCGGCCGACCTGGTGATCGGCGCGGTGCTGGTGACCGGCGCGCGCGCGCCGCACGTGCTGACCCGCGAAATGCTCAAGGGCATGGAAGACGGCAGCGTGGTGGTCGACATCTCGATCGACCAGGGCGGCTGCTTCGAGACCTCGCGCCCGACCACCTGGAAGGAACCGACCTACGTCGAAGAGGGCGTGACTCACTTCTGCGTGACCAACATGCCGGGCGCCGTGCCGCAGACCTCCTCGCAGGCGATCTGCGCGGCGATCCTGCCCTGGGTCAACAAGCTGGCCGCCGGCGCCGAGTGGCGCAACAACCCGGCGCTGGTGCGCGGTATCAACGTCGAGGCCGGTCAGCTGATCCATCCGGCCCTGCAGGGCATGAAGCTGTAAGAGGCCAAGGCGGCGAGAACATCGCCGAACCTGGCCGGACACGGCCGGGCTGGCCGGGCGAGCGGAGGTGGGAGATCCCGCTGCCGCTCGCCCAGAACCGGTTTGCGCCGGCGGAGCGGGGCGGTAAGGTGGGGCGGTGGCCGGTGCGCCAGTGTCCCGCCGCCGCCCCGTTTTGTTGAGGCCGGTGGGGTGGCGGTGCCGTCGGCGGTCGGGTCGGCCGGGGCGATGCGGCCCGGACGCCGTCGCCGCAGCGGAATCGGGGCAGGGCGCGGCGGCCCGCTGGCGGGCGCCTAGCCGCTTTCTTTCCACTCGGCTCGATTCGGCTGTATATTCAACAACTAACAGTATCAACCTAAGGCAGCACATCACGGTGGCGCAAGCTCCCACAGCCAGTCGCAAGAAGGCCAAAGCGGCCGAGACCGAAAAGCGCCCGCCGTCGCCGCGACGTCAGCGGCTAATGCGCGACATCGTCCTGATCGTGATCGCGCCGCTGCTGCTGTACCTGCTGGCGAGCCTGATGACGTTCTCGCCGTCCGATCCGGGCTGGTCGCATTCGGGCTCGATCACCGCGCCGCTGCACAACGTCGGCGGCCGCGTCGGCGCCTGGACCGCCGACGTGTTGCTGTACCTGTGCGGCTACGTCGCCTTCCTGCTGCCGATCATGCTCGGCGCGATCGCCTGGATCGCTTTGTTCGGCATGGACAGCGACGGCGACGGCGAAGCCGACCTCGGCCCGGCGCTGCGCCTGATCGGCATCGTCGGTTTCCTGGTCTCGGCGACCGGCCTGCTGCAACTGCGTTTCGGCCCGGCCGACGATTTTTCCGCCGGCAGCGGCGGCATCCTCGGCCAGCTGGTCGGGCGTTCGCTGTACTCCGGTTTCGGCCCGGTCGGCGGCAATCTGTTCCTGCTCGCGCTGCTGTTGATCTCGGTGACCCTGGCCACCGGCATTTCCTGGTTCGCGGTGATGGACAAGCTGGGCCAGTGGACGATGGCCTTGGGCCCGAGCCTGAGCAAGCTGTTCCGCCGCGGCAGCCAGCAGGCGACCGAGTGGCGCCAGGCCCAGGTCATGCGCGAAGAGCGCGAGGAAGTGCGCAAGGTCGACACCGAGCTTCGCGCCAAGCGCGAGAAGGTTCGGATCGAACCGCCGCCTGCGCCGGTGGTGGAGAAGAGCGAACGCGCCAAGCGCGAAACCCAGATCCCGCTGTTCAACACCGGCGACGGCAGCGGCCTGCCGCCGCTGGCGCTGCTCGACGATCCCAAGCCGCAACCCAAGGGCTACAGCGAAGAGACCCTGGAAACCCTGTCGCGGCAGATCGAATTCAAGCTCAAGGATTTCCGCATCGACGCCCAGGTCATGGGCGCCTATCCGGGCCCGGTGATCACCCGCTTCGAGGTGCAGCCCGCGCCCGGGGTCAAGGTCAGCCAGATCAGCTCGCTCGACAAGGACATCGCCCGCGGCCTGTCGGTCAAGTCGGTGCGCGTGGTCGACGTGATCCCCGGCAAGTCGGTGATCGGCCTGGAAACGCCGAACACCAGCCGCGAGATGATCTATCTGTCCGAGCTGCTGCGCTCGAAGGAATACGACAAGTCCGGCAGCCCGCTGACCCTGGCGCTCGGCAAGGACATCGCCGGGCGGCCGACGGTGGCCGATCTGGCGCGCATGCCGCATCTGCTGGTCGCCGGCACGACCGGTTCGGGCAAGTCGGTCGCGGTCAATGCGATGGTGCTGAGCCTGCTGTACAAGGCCTCCGCGAAGGAATTGCGGATGCTGATGATCGACCCGAAGATGCTCGAGCTCTCGGTCTACGAGGGCATTCCGCATCTGCTGGCGCCGGTCGTGACCGACATGAAGGAAGCCGCCAACGGCCTGCGCTGGTGCGTGGCCGAGATGGAGCGCCGCTACAAGCTGATGTCGATGGTCGGCGTGCGCAACCTGGCCGGCTTCAACAAGAAGGTCCGCGACGCCGAGGAAGCGGGCCAGCCGATGATGGACCCGCTGTTCAAGCCGAACCCCGAGCTCGACGAGGCGCCGCGCCAGCTCGAGACCTTGCCGTTCATCGTCATCTTCATCGACGAATTCGCCGACATGATGATGATCGTCGGCAAGAAGGTCGAAGAGCTCATCGCCCGCCTGGCGCAGAAAGCGCGCGCCGCCGGCATCCACCTGATCCTGGCCACCCAGCGTCCCTCGGTCGACGTCATCACCGGCCTGATCAAGGCCAACATCCCGACCCGCATCGCCTTCCAGGTGTCGAGCAAGATCGACTCGCGCACCATCCTGGACCAATCCGGCGCCGAGACTCTGCTCGGTCACGGCGACATGCTGTATCTGCCGCCGGGCACCGCGATGCCCGAGCGCGTCCACGGCGCCTTCGTCTCCGACGAGGAAGTGCACCGCGTGGTCGAGCACCTCAAGCAGGTCGGCGGCCGCCCGGACTACATCGAAGGCGTG
Organism: Lysobacter sp. 1R34A; assembly: GCF_051217035.1. NCBI lineage: Bacteria > Pseudomonadati > Pseudomonadota > Gammaproteobacteria > Lysobacterales > Lysobacteraceae > Lysobacter > Lysobacter sp. 1R34A. The sequence goes on from NZ_JBPKJP010000001.1 coordinate 66,680, forward strand.
CTCGACGAAGTGCAGACCATGGGCGACGGCACCGTGGTCGGCGCGACCGGCCTGCCGGAAACCGCCAATGCCGGCGGCGACGAATCCGACCCGCTCTACGACGAGGCCGTGCGCATCGTCACCGAGACCCGCCGCGCCTCGATCTCGGGCGTGCAGCGCCGGCTCAAGATCGGTTACAACCGCGCCGCGCGCCTGATCGAGGCGATGGAAGCGGCCGGCATCGTCACCCCGCCCGAGCACAACGGCGACCGCAACGTGCTGGCGCCGCCGCCGCCGAAGTAGGGCTGGCCTTAAGCTGAACCCACTACGCGCCGGGCCGGTCCTGGCGCGTGCCCGTTCAGTTTTTTGTTGTCAGACTCTGCGCAAGCGTCCTGGAGTATTCCGATGATTCGTACCGTCAAATTCGCTGCGGCCGGCGCGATCGCCGCCGTGTTGTTCTCGGCCAGCGCCTTCGCCGGCGCGCGCGACGACCTGGGCGCCTTCACCCGCGGCCTCAAGGGCCTGGACGGCCAGTTCGCCCAGCAGGTCTACGACGCCAACGGCAAGCTCAAGGAAACCTCGCAAGGCCAGGTGGCGCTGTCGGCGCCGCGCCTGTTCCGCTGGGAGTACGTCAAGCCGTACCCGCAATTGATCGTCGCCGACGGCAAGAAGGTCTGGGTCTTTGAACCCGACCTCAAGCAGGTCAGCGTGCGTCCGCAGGGCGCCGAGGAGCAGAACAGCCCGCTCGCCGCGCTGATCGACCCGACCCGCCTGGATGCGATGTTCGTGGTCAAGGACAACGGCAGCAACGGCGGTCTCAACTGGCTGTCGCTGCAGCCCAAGACCGAGAACGACGCCAGCTTCCGCAGCGCCAGGCTCGGCTTCAATGCCGGTGGCCTGGCGAAGATGGAAATCGTCGACGCGCTGGGCCAGAAGACCGAGATCAGCTTCAGCGGCTGGAAGCGCAACCCGAGCTTTCCGGCGAACACCTTCAAGTACGCGCCGGCCAAGGGCGTGGACGTGATCGGCGAAGGCTGAGGGCGCGGTGGCTTCGGCGCGCAGGCGCTCTGGACGGCCCCGGGTTCCGGGGCGCGCGAACGCAGGATCAGGACCGGCCCGGCCGGTGTTGTGAACTTCTCAAAGGATCGAGCCATGAAAAACGCGTGCATTGCTGCCTTGCTGTTGTTGTCTGCCTCTCCCGCCGTCGCCCAGACCGCGCCGGATGCGAAAGTCGCGTCTTTCGAAACCGGCAGTCACGGCAGCCGGGATCGGGAAGCCATTTCGTTCTGGAAAGAACACGGTAAGCGCGCGAACATCGAGTATCAGTACGGCAGCGACGACAAGACGGTGAAGCTGGCGTACCTCGGCGTCGCCGATTGCGGCGGCGAGGCGTGTTTCAAGGTCGGCTTTCCGAACAAGCACGTGCTCTATGTCACTCCGGGGACCGATACGGTCCGTCTTTCGGATGTCGCCGACCCCATGCGCGCCGGCAAGGCCAACAAGTACGACCGCACGTTTTCGTGGCGCTACGAAGGGCCGGTCGATGGACGCGGCACCTTCTGTTCCGTTTGCGCCCAGGACGGCAAGGACGCCAGCGCGATGCTGCGTCAGTTCTTCCTGAAAAAATAGCGCTGGCGCGAGCGTTTGAGGCGGGCGATTCCCGCATCGGCGACCTCCGCCCGGGGCCGTGCCCCGAGCGGCGCCGACCGACGCCTGCGGCAGCGCGGTTACAGCGACTTTTCGTAGAGGATCGTGGTCAGCCCGCTGTTCCATTCTTCGTCGGGGTAACGCGCGGTCTCGCGGTAGCCCAATGCCAGGTACAAAGCCTGGCTGGCGCTATTGAAGGTGTCGGTTTCCAGGCTCGCGGTCGCGATGCCCTCGGCGCGCATCGCCGCTTCCAGTGTCGCCATCAACTGCCTTGCGACACCGCGCCGGCGCGCCGAGGCGGTCACGTGCAGGGCATCGACGAAACCGTCCTCGCGGTGGGCGAACCCGGCCAGGCGCCCGTCGAGCTCGGCGATCACGAAGCGGTGCCAATGGGCTTCCACGAAGCGCTCGGTGCCGCCGCCGCGGCGATAGGCGGCGATGGCCTGCGCGGTCAGCTGCGGGCGCCAGGTGTCGAGGAAGGTTTCCTCGAGCAGGGCCAGCACGGCGGCGCGGTCGTCTGCGCGTGCCGGGCGGATCCGAAGGGCGGTGGCGGTCATGGCGTCGGCGGCGTTGCGGGCAACGCCGGTTCCTGAGGGTCGATGCGGCCGCTCATTGTGCGGCCGCGGCGCCGCGACCGGGATGACGCGATCGGGCCTTTACGATGCCGCTGGAGGTACGGTTGAACGCCGGCACCGGTTGTCGCCCGGCGCTAGGCCTGCGCCGGCGCCTGCTCAGGGAACCACTGGGCACGCTTGAGCCAGCCGGGCAGGAAACGCTGCAGGACCGGATGCTCGCTGGCCAGGCTTTGGTAGTAATCGATGCGGCCCTGGCGATAAGCCGGGTAGAGCGCCGCCTGATCGGCCGCGTGCAGCGCCGCGAGGGTGTCCGGGCCGAAACGGCCGTCGGCCTTCACCGGCGGGCCGAGCAGGGTCTGCAACAGCAGCACCGCATGGAAGCCGGCGTTGACCTGGAAATCGAACAGGTCCTCGGCCAGGCACTGCAGGCCGATCGCATCGCAATACAGCGGGTCCCAGTACAGGGTCTTGTACAGGACCGCCGCCTGGCCGTTGCTCAGGGCCTTGAGGTTGTCGAGGGTCGGGGCGATGCCGAGCAAGGATTGCGCATGCGCCTCGAAGGTCGCCAGGGTGATGCCCTTGTTGGTGGCGCCGCCCGGGTCGGCCGGGTCGTCCACGTAGCCGCCCTCGAACGTCAGCAACTGCGGGAAATACTCGTTGAAATCCGCCATCGCGATCCTCGCTTGTCAGTGGATGGAGTTCCGGCGCGCCGGGTGGGTAGCAGGGGAAACGTCGCCGGCCCGGCGATGTGAGCGGCGCGTGCGCCGAGGCCCGGTCGGGGATCCTACCCACTCGCCGCCGCGCCTGCCGCCACGCTCGACCCGCGGCCGGAGGCGGTTTGCGAAATCCCGCTGGATCAAGGGCTTGCGCCGGGGGGCGGGCCGCCGCCGGCGCTATCTTGCTATCGTGTCGGACCGTAAGACACCGGAACCCGTGCGCCCCGTGGCCCGCCGAAACGTCCCCTCCGCCGATAACGAACGCGACCTGTTGAGCGTCGACCGCGACGGCCTGCGCCCGCTGGCCGAGCGCATGCGCCCGCGCGCCCTCGACGAGATGGTCGGCCAGCGCCGTCTGCTCGCGCCGGGCTCGGCGCTGCGCCGCGCGGTCGAGTCCGGACGCGTGCATTCGATGATCCTGTGGGGGCCGCCGGGCTGCGGAAAGACCACCCTGGCGCTGCTGCTGGCGCGCTACGCCGATGCCGAGTTCAAGGCGATCTCGGCGGTGCTGTCGGGCCTGCCGGAAGTGCGCCAGGTGCTGGCCGAGGCCGCCCACCGTTTCGCCGACGGGCGCCGCACCGTGCTGTTCGTCGACGAGGTGCACCGCTTCAACAAGAACCAGCAGGACGCGTTCCTGCCGCACATCGAGCGCGGCACCATCCTGTTCGTCGGCGCCACCACCGAAAACCCTTCGTTCGAACTCAACTCGGCGCTGCTGTCGCGGTGCCGCGTGCACGTGATGGAAGCGGTGTCGCCGGAGGACATCCGCCAGTCCCTGCAGCGCGCGCTCGAAGACGAGGAGCGCGGCCTCGGCGGACAATCGATCCGGGTCGGCGACGACCTGCTGTTGCAGATCGCCACCGCCGCCGACGGCGACGTGCGCCGCGCTCTGACCCTGCTGGAGATCGCCGCCGAGCTGTCGCAGGACGAGGGCGGCCTCATCACCGAGGCGACCCTGGCCCAGGTGCTGGCCGATCGCACCCGCCGCTTCGACAAGGGCGGCGACCAGTTCTACGACCAGATCTCGGCCCTGCACAAATCGGTGCGCAGCTCCAACCCGGACGCGGCGCTGTACTGGTTCGCGCGGATGCTCGACGGCGGCTGCGACCCGCATTACCTCGCGCGCCGGATCGTGCGCATGGCGGTCGAGGACATCGGCCTGGCCGATCCGCGCGCCCAGCAGATGGCGGTCGACGCCTGGGACACCTACGACCGGCTCGGCAGCCCGGAAGGCGATCTGGCCCTGGCCCAGGTGGTGATCTACCTGGCGAGCACGGCCAAATCGAACGCGGCCTACGCGGCCTTCAACGCGGCCAAGAGCGACGTCGGCCAGTACGGCACCCAGGACGTGCCGATGCACCTGCGCAACGCGCCGACGAAGCTGATGGAACGGCTGGGCTACGCCAAGGGCTATCAGTACGACCACGACGCGGTCGGCGGCATCGCCCTGGACCAGACCGGCTTCCCCGATGCGATGGGCGAGCGGGTGTACTACCAGCCGGTTGCGCGCGGCCTGGAGATCAAGCTCGGCGAGAAGCTCGCCCGCCTGCGCGTATTGCGTGCGCAGGCGCGCGGCGCGCAGGACGGCGAGGGCGGTGGCGACGGCGAGCCGGGCGCGGGCGAAGTCGGCTGAGCCGGCGAGGGCATACTCGATGGGGGACGCGGCCGCTCGCGACGCGCGGCCGCGACAGGCACAGGCAAGGCGGGAGATCGCAACGATGTGGGTTTCGTTCTTGGCAATCGGCCTCGGCGCCGCGATCGGGGCCTGGGCGCGCTGGGGACTGGCCGTCTGGCTCAACCCCGGCCATGCCAGCCTGCCGCTGGGTACCCTGGCGGCGAACCTGGTCGGCGGCTACGGCATCGGCCTGGCCGTGGCCTGGTTCTCGCAGCATCCTTCGATCGCGCCGGAGTGGCGCTTGTTCATCGTCACCGGCCTGCTCGGCGGGCTGACCACCTTTTCTACATTCTCGGCCGAGGTCGTGCAGTTGCTCGGGCGCCAGCAGTTCGGCTGGGCGTTCGGCGTGGCGGCCCTGCACATGCTGGGCTCGTTCGCGATGACCGCCGCCGGCGTGGCCAGCATGCAGGCCTGGGAACGCGCCGGCTGAGCGTTCCGGCCAAGCGGGGCGCCGGCCGAACGGACGTTCGAAATTCACTCGGTCGAGGGCGGCACCGGATGGCGCGACATGCGCAGCACGTCGTCGCTCGGCGCGGTCAGCTTGTTGGCCAGGACTTGCTGCAGCGATTCCACCTCGGCCCAGACCATGTGCTGCAGGGCCTGCAGCAAGGTCATGCCGGCGTTCGACAGGATCAGGCGGCCGTCGTGGCTCAGGGCCAGGCCGTCCTCGATCAGAACGTGCTTCATGTGGCTGGTTTCCGGCTGCACCCCGCGCTGCAATCCCACTAGCACGCTCAGCAGAGCGTGTTCCCGCAATGACACCTTGAACAAAGCACTTCCCCTTCTCTGCACCCGGCACGTATGGCTTGTATGTGCCGGCAATCACGATATGGGATGCGACGTGATGACAGCTTTGACTGGCGTCGGCGCACGTGAAAGTTGCCTTCACCGGCGCTGGGGCAGGCCCGGGGCGTGTCCGCAGCGGGCGCCGCTGCCGGGTCGCTTCGCGCGGCCCGGCGCCGGCCCGTTGTAACTGTCATGGCGATGCGGCATCGTCGCCGCACCCGCCGGGTCGGCGGACACACCACAGATTCGGGACTTCCATGCTGATCTACGACAAAGTCGTGCCGTTGAACCGCCACACCCATCGCCGCCTGCGTCTGCGCTCGTCCTCGCACAACGCCCGCTTCGCCGCCGGGCTCAACTCGGTGCCGTTGACCACGGTCGAGTTCACGCAGGCCGCCTGCGAGTACGCCATCGTGTTCGCCAAGCTCGAAAGCGGCGATTACCTGCCGGCGATCATGGTCGGCCTGCGCAACGAGGAAAATCTCTACGTCGGCGAAGATGCGCGCTGGAAGCGCGGCTACGTGCCGGCGTTCCTGCGCCAGTACCCCTTCATCCTCACCGAAGACCGCGCCAACAACACGATGACGGTCTGCATCGACATGGCCTACGACGGCCTGTCGGAAGAGGAGGGCGAGCCGCTGTTCCAGGAGAGCGGCGAGGACAGCGAAAACCTCGCGCGGGCGATGGGCTTCATGGCCAGCTACCACGACGAGTTCCGGCGCACCGCCGCGTTCACCGCCAAGCTCAAGGAACTCGACCTGCTGGAGCAGCGGGTGATCCGGTTCGGCGGCGAAGGCGAGCCGCAGCGCGAGCTCGGCGGCGTTTACGTGGTGTCGGAAGAGCGCCTGCTCAAGCTCGGCGACGAATTGATCCCGGACCTGCTGCGCTCCGGCGCGCTCGGGCTGATCTACACCCACCTCACCTCGATGCAGAACCTCGACCGGCTGTCGGCGCTGGCCCAGGAAGCGCAAGCCAAGACCGCGACGACGAACTGAATCGCGCCGTGCCGGCGGGCGCCGAACGGCCCCGCCGGTAATCTCGGCCGCCGAGCTTATAGGCAACAGGATCGCGATTGCGATTGCGATTGCGATGTGCGACGAAACATAGGCAGAAGCGACACGAGTCGCGGCCGCCATGCCTCAGTCTCGCATCGTCTCGGGTTACCCCAAACCATCCTTCGCTGCGGTGGCGGTGGCGGTGGCGGTGCGTAGCTTCGAACTAGCGAAGGCCATGGAAGACCCAAAGGGCGGCCCGCAGGGATGCGGGCCGTTTTTCATCGGGACAGGGATGTCCCGTATGAAAAATCTCCGCGGAAGCATCGCTCGTGCGGGGCCCTGATTCAAAAACAAGCATTTTTCTTTGGTTACCTTTCTTTTGTTGCTTTAGACAAAAGAAAGTAACCCGCCGCTTTAGTGGCGGAAGCTTTGGGTTTGATCTTGATCTTTGATCTCACTCGACAGCGACGCGCCGCAAGACCGCCGCAGCGATGTCGCGGCTCGCGCCGCTCCTACCCTGGCGAAGGCGCGTCGCTTCGAAGAATGACGACGGCCACGTTATCTCTGCGCGTCCCGTGTCGCGACTCACGTCGCTCCTACACAGGACATCACAAACGGCGCAAGACCGAAGCATGGCGGTCGCGGCTTGCGCCGCGCCTGCCCTGGCGAAAGCGCGTAGCTTCGATGGATAACGACGGCCTTCAGATCTCCGCGCGTTCCGCGGTCGCGACTCACGTCGCTCCTACAAGGAGCCTCCGAAGACGACGCAAGATCGGAATGGCTGGCCGCGGCTAGCCCTGCACCCAATAGCGCAAAAACGAACTCACCCAAACACCCCCTTCTCGCATACCCCCACCACCAGCTCCCGCAACCACTGGTTCGCCGGGTCGAACTCGCTGTTGGCGTGCCAGTACAGATGCAGCTGCGCCGCCGGCAGCGCGAACGGCACCGTGGCGCGCTGCAACTGGGCGCTGGCGGCGATGCGCCCGGCCAGGCCGGCCGGCATGGTCAGCAGGTGGTCGGACTCGGCCACGACCTGGCAGGCGGAGTGGTAGTTCTGGCAGCGCAACGCGATCGGCCGCTGCAGGCCGAGGTTGAGCAGGGCGATGTCCTCGATCACCTGACCACTGGCGCGGGTCGACACCGCGACATGCCGCGCCTGCAGGTACTGCTTCAAGCTCAGCCGTTTCGCCAGCGCGTGGCCGCGGCGCATCACTACGCAGAAGCCGTCCTGGAACAGGGGCCGGTGCCGCACCGGTTCGCTGATCGGCAGCGCCACATCGATGGCCAGGTCGACCTGGCCGCCGGCGAGTTCGCGGCCGAGTTCGCGCCGCGCCACCGCGACGCTCGCCAGGGTCGCGCCCGGCGCCTGCGCATCCAGCGCCTGCGCCAGCGCCGGCAGCAAGGCGCTCTCGGTCGCATCGGGCATGCCGATGCGGAACGACTGCCGGGTTCGCGCCGGATCGAAGCGGTCCCATTGCTGCAGCAGTTCGCGCAGCCGGCCGAGGGCGTCGAGCAGGCTCGGCGCCAAGCGTTGACAGGCCGGGGTCGGGCTCATGCGGCGGCCGTCGCGGACGAACAAGGGGTCGCCGAACTGCAGGCGCAGGCGGGCCACGGCGTGGCTGACCGCCGACGGGGTCAGGAACAAGGCCTGGGCGGCGCGGCTGAGGTTCTGTTCGCGATACACCGCCTCGAACACCTTGAGCAGGTTGAGGTCGAGCTGGTCGGTCCTGCTGTGAATCTGGCTCATGATGGGAAGTTAGCAAATATCACTTCATTCAGCCCGGCCGCCCGCCTAGGATGATCCGGACCGGGCCGCCGCCCGCGCCAGGAATCCGTGATGGACTTCGCTCCGAGCGCCCGTACCGTCGAGCACTTGCAACGCCTGCGCGGCTTCATCGCCGAACACATCGAGCCGTTCGAGGCCCGGTACCGTCGCGAGAACGCCGAACTCAACGCCGGCGCCGACTGGCGCCGTTGGCGCGTGCATCCGCGTATCGGCGAACTCAAGGCGCTGGCGCGCGAGGCCGGGCTGTGGAATTTGTTCCTGCCCGATGCCGGGCTCGGCGGCGGCCTGTCGGTGCTCGAATACGCGCCCCTGGCCGAGGCGATGGGGCACTACGAATTCGCCGCGGAAGTCTTCAACTGCAACGCGCCCGACACCGGCAACATGGAAGTGCTGCATCACTTCGGCACGCCGGCGCAGAAAGCGCGCTGGCTGGCGCCGTTGCTGGCCGGGGAGATCCGCTCGGTGTTCTGCATGACCGAACCCGGTGTGGCCTCCTCGGACGCGACCAACATGCAGGCGACGATTCGCGCCGACGGCGACGAACTGGTGCTCGACGGGCGCAAGTGGTGGTCGACCGGCATCGGCCATCCCGATGCGCGGCTGGCGATCTTCATGGGGTTGTCGAACCCCGAGGCCGAACCTCACGCGCGCCACAGCATGGTGTTGGTGCCGCTGGACGCGCCGGGCGTGCGGGTCGAACGCATGCTGCCGACCTTCGGCGAGTACGACCCGCCTTACGGTCATGGCGAAGTCGTATTCGACAACGTGCGCGTGCCGAAGGACCAGTTGCTGGTCGGGCTGGGGCAGGGCTTCGCGATCGCCCAGGGCCGGCTCGGGCCGGGCCGCATCCACCACTGCATGCGCGCCATCGGTGCGGCCGAGCGCGCCCTGGAACTGATGATCCGCCGCGGCAGCGCGCGCCTGGCCTTCGGCCAGCCGATCCTGCGCCTCGGCGGCAACCTCGAACGCGTCGCCCAGGCGCGCATCGCCATCGATCAGGCGCGTCTGCTGACCCTGTACGCGGCCTGGAAGATCGAACGTTTCGGAGTGAAGGCAGCGATGACCGAAATCTCGGCCATCAAGGTGGTCGCGCCGAACCTGCTGCAGGACATCGTCGACCAGGCGATCCAGATCCATGGCGGCGCCGGGGTGTCCCACGATGTGCCGCTGACCGGTTTGTTCATGATCGCGCGCGCCTTGCGCATCGCCGACGGACCCGACGAAGTGCATCGCGCCATGGTCGCGCGCATGGAACTGGCCAAATACGGCCTCGGCCGCAGCGCCAGGGAAGCCGCATGAGCGCGGGCCGACGAGTCTTCATCACCGGCGGCGCCTCCGGCCTCGGCCGCGCGCTCGCCGAAGGCTATGCGCGCGAGGGGGCGCGCGTGTGCATCGGCGACGTCAACGCCATGCGCGGCGCGGAAACCCTCGCGGCCTTGCAGGCGCTCGGTGCGACCGCGCACTGCCTGCATTGCGACGTGACCCGCGAAGAAGACCTGCAGGCCGCGGCCGACTGGCTGCTGGCGCAGTGGCAGGGCGTCGACCTGGTCGTCAACAACGCCGGCGTCGCCGACATGGGCCCGCTGGAAGCGATGCCCATCGCCGACTGGCAATGGATGATCGACGTCAACCTGCTCGGCGTGGTGCGCGGCTGCAAGGTCTTCGCGCCGATCCTGCGCCGCCAGGGCGGCGGCACGATACTCAACATCGCCTCGATGGCCGGGCTGATCCACCCGCCGTACGCGGCCGCCTACAACGCCACCAAGGCCGCGGTGGTGGCGCTGTCGGAGACCCTCAAGGCCGAACTCGGGGCCGACGGCATCCGCCTCGCCGTCGCTTGTCCGGCGTTCTTCCGCACCAACCTCGGCGAAAGCCTGCGCAACACCGACCCGCGTTATGCGCGCTGGATGCGCAAGTTGGTCGACGAGGCCGGCATCGGCGCCGACGAGATCGCGGCGATGATCCGCGACGGCGTCGCCCGCGGCGAATTCCGCATCCTGACTCATGCCTCGGCGCGGCGTTTCTGGATGCTCAAGCGCCTGCTGCCCTATCGCTTTTACGAGGCGGCGATGCGCCGCGCCGGGCAGGGCGGCCGCGCCAGGAAGAAGCCGGCCGGCGCGGACGGCAGGGCATGAGCGAGCGCGTCGCCAACGATGCCGCCGGCGACGGCAGCCGCGCGGTGCGCGCCGGGGAAGAACTCGATGCCGCCGCCGTCGACGCCTGGCTGAAACCACGCCTGCCGCATCTGCGCGGCACGCCGGTGGTCAGTCAGTACGCCGGCGGCGCGTCCAATTGGACCTACCGCCTGCATTACGACAACGACGACCTGATCCTGCGCCGCCCGCCGGCCGGCAGGAAGGCCAAGTCGGCGCACGACATGGGCCGCGAGTACCGGATTCAGCAGGCCTTGAAACCGGTGTTCCCGTTCGTGCCGGCGATGCACGCCCACTGCAGCGATGAGACGGTGATCGGCGTCGAGTTCTACGTGATGGAGCGCCTGGACGGCCCGATCCCGCGCAAGAACCTGCCGCGCGGTGTCGAGCTGTCGCGCGAACAGGTGCGCAGCCTGTGCGTCAACGTACTCGATACCTTGATCGCCTTGCACCAGGTCGACCACCGCGCAGCCGGGCTGGAACAGCTCGCCGCCGGCGCCGGCTACATCCAGCGCCAGATCGACGGCTGGAGCCGGCGTTATGCCGATGCCCGCACCTGGAACGTGCCCAGTGGCCGCGCGATCATCGACTGGCTGCGCGCCAACCTGCCGCAGGAGGAGCGCATCTGCCTCACCCACAACGACTTCCGGTTCGACAACGTGGTGCTCGATGCGCGGGACCCGACCCGGGTGATCGGCGTGCTCGACTGGGAGCTGGCCACGCTCGGCGACCCGCTGATGGATCTCGGCAATACCCTGGCTTACTGGGTCGAGGCCGGAGACGACTTCATCGCCCAGAGCACTCGCCGGCAACCGACCCATCTGCCCGGCATGCTCAGCCGCCGCGAAGTGATGGAGTACTACAGCGAACGCACCGGCCTGCGCCCGCGCAGCTGGGCCTTCTATGAGGTCTATGGCCTGTTCCGCCTGTCGGCGATCGCGCAACAGATCTACTACCGCTATCACCACGGCCAGACTCGCAACCCGGCGTTCAAGCGCTTCTGGCTGTCGGTGAACTATCTGCACTGGCGTTGCCGCCGCGCGATCGCGCGCGACCGCCGCGGGCCGGGCGCCTGAGATGGCGGCGAGCATCCACCTGGTCCGCCATGGGCAAGCCGCGTTCGGCGCGGCCGACTACGACGAACTCAGCGAGCGCGGCCGCGAACAGTCGCGCTTGCTCGGCGCCGCGCTCGCGCCGCTGTGGCGCGAGGGCGACCGGGTCGTCGCCGGCGGCATGCGCCGGCATCGGCAGACCGCGGAGGAATGCCTGGCGGCGATGCACTCGGGCCGCGGGAAAGGGCTCGAGGCGCGGGCGCCAGAGATGGCGACCGACCCGCGCTGGAACGAGTTCGACCATCGCGAAATCGTCGCCCGTCATCGCCCCGAATACGGCGACCACGAACGCCTGATCGCCGAGCTGGGCGCAGCCGCCGATCCACGCCGCGCCTTCCAGTCGTTGTTCGCCGCGGCGATGGCGCGCTGGGCCGGCGGCGAGCACGACCACGATTACAGCGAGAGCTGGCCGGCGTTCCGGCAGCGCTGTCGCGACGCCTTGCAGGCCGCGGCCGACGCCGCGGCGGGCTCGGCCAACGTGTGGGTGTTCACCTCGGGCGGCCCGATCGCCGCGGTCGTGCAAGGCCTGCTCGATGCGCCGGACGCGCAGGCGCTGCGCCTGAGCTGGAGCCTGGTCAACGCCGGCGTTACCCAGTTGCACGTCGCGCGCAGCGGCCTGCGGCTGTCCACCTTCAACGGTCACGCGCATCTGCAGGCGCGCGAAGGCCTCGTCACTTATCGCTGAACCGATCGTGGCAATCGCCACTGGGAGCCGGCCGCATGCGCAAGCACATCCTCATTACCGGCGCGAGTTCCGGACTCGGCCGCGGCATGGCGCGCGAGTTCGCCCGCGCCGGCAGCGACCTGGCCCTGTGCGCGCGGCGGCTGGATCGCCTGGAAGCGCTCAAGGCCGAACTGGAAGCCGCGCACCCCGGCATTCGCGTCGCCATCCGCAGTCTCGACGTCACCGATCACGAGCAGGTGTTCGCATTGTTCCGTTCCCTGCGCGCCGAGCTCGGCGCGCTCGACCGGATCATCGTCAACGCGGGCATCGGCCAGGGCGCGCCGGTCGGCAAGGGCCAGTTCGCCCTCAACCGCAACATCGTCGAGACCAATTTCCTCGCCGCGCTCGCGCAATGCGAGGCGGCGATGGAAATCTTCCGCGAAGCCGGGCTCGGCCATCTGGTGTTGATCTCCTCGATGAGCGCGATGCGCGGCATGCGCGGCGGGCTTACCGCCTATGCGGCGAGCAAGGCCGGCGTCGCCTCGCTCGCCGAAGGCATCCGCACCGACATGCTGCGCAAGCCTTCGATCAAGGTCAGCACGATTTTTCCGGGCTATATCCGCACCGAAATGAACGACCGGGCGCCGGCCAAGCAGACCCCCTACATCATCGACGAGGCCACCGGCTGCCGCTTGCTGGTGCGCGCGATCGACAAGGAACCGGCCAAGGCCTACGTGCCGTGGTGGCCTTGGGCCTTGCTCGGCTGGCTGATGAAACGCATGCCGCTGTCGTGGGTGGCCAAACTCAACTGAGCGTCGCGTCGAGGCTCGCGCCATGGCGATGCACCGCGCTCAAGGCCGTCCGCACTGCGGCGACGGGTTCGCGTGCGCTTGCTGCCCCATCGTCCGCCATCTCGTTCAGCTACCGACCGCTGCCGATTCAGCATCGTCGCCGCATGTGCCTAGGGTCATTCCCAGATTGACCCGGATTTCGTCGTGACGACACTGGGATCACACGCCATCCCCCAGCAAAGGAGTGTTTATGTCCCTTTTCGGCGATCTAGCGAGCGGCATCGGTCAGGCTCTCGGCGCGGGCATCGGTTCGCTCGGCGGTCCCTTGGGTACGATGATCGGCAGAGAAATCGGTGGGGTGATCGGCGATTTCGTCGCCGGCGCCGCCGACCAATTCCTCGGCCTGGCCAACGACGCCGCGCAGGATTCGGACCTGCCCGAAGCGGCCAAGTTCGTGCTGAACACGGCCTACGACATCGGCTTCAATTGAGCCGCGCCGCGATGGACCCGGAGCAACGCCGTCGCGAGTGGCTCGAGCGTCTGCAGGCGATGCGCGAAATCGGCGCGATCGAGGCGTCCGACGAAAACGCCTTGATCCGCCAATACGACGAGCGTGCGCAGCGCCTGCGCGAAGAGCTGGCGCGGATCGCGCCTGAATACCTGGACCGGGTCGCCCGGGACGGTGAAGAGGAAGCCAAGCGTTGGCTCGCCGAAACCGCCGAAGCCATGGGCCGCCGCGACGGCGAGGAAACCCGCCAGGCCCTCGCGGCGGTGGCGCGCAACCACGTTTGATATCGCGGTCGCGGCTTACGCCGCTCCTACAAACTCCGGGTAGCGACGCTGCTGTCCCTTTAGGAGCGGCGCAAGCCGCGACCGCGCCAATGCGGGCGGCGGTGCATGTTTTTGCAGCCGACGCGTGTGCGTCCAGTGCGACCTGGCTCGTCCATCGACCACGGCTCAAACATCATGGTCGCGGTTCACGCCGCTCCTACAAACTTCGGGCAGCGACGCCGCTGTCCCTGTAGAGCGGCGTATGTCTCTGGAACCGACAACACACCCGATTGTCGCAACGTGCATGGAGCATCAACCGCGGCCGCAGATCGCTGTCGCGGCTCGCGCCGCTCCCACCCTTGAAGCCCTGGAGCCTCGACCGCGCTTAGGCGTTCGGCGCCGCCAGATCCTCCAGGATCGGGCAATCCGGCCGGTGGTCGCCGTGGCAGCGGTGCGCCAGTTCTTCGAGGATGCGCTGCATGGCCTGCATCTCGCGGATCTTGGCGGCGAGTTCCTCGGCATGGGCCAGCGCCAAGCGTTTAACCTCGACGCTTTCGCGCGAGCGGTTGTCCCACAGCCCGAGCAGGGTCTCGATCTGCTTGATCGAAAACCCCAGCGAGCGCGAGCGCTTGATGAAGCGCAGGCGGTGCAGGTCGTTGTCGCTGTACAAGCGATAGCCGGCGATGCTGCGCCCGGCCGGCGGGATCAGGCCGATGCTTTCGTAGTGGCGGATCATCTTCGCGCTGACGCCGCTGAGCGCGGCGGCTTCGCCGATGTTGTGCAGGCCGTCGGCCTTGGCCTGGGCGAGTTCGGGCGGCAGTGGCTTAAGGGGCATGGAGACGGTCCTCATCGAGCGGCGGCCGGGCGCCAGCGTCGCAGTAACAGGGTATTGCCGAGCACGCTGATGCTGGAGAAGGCCATCGCCGCGGCGGCGACGATCGGGTCGAGCCAGCCCATCGCCGCCAGGGCGATGCCGGCCACGTTGTAGCCGAACGCCCAGAACAGATTCTGACGGATCTTGCGGGTGGTGCGGCGCGAGATGTCGATCGCGTCGGCGACCAGGCCCGGCTGCGCACGCATCAGGGTGATGCCGGCGGCGTGCATCGCCACGTCGGTGCCGCTGCCCATGGCGATGCCGACATCGGCCGCGGCCAGCGCCGGGGCGTCGTTGACGCCGTCGCCGACCATCGCCACGGTGCCGTGGCGCGCCAGTTCGGCGACTACCGCGGCTTTTTGTTCCGGCAGTACGTCGGCGCGGACCTCGTCGATGCCGAGCGAGTCGGCGATGCTGCGCGCGGCGCCGGCATGGTCGCCGGAAATCATTACCGTGCGCAGGCCGAGCGCATGCAGGCGCTCGATCGCGGCCTTGGCGTCGGCGCGCGGAGTGTCGCGGAAGCCGAGCAGGGCGAGCACGCGAACGTTCGCGGCAGCGGAGGGCGCTTCCTCGGACGCCAGCCACGACACGCTGTGGCCGCTCGCGCTCAGGAGTTCGGCCTGGGCGCGCCACGGTGCCAGTTCAGCGCCCAGTTCTTCGAGCATGCGCGTGCTGCCCAGCAGCAGCGAGCGGCCCTCGACCCGGCCGCGCAGGCCGCGCCCGGGCACGGCGACGACCGCTGAGGCCGAGGGCAGCTTCAGCCCGGCGGCAGCGTGAGCCACGGCGTTCGCCAGCGGATGCTCGCTGCCCGACTGCAGCGCCGCGGCCTGGGCCAGCACCGCGTCGCGGTCGCCGTCGATGGCGATCAGTTCGGCCAGCACCGGCTCGCCGACGGTCAGAGTGCCGGTCTTGTCGAAGGCGATGGTGTCGATGCGATGCGCGAGCTCCAGCGCCTCGGCGTCCTTGATCAGCAGGCCGGCGCGCGCGGCGGCGCCGGTGCCGGCCATGATCGCGGTCGGCGTAGCCAGGCCGAGCGCGCAAGGGCAGGCGATCACCAGCACCGCGACCGCGTTGAGGATGGCCTGGTTCCAGTCGCCGCTCGACAGGCCCCAGGCGAGCAGGGTGGCCAGCGCCAGCGCGATCACCACCGGCACGAACACCGCGCTGACTTTGTCGACCAGACGCTGGATCGGCGCCTTTTTCGCCTGCGCGTCCTCGACCAGGCGGATGATCCGCGCCAAGGCGCTCTCGGCGCCGACCGCGAGGGTTTCGACCACGATGCGGCCCTCGCCGTTGACCGCGCCGCCGGTGACCCGGTCGCCTTCGCCGCGCGCGACCGGCAGCGATTCGCCGGTAATCAGCGACTCGTCGACATGGCTGCGGCCCTCCTCGATGCGGCCGTCGGCGGGGATGCGTTCGCCCGGGCGCACCACCACCCGGTCGCCGATGCGCAGTTGCGCGATCGGCAGTTCGGTCTCGACGCCGTCGCGCAACACCCGCGCACTGAGCGGACGCAGCGCCTGCAAGGAGCGGATCGCCGCGGTGGTCTGGCGCTTGGCGCGCGCTTCCAGCCATTTGCCGAGCAGGATCAGGGTGACGATGACCGCCGAGGTCTCGAAGTACAGCGCGCTGCTGTCGCCGCGCAGCAGGTGATACAGGCTCAGGCCGTAACCGGCGCTGGTGCCGAGCGCGACCAGCAGGTCCATGTTGCCGCTGCGCGCACGCAGCGCATGCCAGCCGGCGCGATAGAAACGCGCGCCGAGCCAGAACTGCACCGGCGTGGCGAGCGCGAACTGCAGCCAGCCCGGCAGCATCCAGTGCTCGCCGAACAGCAGGCCGAGCATCGGCGCGACCAGGGGCAGCGACAGCACGGCGGCGATCAGCAAGTGACGGGTCTCGTGCGACATCGCCGGCGAGGCCGGGGCTTCGGCATGGCCGGCCTGCGCGGGGGCGTTGCCAATGCCATCGCCATCGCCATCGCCATCGCCGTCGCCGTCGCCGGACGAAGCCGCGGCGGGCAGGGCGGCGGCGTAACCGGCACGCGCCACCGCGTCGAGCAACGCGGCCGGCTCGACCCCGTCGAACACCTTCACTGTCGCCCGCTCGGTCGCCAGGTTGACCGAAGCCGCGACCACCCCGGCGACCGCGCTCAGCGCCCTCTCGATCCGGCCCACGCAGGAGCCGCAGTTCATGCCGCGTATTTCCAGCGCGACCTCGCGGGTGAGCACGGCATAACCGGCCGCGGCTACCGCACGTTCGATCTCAGCCGCTGAGACGGCCGTGACCGAGCCTAGCTCGGCGGTTTCGGTGGCCAGGTTGACGCTGGCGCTCTCTATGCCGGGCACCGCGCGCAAGGCCTTCTCGACCCGGGCCACGCAGGAGCCGCAGGTCATGCCGACGATGCCGATGCGCAGCGATTGCGCAGCCGTTGTCGGCGCCGGATCGGCGGGCGGGTGCTGCCGGGTCGGATGCTGTTGGGTCGGGTGCTGCTGGAGCGGGTGTCGCTGCGGTCGGCGGGCGGCATTCATGCGGGAGTCCTCACGGAAGTCCGGATTCGGATGCCGTGCAGGTTGCGGCTTCCCATGATGGGAAGGTCAAGCTTCGGCCGGCGTGACGACGCGGCTTGGCGGTTGCGACGATCAGGGCTATGCGGCGATGTCGCCCATGCGCCCGCGACCCGGCTGAATCGTTCACCGGGCCAGCGAAAACCCTCCGATTCCAGTCTTCAGGCGGTTTAGGGATGCCAGAATCGACCCCATCTAAGGTTGGACGACATCAGGCCGCGGCGACGCGGCGAACCCATGGTCCTCGACGATTTCCACCCCGCCATCGCCAGTTGGTTCCGCTCGGCGTTTCCGGCGCCGACCCAGGCCCAGGAGCTCGCCTGGCCGGCGATCCGTGCCGGGCGCAACACCCTGGTCGCGGCGCCGACCGGCTCGGGCAAGACCCTGACCGCCTTCCTCGCGGCGATCGACGCACTGGTCCGCGAAGGGCTGGAACACGGCCTGCGCGACGAGACCGCGGTGGTTTATGTCTCGCCGTTGAAAGCTCTGTCGAACGACATCCATTTGAACCTGGTCGCGCCGTTGGCCGGGATCGGCGAGGCCTTGCGCGGCATGGGCCTGGAAGACCCCGGCATCCGCACCGCGGTGCGTACCGGCGACACCCCGGCCGGCGAGCGCCAGTCGATGCGGCGCAAGGCGCCGCACATCCTGGTGACCACGCCCGAGTCGTTGTACGTGCTGATGGGCTCGGAGTCGGGCCGGGCCATGCTCTCGACCGTGCGCACGGTGATCGTCGACGAAATCCATGCGGTTGCCGACGACAAACGCGGCAGCCATCTCAGCCTCACCCTCGAACGCCTGCGCGAGTTGTGCGCGCAGCCGCCGGTGCGGATCGGCCTGTCGGCCACGCAGAAGCCGATCGACGAAGTGGCGCGGTTCCTGGTCGGCGCCGATGCGGTCGACCCGGACGGCCGCCCCGATTGCACGATCGTCGATATCGGTTACGCCAAGCAGCGCGACCTGGCCCTGGAACTGCCGGGTTCGCCGCTGTCGGCGGTGATGTCGCACGAGCAATGGGACGAAGTCTACGAGCGCCTGGCGGCGCTGGTCGGCGAACACCGCACCATCCTGGTGTTCGTGAACACCCGGCGCATGGCCGAACGCGCCGCGCGCCATCTCGCCGACCGCCTCGGCAAGGATGCGGTCGCCGCGCACCACGGCAGCCTGTCGCGCGAACTGCGCCTGGACGCCGAGCAGCGACTCAAGCGCGGCGAGCTGCGCGTGCTGGTGGCGACCGCCTCGCTGGAACTCGGCATCGACATCGGCGACATCGACTTGGTCTGCCAGCTCGGTTCGCCGCGTGCGATCGCCTCGTTCCTGCAAAGGGTCGGCCGCGCCGGCCACCATGTCGGCGGGGTGCCGAAAGGGCGCTTGTTCCCGCAGTCCCGCGACGACCTGGTCGAATGCGCGGCCTTGCTCGACAGCGTGCGCCGCGGCGAACTGGACGCGCTGCAGATCCCGCTGGCGCCGCTGGACGTGCTGGCGCAGCAGATCGTCGCCGAGGTCGCCGCGCAGGAATGGAGCGAGGACGCGCTGTTCGCCTGCCTGCGCCGCGCCTGGCCGTATGCCGGGCTGCAGCGCAAGGATTTCGACGCGATCGTGCGCATGCTCGCCGACGGCTTCACCACCCGGCGCGGGCCGCGTTCGGCCTACATCCACCGCGACGCCGTGCACGGCCGCCTGCGCGCGCGCCGCGGCAGCCGCATGACCGCGGTGATGTCGGGCGGCACCATCCCCGACACCGGCGACTACAGCGTTCTGCTCGAACCCGAGGCCGTCACCATCGGCAACGTCAACGAGGATTTCGCCGTCGAAAGCCTGGCCGGCGACGTGTTCCAGCTCGGCAACGCCAGCTACCGCATCCTGCGGGTCGAGCCGGGGCGGGTGCGGGTCGAGGACGCCCAGGGCCAGCCGCCGAACATCCCGTTCTGGCTCGGCGAAGCGCCGGGCCGCAGCGACGAATTGTCGGCCAGCGTGTCGCGCCTGCGCGAAGCGGTCGACGCGTTGCTCGCCGAGTCGCGCCAGGCCGGAGAGGCGGCGCGAGCGCTCAGCGAGACCTTCGGTTTCGACGCCGAGACCGCGATCCAGTTAGTCGACTATCTCGGCCGCACCCGCCAGGCGCTCGGGGTGGTGCCGAGCCAGCAACGGCTGGTGTTCGAGCGCTTCTTCGACGAGTCCGGCGGCACCCAGTTGGTGATCCATTCGCCCTACGGCAGCCGCATCAACCGCGCCTGGGGCCTGGCCCTGCGCAAGCGCTTCTGCCGCAAATTCAATTTCGAGTTGCAGGCCGCGGCGACCGAGGACGCGATCGTGCTGTCGTTGTCGACCAGCCACAGTTTCCCGCTCGAAGACGTGGCCCGCTACCTGCATTCGGCTTCGGCGCTCGACGTGCTGACCCAGGCCCTGCTCGATGCGCCGCTGTTCGCGGTGCGCTGGCGCTGGAACGCGACCACCGCGCTGGCCCTGCCGCGCTTCGTCGGCGGGCGCAAGGTCGCGCCGCAGTTGCAGCGGATGAAGAGCGAAGACCTGCTGGCGACGGTGTTCCCCGACCAGGTCGCCTGCGCCGAGAACCTGGTCGGCGAGCGCGAGGTGCCGGACCATCCGCTGGTCGCGCAGACCCTGCACGATTGCCTGTACGAGGCGATGGACAGCGCCGGCTGGCTGCGCATGCTGCGGCGGCTGGAGCGGGGCGAGCTGCAGGTGATCGGGCGCGACGTCACCGCGCCGTCGCCGATCGCCGCCGAAGCGATCAACGCGCGGCCCTATGCCTTCCTCGACGATGCGCCGCTGGAAGAACGCCGCACCCAGGCGGTGATGGCGCGGCGCTACGCCGAGGCCGACAGCGCCGACGACCTCGGCCGGCTCGACCCGGAAGCGATCGAGGCCGTCCGCGGCGAAGCCTGGCCGGAAGTGCGCGACGCCGACGAAATGCACGAGGCCTTGATGGGGCTCGGCTTCGTCACCGTGGCCGAGGCCGCGGCGAACGAGTGGGCCCCCTGGTTGAGCGCGCTGGCCGACAGCGGCCGCGCCGCCGCCTTGCGCCTGTCGCCGAGCGAGCCGCCGGCCTGGTGGGTCGCGACCGAAAACCTGCCGCAGGCCCGGGCGCTGTTCGCCGATGCCGTGGCCGAACCGGCGGTGACGGTGCCGGAGGAGTACCTCGCGACCGCCTGGAGCCGCGAGGAGGCCTCGATCGAACTGCTGCGCTCGCGCCTGACCGCGCTCGGCCCGGTCACCGCGGCGGCGCTGGCCCACGACGCGCATCGCGACCCGGGCGAGATCGAACTGGGCCTGCTGCGGCTGGAACAGGAAGGCTATGTCATGCGTGGCCGCTTCGGCCGCGACAGCCTGCTCGGCGGCGACGAGGAATGGTGCGAGCGCCATCTGCTCGCCCGCATTCACCGCTACACCGTCGGCCGCTTGCGCCGCGAGATCGAACCGGTCGCACCGCGCGATTTCGCCCGCTTCCTGTTCGACTGGCAGCACCTGTCGGCGTCGACTCGGATGAACGGGCCCCAGGCCCTGCGCGCGGTGCTGGAACAACTCGAAGGCTATGAAGCGCCGGCCTCGGTCTGGGAAAGCGAACTGCTGCCGGCGCGCATCGCCGACTACGATTCGAGCTGGCTCGACGAACTCTGCGCTGCGGGCCGGGTGACCTGGGCGCGCCTGCGTCCCGACGCGAACGCCGGCGCGGCCAATGGTGCGAGCCAGGCTGCGGGCAACGGCACTCCGGCGGCGCCGGTGCCGCAGGGCGTGCCGAGCGTGCGGCAGACGCCGATCGTGCTGCTGCCGCGGCGCGCCCTGGCCGATTGGCGTCTTGCCGCCGGCCGCAAGGCCGACCCGGCGCCGGTGTCCTCACGCGCGCAGCGCGTCCTCGCCGTCCTGGAAGCGCGCGGCGCCTCGTTCTTCGACGAACTCGAACGCGACGCGCATCTGCTGCGCACCGAGCTCGAAGAAGCGCTGGGCGAACTGGTCACCCGCGGCCGGATCACCTGCGACAGCTTCGCCGGGCTGCGCGCCTTGCTGGTGCCGCCGTCCAAGCGCGCCTCCACCCATGGCAGCCGCCGTCGCCGGGCCTTGCTGACCGACCTGCAGGACGCCGGCCGCTGGTCGCTGACCCGTCCGGCCGAGGCCGAAAGCGAGTCCGCCGATGCGGGCCGCAGCGCCGAGGCCAGCGAACACATTGCCTGGCGTCTGCTCGAACGCTACGGCGTGGTGTTCTGGCGACTGATCCAGCGCGAAGCCGCCTGGCTGCCGCCGTGGCGCGACCTGCTGCGCGTCTACCGGCGCCTGGAGGCGCGCGGCGAAATCCGCGGCGGCCGTTTCGTCAGCGGCATGACCGGCGAGCAGTTCGCCTTGCCCGACGCGGTCAACAGCCTGCGCCAGATCCGTCAGCGCGCGCACGACGGCGCGACGATCTGCGTCTCCGCCGCCGACCCCCTGAACCTGACCGGCGGCGTCCTGGCCGGCGTCAAGGTGCCGCGTATCCCCGGCGCCCGCATCGCCTTCCGCGACGGCGTCGCGGTCGCCAGCCTGCTCGCCGGCCAGGTCGAAGAACTGGCCCCGTTGCCGGCCGACGCCCAGCGCGAAGTCCACCGCTTGCTGCTGCGCCGACCCGGCAGCGCCGCCGCCGCGGCCGAGGCCAGCATCGATGAAGTAATGCGGAATTTGGCGCGGCGGTAAGCGGGCGGCGACAGGTTTCGGCGTTCGGCCCATCATTCGGTTTTGGTTTTGGTTTTGGTTGCCGCCGCCGTAGCTGTTGCTTGCTATTGCTATTGCTATTGCTATTGCTGTTGCTATTGCTGTTGCTATCGCTGTTGTCTTTATCTTGGCTGTGGCTGTGGCTGTGGCTGTGCGCAGCCGGGCACTAGCGAAGGCCAAAGAAGACCCGGAGGGCGGCCCGCAGGGATGCGGGCCGTTTTTCATCGGGACAGGGATGTCCCGTATGAAAAATCACCGCGGATGCATCGAACGCGCGGGCCTGCGATTCAGAACAAAGCACTTTTCTTTGGTTACCTTTCTTTTTGTTGCTTTAGACAAAAGAAAGTAACTCGCCGCTTTAGTGGCGGAAGCTTTGGGTTTGATCTTGATCTTTGATCTCGCCCGATCGAGCAATGCGCTGCAAGATCGCTGCAGCGATGTCGCGGCTCGCGCCGCTCCTACCCAGGCGAACGCACGCCGCCTCGATGGACGACATCAGCCTTGTCGGCTCTGCGCGTCCCGTGGTCGCGGCTCGCGCCGCACCTACCCCGCGAGAGCACACCGCTTCGACGAACGACGACGGCCTAGTCACCTCTGCGCGCCCGCGATCGCGGCTCGCGCCGCTCCTACCCCGGCGAGGGCGCGCCGCTTCGCCGAGCGGCGACGGCCTGATCATCTCTGCACGACCCTTGTCGCGACTCACATCGCTCCTGCATGAGCAGGCTTCGCGGCGAACCGCCCCTGTAGGAGCGGCGTAAGCCGCGACGCGACATTTCAACCTCGCGTCGATGGCGGCGGCAGCCCGTTCGGACAGGTGAACAGGCACTGCGAACTGCGTCGCTGTTTCCCGCTGAAGCGTTAAGCCAGCGCGCCGAATCGTCTTGAACTTGATGAATGAATCGATACCGTTTCGCCGCGACGATGACATCGCCTTCGCGCGGCGAAGTGGCACTGTGATTCCAGAATTCCCTACGTTCCAACCGCGAGCGTGCCACCCCCAACACATCGCATTCGCCGCGGCATCGGGTGATGTTTCGCCCCAACCGGTTCTGCCCACGCGGCTGCTTGCTCGCCATGCGCCTGGGTCTGTTCAAGGAGTAGATCATGACCGTCTATACCACCCGCTTCCCCGAAACGGATGTTGCGACCATCGAAGCATCGGCCGGCGATGCCGCGCAGGCGACGCCCGGGCTCGAAGTGTTGGACCTCGATTCCGAGTTGAGCTATTGGCGCAATCACTATCGCGGCCTGGTCGACAGGCCGGGCTTGCGCTACAGCGACTACGAGCCTGCGGTGAAAATCGGGCTGGACGCTTACATGCGCAGCCGCGGCAGGACCCTGGACGAGATGCGCGACGGCATCGACGTGGGCTATCGGCGTACCCGCGGAGCGTCGCGGCTGGAATGGGACGAAGCCCGCACCGTGGTCGAGGCAGCCTGGAACCGACTCGAACGAAGGACTGCACGCCTATGAGCCTGCGTCATGCGTTCGAGCGCGGTGCGAAGGCGGCCTGCCGCTTTACCGGGCAGCCGCTGTGTTTCGCGCTCGCGGTCGGCGTGGTGCTCGCCTGGGTCGTGTCCGGCCCCTTGTTCGGTTTCAGCGACACCTGGCAACTGGTCATCAACACCGGTACCACCATCGTCACCTTCCTGATGGTGTTCCTGATCCAGAACTCGCAGAACCGCGACGCCGCTGCGGTGCAGATCAAGCTCGACGAGTTGATACGCGCGACCAAGGCGGCCGAGGACGCCTTGCTCGATCTCGAGGAACTCGACGAGGAAACGCTCGAGAAATTCCGCCAGCGTTACGAGCGCCTGGCCCGCAGGGCCCGCGCCGGGGCGCCCTGCGATGTGCATCCCGTGTCCAGGCCCGTCTCCGACACCCTCCCCAAGAACGATTCCCGACCCCTTACAGAATGAGGACCGTCAGCATGAAAAAGACCCAGCCGCACGCCCCGCAAGTCCGCGAATTGCTGTATCAGGCGCTGGAGACCGAGCAGGGCGGCATCAAGATCTACGAAGCCGCGGTCGAATGCGCGGTCAACGAGGACCTGCACAAGGAATGGCAAGGCTATCTGGATGAGACTCGCACCCACGAGCGCGTCTTGCTCAACGTGTTCGAGCAGCTCGGCCTGGACCCGAAAGAGCGCACGCCGGGCCGCGAGGTCGTCGGGCATATCGGCCAGTCCCTGGTCAAGGCGATCCGCATGGCCCAGCAGGCCGGGGATCCCGACGCCGCGCAATTGGTCGCGGCCGAATGCGTGGTACTGGCCGAAACCAAGGACCACATGAACTGGGAACTGATCGGCCACCTGGTCGAGCACGCGAAGGGCGATGGCCTGGAGGTCCTGAAGCAGGCGCACGAGGCGGTCGAGTCCGACGAAGACCATCACCTCTATCACACCACCGGTTGGACCCGCGAGCTGTGGATCGAATCCCTGGGGCTGCCTGCGGTCTTGCCGCCACCGGAAGAGGTCAAGCAGGTCGAGACCGCGATCGGCGCGGCCCGCGCCGAACAGGCGCGCGACCGGATGCTCTGATGCAGGGGAGCGCGGCCTGCGTTGCTGCGGCCGCCGCGTCGTAAAGCGGCGGCGCGGCAGCGCAGGATGGCGTGCCGTCGGCCGCGAGCCCGTTTGCCGACGATGAGGGCCAGTACAGCCGATGCCTCGCGATGGCCCACGGGGGCCGGCTCGCCGGCCGTTCACCTCGGTTCAACGCCCGCGGCGGCACAGTCGAGCCCCCGATGTTCCCGCCGGCGATTCGCGCCGGCCTTGCGAGGTAGCTCATGGCGCGCCCGATCTGGACCGGAACCCTGTCGTTCGGCCTGCTCAACATCCCGGTCAAGCTGATGACCGGCGAACGCCGCGTCGACCTGCATTTCCGCATGCTCGACAGCCGCAACAAGGCGCCGATCCGCTACGAGCGGGTCAACGAGGAAACCGGCGAGGAAGTGCCGTGGAAGGAGATCGTCAAGGCCTTCGAGTACGACAAGGGCAGTTACGTGGTGATCGAGGAAGCCGACATCGCCGCGGCCGCGCCCGACCACAAGGAGACCGTCGACATCGACACCTTCGTCGAGGCCTCCTCGATCGGCGTGGAGTTCTACGAAAAACCCTATGTGCTGGAACCCGGCAAGAAGGCCGAGAAGGGCTATGTGCTGCTGCGCGAGGTGCTCAAGCGCACCGGCATGATCGGCATCGGCCGAGTGGTGATCCGCACCCGCGAGTACCTGGCCGCGGTGGTACCCCAGGGCGAGGCCTTGATGCTGATGATCCTGCGCTACGCCCAGGAGTTGGTCGACCCGAGCGACTACAAGTTGCCCGAGGGCGGGCTGGCGAAGTGGAAGATTTCCTCGCGAGAGGTCGACATGGCCGAGCAGTTGATCAAGTCGATGAGCGGGGAGTGGAAGCCGGACGGTTACAAGGACGACTTCCGCCAGCGTCTGCACAAGGTCATCGAGCAACGGGTGAAGTCCAAGAAGGTCGTTCGCGGCAAGGCCGTGGACGAGTCGAAACTGCCCGAGAACGCGGCGACCAACGTCATCGACTTCGCCGAGCTGCTCAAACGCAGCCTGGAGAAGAAGGGCGGGCAGGGCGCGGCCAAGCGCCCGGCCAAGAAAGCCGCCAAGAAGACCGCGAAGGCGACCAAGAAGCGCGCGCGCAAGTCGGCGTGACGGACTGGATCGGGGCGTCGCCGCGAGCCGGGGCGAGGACGTCTTGGAGCGTCGCCGCGGCCGGTCGAATCGCGGCGGCCGCCGGCCGGTCCTCGTAGGAGACCCGCAATGAGCGAGGCCCGGCTTACCCATCCCGAACGCATCGTCTATCCCGGCGCGGGGATCAGCAAAGGCGAGGTGGCCGACTATTACCGCGCGGTCGAGGCTTGGCTGCTGCCGGAACTGGTCGACCGGCCGTTGTCCCTGCTGCGCTGTCCGGACGGTATCGCCGGGCAATGTTTCTTCCAGAAACACCATGCCGACAGCCTGGGCCCCGGTGTGCACCCGGTAAGTCTGCGCGAATCCGCCGGCCAGGCCGACTATGTTTACGTGCGCGACCTCGGGGGCGTGCTGTCGCTGGTGCAGATGAACACGCTCGAGTTCCATCCCTGGGGCGCGAAGCGGAAAACGCCGGACAAGCCGGACCGGCTGGTGTTCGACCTGGACCCGGCCGAGGACATCGCCTGGAGCGAACTCAAGCGCGCCGCCCGCGAAGTGCGCGACCGGCTGGCCGAACTCGGGCTCGACAGCTGGCCACGCTTGTCCGGCGGCAAGGGCGTGCACGTGGTGGCGCCGTTCCGGCCCGGCCCGGATTGGGCCGCGGCGAAGGCCTTCAGCGAGGGCTTCGCCGATGCCATGGTCGCTCAGTCGCCGCAGCGCTACCTCGCCACCGCATCCAAGGCCGCGCGCAAGGGACGCATCTTCATCGACTGGCTGCGCAACGCGCGCGGAGCCACCAGCGTGGCCAGTTGGTCGCTGCGCGCGCGCGAAGGCGCGCCGGTGGCGATGCCCTTGCGTTGGGACGAGTTCTCGCGCGCGCGTTCCTCCACCGACTTCGATCTGGCCAAGGCCCTGCGCCGCGCCTCTCGCCTGCGCATCGACCCCTGGGAAGGATTCGCCGAGAGCCGGCAACGCTTGCCCAGGCTTTGAGCCTCAGGACGATTCGTCCGGCGGCGCCTTGGTGCCGACCTTGCGTTCTGCGAAGTTGAGCAGGAACAGCACCAGCAGAGTCAGCAAGGTCGCGGCGAGGGCGAGCAGGTGATAGCGCAAGCCGGTACTGGCACCGATGACCGCCACCATCAGCAACGAGGCCGCAGTGGTGATGCCCGAGACCGCCTGGCCCCCGCGTTGGGCGAATATGGTACCGGCGCCGATGAAGGACACGCCGGCCACGACGGCCTCGACCAGGCGCAGCGGGTCGATATTGACCAGGAACGGTATACGGAAGCGCGGGTCCATGATCGCCAGCTGGCCCACGCCGACCAGCAGCGAAGACGCGCCTGCGACCAGCATGTGGGTGCGGAAGCCCGCCGGCCGATTCTTCAACTCGCGTTCCAGGCCGATGGTGCCGCCGAGCACCATCGCGTAGGCGGTGCCGCCGACGACCCACAGCTGATTCATCCACTCCATGCATGCGCTCCCGGCCGAGTGAAGATTCTAGATAACCGGGGCGATGTGAGGCGTCGGTGACCATCGCCGCAGTGACGGCCCGCAGATGAACCGACTACCCCGCGCTAACGAGGCGCTGCCCCGGTCTTAACTCCCGAGCGGTTAGCGTCGGGCTCGTCATACAGCGATTCCACGAATCCGATCAGGAGAGCAGTCATGCCTCGCGGAGAAAAATCGTCTTATACCGACAAACAGAAACGCCAGGCCGAGCATATCGAGCAGCAGTACCAGAAGGAGGGCGTATCCAAGAAGGAAGCCGAAGAACGCGCCTGGGCCACGGTCAACAAGCAGGACGGCGGCGGCAAGAAGTCCGGCTCCGGACGCAAGGACCATCACTGAGCTGCAGCCGCAAATCATCGAAACCGGCCGTGTTGCGTCGATCTAAGCGCCGGCCAGTAGCCATTGCGAAACCGTTCTTGAAGAGGACTCCACCATGAAATCCGCACGTCTCACGATTTTCGCACTCACTCTGGCCGTATCCGGCGCCGCTCTGGCAGCTCCGCAGTCGGCCGCCACCGCCAACGACCCGGCCACCGCCACGGGCAACGAATCGGCGCAACCGGTCAGCGACACCTGGATCACCACCAAGGTCAAGGCCGAGTTGCTGGCCACCGACGGCGTGTCCGGCACGGACATCAACGTCGAGACCGTCAATGGGGTGGTGAGGCTGTCCGGGCATGTCGACGGCAAGGCCGAGGCCGACAAGGCGATCAACATCGCCAGCAAGGTCGACGGGGTCAAGAAGGTCGACAGCACCGCCTTGGTCGCCGCCAAGCGCACCAGCAGCAAGTAAGCGGCATTCCCGGCCTGCCGGCCGCATGGAGCGGAACGATGACCCAGCTAGCCGATCGTGTACATACCGATCCCGCCGAGATCCGCCGATTGAGCCTCTTGATCGAGCGGCTGCCCGACGAAGGCTTGGTCGATATCGTTCTGGTCGATGGCAGTCGGCAGGTCGGGGTCGTCGCGACCCGGCCGAGCCTGCAGACCTTTCTCGATGCGGACGGCAACGAGGGCGCCAATGCGGTGCTGCGCCTGGAAGACGTCCAGGGCGAGGGTCGCGTGGCGTATCTGTGGCTCGACGAGATCGTCAAGGTCCGCCCGCTGCAATCCGACGAGCGCGAGTTCGGCTCTTCCGCGAATACCCCAGCGACGGGTAGATCGAAAAGCAACTAGCCGGACGTGGCGACACGCAGTTTCGTGTTGCGCGGCCTGCTCGCCAGCGTTTGCCCGGCTGATCACCCACAGGAGCCCGTCATGGCCGTTTGCGATGTATGCGGAAACCAATACGACAAGTCGTTCACCATATCGATGGGCGAGCGCAGCGGTACCTTCGATTCGTTCGAGTGCGCGATACACGCGATGGCACCACGTTGTGCACATTGCGATTGCCGCATCGTCGGGCATGGCATCGAGGACGACGGCACCTTTTACTGTTGTGCGCACTGCGCCAAGAGCGCCGGCGTCACCGGGGTCGCCGACCGCGCATGAATCCCGGGTCCCGCCGACTGCAGCGGGTCGATGCGTTCCCGCGCTCGCGAACGCTAGCGCTCTCTGCACGGCGTTTATCGACCATGCTTCCGGCTTCAGCGCAGATCGGCGATGCTAAGCGCATGCGCGTCATCCGGTCATCCGATCCCGATGTAATCCGCAGCGCCAGCGAAGGCGTGTGCTACCTGTACGTGCTGCCCTGCGCGTACGAGGACCTGCTCAAGCTGGGCTTCTCGCGCAGCCCGCTGGGTCGCATACAGGCACTGCAGCCGCGCTTCTTCGAATTCTTCGATCTGGACCGGGCCTTTCTGATCGAAACCGAAACCGTGGGCGATGCGCGCAGGCTGGAACTGGACCTGCGCCGGCGCCTGAGCGATTACAATGCACCGGCACCGTTGACCGTGAACGCGCAGGCCGGCGGTCACCGTGAGTGGTATCGCGGCACTTATCGATTCTTGAACGAAGAAGCCTCGCGCTTGGCAGCCGCCGGTCACCGCGTGCACCGACCGCTGCGCGAGTGGTTGCGCCATGAACTCGCCGCGCGCGGCGACAGCCTCTACGATCGCAGCGCGGCCCTGATGTCGCAATTGCAAGGCGATGCGGCGCTGCTCGACCAACCCGGTTTGCGCGCCTTGCGGCGCAACTGGCTCGACTCGCTCGATGCGCATGCGGCCTTGGGCGTCGACCTGGAACCGCGCCTGCCCGAAGCCCTGCTGGACTGGTACCGAACGGCAGGGCGGGGCTGAAGTCCGCGTCGGCACTCGACACAGACAGACTCAACGGGGCCACCCGCCGCCTACAGGAGCGATACGACCATGACTCGACTCGACAAACCGCTGCGACGCGAAGTGGAGGTCGACGGCAAGCTGTACACGCTGACGCTCGATCCCGACGGTCTCAAACTGGCGGAAAAAGGCCGGCGCAAAGGCGTGGCGCTGAGCTGGAACGACCTGGTGTCCGGCGATGCCGCCCTGGCGGCGGCGCTGCAGGCTTCGACCGAGGATTGAGCATGCCGCCCGCGCATCGATCGGGTGCTGCGACCGGTCCCTGACAATCGACCGGCGAGCACTCAGCCGGTTCGTACCCGGAACGCCAGGCTGATGCGCGGGTCGACCACGCCGGGCGCTTTCGGAATGCCGTGATCGTAATGCTGCTGCGAGGCATGGCTCATGACTACCAGGCTGCCGGGTTCGAGTTCCAGTTGCCAGGTCGCATGCGGCGGGCGCTTGGCCCGCACCGTCATGCGCCGGGTGGCCCCGAGCGAGAGCACCGCGATCGGCCGCCCGGGCGCCAGGTTATGCAGCTTGTCGTTGTGCAGGGCGACGCTGTCGCGGCCGTCGCGATACAGGTTCAGGCCGACGCTGTTGAACGGGGTCTGGAGCACTGCGCCGACGCGCTCGGCGGTGGCGCCGAGCATCTCCGGCAGGGTGTCGCGATCGAGTCGATACAGCGCCATGCGCCGCGGCACGTCGACCAGGCGCTCGTACATCATGCGCTGCTGCGAGGTCCATGCCGCCTGTTCGAACAGGATCGCGAACAGGCGCGCCGACCACTCGCGATCGAACACGCCCGGCAGATAGCGCACGCCGCCTTCGGCGTCGCGAACCGGTTGCTGCGGGTCGGTGTCGAACAGCGAATGCTGATGCATGGCCCATGATGCGGCGAAGCATTCTCATCCTGTGAGACGATGACCGCGCCGCGTTCAGGCCGCCGCCGGTTTCTCCAACTTCGGCAGGAACCAGGCCAGCAGGCCGATCGCCGGCAGGTAAGCGCACAGCTCGTACACCACCGCGAGGCCGATGCGGTCGGCGAGCTGGCCCAGCGCCGCGGCGCCGAGGCCGCCCATGCCGAAGGCGAAGCCGAAGAACAGGCCGGCGATGACCCCGGTGCGGCCCGGCACCAGTTCCTGCGCATAGACCAGGATCGCCGAGAACGCCGAGGCCAGGACCAGGCCGATCACCACCGTCAGCGCGGTGGTCCAGAACAGGTCGGCGTGCGGCAGCAGCAGGGTGAAGGGCAGCACGCCGAGGATCGAAAACCAGATCACGTAGCGGCGTCCGATGCGGTCGCCGATCGGCCCGCCGAGCAGGGTGCCGGCGGCGACCGCGCCGAGGAAGGCGAACAGGTGCAACTGCGCGTCCTGCGCCTTGAGCTGGAATTTCTCCATCAGGTAGAAGGTGTAATAGCTCGACAGGCTGGCCATGTAGAAATACTTGGAGAAGATCAGCACCGCGAGCACGGCCATGCTGCGGGCGATGGTCTTGCGCGACAGGGTCGCGCGCGTGGCGCTCGCTTGCTTCTTGCGCATCGACGGGATCTGTTCGCGGTACCACACGCCGACGCGGCTCAGGATCACCATCGCGGTCAGCGCGGCGAACGCGAACCAGCCGACGCTGCCCTGGCCGCGAGGCATCACCACGAACGCGGCGAGCAGCGGGCCGAGCGCGGAACCGACGTTGCCGCCGACCTGGAACAGCGACTGGGCCAGGCCGTGGCGGCCGCCCGAGGCCATGCTCGCCACTCGCGAGGATTCCGGATGGAACACCGACGAGCCCGAGCCGACCAGGGCCGCGGCGAGCAGGAGCATCGGGAAGCTCGAGGCGCGCGACAGCAGCAACAGGCCGACCAGGGTGAAGCCCATGCCGATCGCGAGCGAGTAGGGCATCGGCCGTTTGTCGGTGTAGATGCCGACCAGCGGCTGCAACAGCGAGGCGGTGACCTGGAAGGTCAGGGTGATCAGGCCGATCTGGCCGAAATCGAGCTTGAACGCGTCCTTCAGCAGCGGATAGATCGCCGGCAGCAAGGACTGGATCATGTCGTTGAGCAGGTGGCAGACGCTGAGCATCGCCAGGATCGGCAAAGCGATGCGGCCGGCGGCCTCGGCGGGTTTTTTTGCGGTTTCGAAGCCGGGCAGGGCGGCGGCCGAGGGGATGTCCGGCGACGAGCCGGAAACGGCGTTGCGGGTATCGAGCGTAGTCATGCCGACCAGTAGACGCCGCCGCAACCGTGCCCGCACTATTGTTCAGGTCAACAATCTTCGAGATCGGGCCAATGCGCAACGTCCTTGCGAACCAGGTCGACGCCTTGCCGGGCTGGATCGTCGCCACCTCGAACGACTACCCGAGCCATCACCGCATCGCCCGCCATCGTCATCGCCGCTCGCAGCTGTTGTACGCCGCGCACGGCATCATGGTGGTCGGCACCGAGACCGGGCGCTGGATCGTGCCGCCCGAGCGGGCGGCCTGGATTCCCGCCGGCATGGCGCACGACGTGCAGGTGTTGGCCGCGATCAGCACCCGCAGCGTCTACATCGAGCCCGAGGTCAGTGCGGCCCTGCCGCAGGGTTGCCGGGTGATCGGAGTGTCGCCCCTGATGCGGCAGTTGCTGCTGGAAACCCGCGACCTGCCGCCGCAGGCCGAGAGCGGCTCGCGCACGGACCTGATCTATTCGCTGATCGTGCAGGAGATCGAACGCGCGCCGGTGTTGCCGCTGGATATTCCGTTCCCGGCCGATGCGCGCCTGGCCAGGCGCTGCCGCACGTATCTGTCGCATCCCTCGCCGCACGACACCATCGACGATTGGTGCCGCGACCTGGCGATGAGCCGGCGCACCTTCACCCGGCGTTTCCGAGCCGAGACCGGCACCAGCTTCGCCCAGTGGTGCCGGCAGGCGGCGATCTTCGCCGCCTTGCCGCGCCTGGCCGCGGGCGAGCCGATCACCGCGCTGGCGCTGGACCTGGGATACGAAAGCGCTTCGGCGTTCACGACCATGTTCAAGCGCCTGATCGGCATGCCGCCGAGCCGGTATCTGGCGATGTCGGATGGGGCCGCGCGGGCGGGCGCCTGAGCCGGACGATGCGGGAGCGACGCGCTCTGGCCGGCGCCGCCGGTGCGCGGGCGATTGCGGGCTGCGCGCCGCTATCGGGTTTTCGCGACCGAGAGCCCGCGACGACGATGCCGCCCCCGGCGTAACGAGACGCAACCGTCCCGTCGCGCCAAAGCCGCAGTCCAGCGCGCAGCCGCCGTCCCGGCGCTTTCGCTATTTGGCGATCAACAGCAGCAGCGAGCGCGCCTGCAGGCCATAGGTGACGTTCTCGCCGCCGATCAGGGTTTCCGAGCCGGGCAGCGCGACCGCGTTCGGGCCTTCGTTCCAGGTCGCGGTGTCGGTGACGCGGTACCACTGCTTGCCGGCGCCGGGCCAGGGCAGGACGAAGTTCACCGGGCCCGACCAGCCGTTATAGGCCACGTAGATCGCGCTGGCCGGATCGGCGAACTCGCTGCCGTCGATGCGCCAAGCGATGGCGTGATTGGCGCTGCCGTTGAAGTAGGCCGCATCGGCCTGGGCGCCGTCGGGCTTGAACCAGCGCAACTGCTCCATCACGTTGCCGTTGCCGTCGGCGCCGCTGTAGAAATTCGCCGGGCGCAGCGCCGGGTGCGCCTTGCGGAAAGCGATCAGGCGCTTGCTGTAGGTCTCGTGGTCGGCCTCGACGCTGTCGCGGGTCCAGTACAGCCAGTTCGCCGCCGAATCCAGGTTGTAGGTGTTGTTGTTGCCGAACTGGGTGCGCAGCACTTCGTCGCCGCCGGTGATCATCGGCACGCCGGCGCTCAGCATCATGAAGGCCAGCCCGGTACGCGCCGCCTTGCGCTGTTCCAGCACCACGCCGGCCTGGTCCCAACTGAGGTTGTGATCCTCGCCGCCGTCGGACGGGCCGTACGGCCAGGGCTGGTTGTTCTGTTTGTCGTTGTAGGCGTACAGGTCGTTGAGGGTGAAGCCGTCGTGGGCGACCATGAAGTTGATCGAATGCCAGGGCTTGCGGCCGTCGTCGCCGTAAAGATCGCTGGAACCGGCGAAGCGCGAAGCCAGCATGCCCGGGGTGACCGCCTCCACGCCGAGTTTGTTCTGTTTCTTGCGCAGCGCGTCGCGGTACAGGCCGTTCCATTCCGCCCAGCCGGCGGGGAAGTTGCCGACCTGGTAGGAGTTGCCGCCGATCGCCCAGGGCTCGGCGATCAGGTCGAGGCCGGCGCCGCCGCCGGCCGGCCGCGGCGGCAGTTCGGCGACGATGCGGTTGAGCGCGTTGCCGGCGTCGGTCTTGTCGAAGTTGAAGCAGCCGTGCTGGCAGCTGTTGCCGAGTACCGAGGCGAGGTCGAAACGGAAGCCGTCGACGCCGAGCGCATCGCGCCAGTAGGCCAGCGAATCGACGATCAGGTTCTGGGCGACGGAGTTGCGGGTGTTGTAGTTGCCGCCGACGCCGGTGTTGTCCCAGGGGTATTTCAGGTCGGCGGTCAGCGAGTAATAGGCCGGGTTGTCGAGGCCGCGCCAGGACAGCAGGTTGTAGACGGTCAGCCCATCGCTGCCGCCCCAGGGGCCGCCTTCGCCGGTGTGGTTGTAGACCACGTCGACGTAGACCTTGATACCGGCGTCGTGGAAGGCTTTGACCATCGCCTTCCATTCGCGGGTTGGCCCGCCGGCGCTTTTGTCGGCGGCGTAGCGGCGGTCCGGGGCGAAATAGTTCAGGGTCATGTAACCCCAGTAGTTGTCGTTCGCGGTCGAGTTGGGGTCGACGTCGTTCTGGTCGTTCTGGGCCTCCTGCACCGGCAGGAATTCGACCGCGGTGACGCCGAGGCCGGCCAGGTAGGCGGCCTTGCGCGCGGCGCCGGCATAGGTGCCGCGTTCGGCGACGGGCACGCTGGCGTCGTTGCGGGTCAGGCCGCGCACGTGCACCTCGTAGATCACCTCGTCCTTGAGCGCGCGCGTCGGTTTGCTGCCGGTCGAGGAAGCATCGGCGAGCAGGGCCACGCTCTTGCTGGCGCAGGCGCCGCTGTCCTTGTTGCGATGGCTGGCGCCGCTGGCGTAGATCGTGCCGTCGGCGCAGGCCGCGGTGTTCGGGTCCTGGCTGATCTCGCGCGCATAGGGGTCGATCAGCAGCTTGTTCGGGTTGAAGCGGTTGCCGCTGGCGTCGACGTCGCTGACGAAGCCGGTTCCGCTGCCTTTAGTCCAGGCGGCGTTGTAGGGCCAATTCGGCCCCCAGGCGCGATAGCCGTAATAGACCGTGCCGGTGATGCCGTAGCTGGTCTTGATCGTGCCGGTCGCGACCGACTTCGACCAGACCTGGGTCGCGGCGTCCTTGGTCATGCTCAGGCGCGCGACTTCCTGAGCGCCGGAGGCGGTCTTGTACAGCCAGACTTCGATGCGGGTGGCGCGCGAGGAATAGACCCGGAAATTCAGATTGCTTTGGCTGGCGTCGTAGCGCGCGCCGAGTTGCTGGGCGTCGATGGCGGCGCGCGCCTCGCCCGTGCACAGCAGGCCCAGCATCGTCGCCAACGCCACGCCCGCCGCGCCGTTCCACCACCGCGTCTGATCGCCCATCGCCACGCACTCCTGTCGAGTCGGAAGGCGCGCCGATACGCGCGCCGCCTCACTCTAAGGCCGTTGTTGCGCCGCTCCGGAGCCGCTGCAATCGTATTCAACGCCGCGATCCGTGATCGCCGGCGCGGCTCGCGGCGGCGACGTTCGGGGGGATGGTCAGGGGCCTGCGTGGGAGGACGCGGCGAGTACTTGGATCGCGGCGGAGAACTTCGGTCCGCGCGCCAGCAGCCGCATTCGCCGCGGGCGGCGCTGCAGCCACTCGCGCAGGGCCCGCCATTCGCCTTCGCGCCAGGCCGGGTACACACCGGACTCGGTCCAGTCGCACAGCTCATCGAACACCAGCACCGTGCCGGGCACGATGCGTTCGTCCATCAGGCTCAGCACGGTGGCCGTGGATTCGTACAGATCGCAGTCGATGTGCAGCAGCGCGGCGGCGCCGGGGTGGGCGTCCAGCCAGACTGGCAGGCTGGCGCCGAATTCGCCGGGCCACAGACTCGCGTTCGCCGGCACCTCGGGCAGGGCGCCGGTATCGAAGTGCCCGGCCGGGTAGACGCTGCCCGCACTGCGCAGCCAGGGGATCGGCAAGCCGGTGAAGGTGTCGAAGCCATGCACTCGGCGTTCCGGCAAGGCGCGGGCGAGGGCGCTCAGCGAGCGCCCTCGGAACACGCCGAACTCCATCACATGCCCGCTCGGGCAATGCGCGCGGGTCACCGCGAGCAGGCTGTCGAGGTCGCTCGCATGCGCCGCCGGCAAGGCCAGGAACGCGGCCGGGTCGAGTGTCGTGCCGGCCTCTATCACCGGCGCCAGCGCTGCTCCCGGCGCGGCTTTAACCGGAGCGCCCGCGCCGCGCGGCCGCTCCCAGTTGATCTCCTCGATGCGGCCGTCGAAGCCCTGTTGCACCGGGATCGGGAAGAACGGCGCGAGCCGTTCGATGTCGCCGATATCGTGGCGCAGCACCGGCAACTCGGCCCGGCGCACCCGCACGATCAGCGAGATGTTGTAGCCGTAGACCTTGAGCCGGGCCTCGCGGCAGTCGACGCCGGCGACGATCAGGTTGTACAGGAGCAGCCCGGCGTTCCACACCGTGAGATGGCCGCCGACGATATAGGGCCGCGCCGGCGGCACGGTGATCGCGAGCAGTCCGCCGGGGGCGACGAAACTCAGCAGGCGTTGCAGGAACTGGCCCACGTTGGCCTGGTGTTCGAGCGCATGCGAGCACCAGACCAGGTCGTAGCGTTGGTCGCTGACGAAGTCCTCGAAGTCGCCGACGAAGTCCGGCCGGTGCGCGCCATAGGACTCGAACGAGATCGTGGTGACGCGCTTGCCGTGCCTGGCGAAATGGCGCGCCTGCAGGCCGTCGCCGCAGCCGACGTCGAGCACGCTGTCGAATTCGTACTGGGCCAACAGCAGGTTCAGCGCTTGATCGGCCAACCAAGGCGGTGGCGGGCCTTTGCGCTTGCCGGCCTTGCGCGGCTTGATCCGGACCGACGGTTGCGGCTTAGGCTTGGGCTTCGGACCGGATTTGGGTGGCGCGATCACGACGCGCAGCCGAGGCGTCTTCATGCCACGGCTCGCTCGCCGCCGGTCGCAAGCGCGATCGCCAGCTGCAGATTGGCCTCGGCCCAGGCGGCCATGCCGTAGTCGGGGCATTGCGGCGGCAGGGCCAGGCGCCGCTCCCGCCAATGACTGCGTCGTGCGAGTACCGCGTCGATCGCCTCGGCCATCGCGTCGACGCCGTCGGCCAGGTGGCCGCAACGGCCATCGCTTAGCAGTTGCTCGGCCCAGCCGATCCGGGGGGCGACGACCGGCACGCCGGCGCGCACCGCATCGAACAACGGCCAGGGGCCGCAGTCGCTGGCGCTGGTCACGACCACGCCGTCGAAGCGGCCGATCCATTCGCCGCAGCGCGACAGCGGACATTGCGACAGGCCCAGCACGGTGCAATCGATGCCGGCGCGGCGCAGGCTCGCGGCAGCCGCGTCGAGGCGCTCGCCGACCAACTTGACGCGCATCGGCGAGCGGACGCGTTGCACCGCGGCGACGAACTCGGCCAGGCCGCTCGTGTCGCGGCCTTGCTGGTTCGCCGGCCGGCCGATCCAGGCCAGCACCGGCAGCGCGTCGCCGTTGGGCGGCGCCGGCAAGGCTTCGCCCCAGCCGACGGGGCGCACGATCCATTGCCGTTTCGACAGGTCGATGCCGCTCGCGGCGAGGAGCGCCTGCTGACCGGGATGGGCGAGGACGAGGCCGCCGCAGCGGGCGACGTCGGCGCGCGCGCCGCCGCGCCGGTAGGCCTCGGGACCGCTCATGTCGTGCAACTGCACCACGCTGCGCATCGGGTCCGGGCTGCGTGCGGCTTCGCGGGCGCGCAGGAAGATCCAGGCCTCGGCCTGGGGCAGGGGCTTCTGGGTGGCGACGACGCGGTAGCCCGGCGGCGCGGCCGCCGCGAGCGCCTGTTTCCAGTGCTCGAACAGCCAGCCCTTGTTCTCGGCGACGACGTTGAGAGTCGGCAACGACGGCGCAGGCATCGGCGCGGCCTTGCGCACGGCGACACGCGGCTGAGCGCGCGGAATCACCGTGCCGGTCGGCGCCAGCGGCCGTTCGCGCAGGGCCAGGTCCAGCAGCGCGGCCACGCGTTGCGGATCACCGGCTTCGCTCAGGCTGCATTGGTGGGCGATCAGATGGTGCGCATAGGCGCGGCGGCAAGCGACGGCCTCGGCGCTGGCCGCGCTGTCGGCGAGCAGCGCCCAATCGCGCGGCGCTTCGGTCAGGAACGGCTTGACCGCGCCGCTGCGCGGCCACACGTTGCGGCCGAGCACGATCGCCGGCACGTCCCACAGCAAGCCGTCGTGGGCGACGTTGCTGTTGAGGGTGAGGATGCCGCGGCAGGCGCCGCTGCGCAGCATCTCGTGGATGTTGCCGCGTGCCTGCGGCCACAGCAGGTCCTGCTTGCGCCGCAGGTGCAGGCGCAGATGGCGGTTGCGGGTGCGCGCGTCGGCCGGATGCTGCTTGAAGATCACCGGCCACGGCGGGTCGAGCCGGCTGACGTGGTCGATCAGCGCCTGCATGGTGCGCAGCGACGAGGGCGCGTGGCGGATGATGTTGGTGTCCGATTCGATCTGCAGCGGCACCAGCAGGAATTGCGCCGGCAGCTCGATGCGATGTTCGCGATTGGTCTGCATGTACTGGTAGTAGCCGCTGAAACCGGTCGACTTGATCGCGGCGAGACGCCGGTCGAGGGCCGCGTCCTGTTCGGCGCTGAGCGGCCGGCCGTCCCAGACGAAGGGCGCGGCATGCGAATCGGCGTTGATGCCGCGCGGGCTGATCTGGTAGTCGGCGCGCGGCAGCCAGCCATGCTCGCAGTACAGGGCCGGCCCCAGCAGGCTGTGGCCGCGCCCGTTCCACACGATCGACAGCACCCGCGGGTTTCGCGCGGTCGCGCGCGGGTCGCGGCTGACCGAGTGGCCGAGCGCGACGACCGAACCGGCCAGGGCCTCGAACAGATCGCCGACCAGGCCGGCGCTGCGTTTTTCGATCGCGACTTTCATGGCGGGGCTCCTTGCGGGCGCGCGGTTTCTGGCCGTAGTGGGCGAGAGCGCCGGTGGCGTGGGTGTGGGCAGGCAGTGCAGGGCGGCGGGGTCGCGCCGCCATTCGCCGGCGGCGTCGATGTATGCCCGCGGCAGCGATTTCAGCCGGCTGATCGCACTGAGGTTGAGCAGCTCGATACCGCGTCGACCGAGCGCCGCGGCCAACTTGCCGTACTGGCCATCGATTTCCTTGAGCCGGGCGGCGAGGGGATGGCGCCCGGTCGCGGCGAAGAAATGGTCGTCGGTGAAATCGACGCCGATCAGGCCGATCCGCCGCGCACCCATGTAGGCGGCCAGGCAGACCGCGACATAGGGCGAGTTCTGGGTGTAGTGCAGGGCGTCGTCGGCACCGGCTTCGGTGCCGGCGTACTGGCCCAGGCGGAAACGCACCACCGGTGGACGTACCCGTCCGAGTTCGATCTGGGTGAACAAGGCCTGCGCATTGGAATGTTCGACGTAGCGGAAGCGGTCGTGCTTGAACTGCTGGCGTGGGTTCAGCACCACCAGATAGGTCGGGTCGAACAGCCGGCCGACGTCGTTGACGCCGATCGTCACGTAGCGCGGCGGCTGCGGCAGCTGCAGCAGGGAAGGGCCGCAGCCGCAGACGACGAGATCGGCATCGGAGTGAGCGCCGCGATAGGCGGACAGGGCGTTCATTGAGGTGTATGTATCGCCATCAGCAACAAGAACAATTTGTTCTTCGCTCCGGGTGCCCGATACACGCACTGGGCATCGAGCACGTTCGCGGCCAGGGAGGCCATCGACCAGGCCTCGGCCTCGTCGCAAGGCGCGAAGGACGCGCGCAGTCGCTCGATATCCTCGCGTACGCCGCGATCGCGCACCGCGGCGAGCTGAGCCGAGGCCGACGCGGGCACCGACTCGTTGTCCCAGCCCCATAGCCAGGACTCCGCTTCCGGCGCCCAGCTGCCCGCGACCTGGATGTCGGCGCAGATCCGCTCGGCGTCGTTCTCGTCGTAGAAACGGATCGTCGCGGTAGGCAGGTCGATCTGATAGCGCTTGAACGTTCCCAGGCCGTAGCGCGTCTGCGCCTCGGCCATGCGTTGCCGGGTTTGTTCGCGTGCTGTTTCGACCCAGGCTTCATAATCTTCTGCGTTCATGGTCTCGATTCCTGTGATGATTGATATCAAAGCTTGAACCAACCGCGGATCGTCGCCG
Organism: Lysobacter sp. 1R34A; assembly: GCF_051217035.1. NCBI lineage: Bacteria > Pseudomonadati > Pseudomonadota > Gammaproteobacteria > Lysobacterales > Lysobacteraceae > Lysobacter > Lysobacter sp. 1R34A. Next base: position 106,246 of record NZ_JBPKJP010000001.1, read on the forward strand.
GCGAGCCGATCTTGGCCGCGTGCTTGAGCAACATCGTCTGCAGTGCCGCGGCCGCGCCGCTCGGACGATGCGCGGCAGCCGGCGCGGTGCCCGTCGCGGTTTCGACGATCACCTTGTCGAGCTTGGTGTCGGGAGCGAGGTTCTTGAGTTGGCCGCGGAACATCGCGCCCAGTTGCGAGTTCATGCGGTTCTCGATCATGGCCATGTTCTCGGCCGTGTCGGTACCTCCCATCTGCAGTTCCTGCTGGTGGTCGGCTTGCAATTGGGTCATGAGCACGCGCGCGGCAGCTTTTTCGGCAGGGACCGGAATCTTGTCGATCGCGGCGTGTATTTCGCTGCGGAAGCGGTCCTGCCCGCCCTGGCGCAGCGGCTTGGTCGACTTCTGTTTGGTCGTGCTGCCGGTTTCGAACCCGAGCGTCTGGGCTTGATTGGCGGTCTTGCCTTCGGCCGCGCGCTTGATCGCGTTCGCCTTGGAACTGAATTCATCCAGCGGCCAGTGCGACTCGTAGCCGATCTCCACTTCGGTGACGGCCGGTCCGACGAGTACGTTCGTCTGAGTGATCTTGACCGGATTGACCTCCGCCCGGATCGCCCATTTGTCGCCTTGCTTGATCGGTTCCAGCGTGGTCAAGCGATAACGGACCTTGACCGCGAACAGCAACGGCTTGAGCACGATTACCCCGACCTTCTTGCCGGAATACTTGTTGACTGCGGCCAGAGCTGCCGCCGAGCCTTCGTCCAGGCGCTTTTGTTTCTGCTCGGGCGTGTCGCTCGCGCCAGTCAACTTCCCGAACAGCTTCTTGATGTAGGCGACCGCCTTCTTGATCGCCTTGTCGATGGCCTGGTCGACCTTGCCCTGGACCTTGGTGATGAAGCCCTTGATCTTGGCGCTGATGCCGCCCAGGCCGATCAACGAAGCCAGGAAGCCGATCAGGATCGGCACGGCGTTGCCGAGGGCCTGTTCGACCCTGCTGATGGCGCCGCCGATCGAGCCGGTGGCGATGGCGTGGATCGAGTTGATCACCGACTCGACGAATTCCATGATCTGCGCGGCGCGCTCGACCACGAACATCACCACGTTGACGATCATCATGATCGCCTGGATGATCGCGCCGGCCGGGTTGAACATGGACACGACCTTGGCCACCGCTTTCTGCACGATGGTGGTGACGATCCAGTCCTGGATCGCGCCGATCACCATGTCCTTGAGGTTGGACAGGTCGCCCTTGATCTGCTCCCACAGCGCGGCCGGGCCGCCGCCGATCAGGGTCTGCAGATAGCCGACCAACTTCTCGATCACCGCCACCGCGGTCGGGCCGAGCAGTTTCACCGCCTTGGCGCGCATGCGCTCGTAGGTGATGCCCAGCACGCCGAGCACCATCTTCAGGATCGAGACCAGCGACAGGTCGCTCGGCACCTCGATGCCGGTGCCGGCCAGCGCGCCGAACAGCCACTTCACGAAGCCTCGCTTGAGGTGGCCGAGGATGTTGCCGGCGAACGCCGAGAAGCCGCCCTTGACCGCCGAGATCAGGTTGGACAGGAAGCCGCCGGGGTTGTCGAGGATCAGGTCGATGGTGTCCGCGCCCTTGCGCAGGATGCCCATCAGCTTGTCCTTGAACTCCATCAGCGCCTTGGCGACTTCGGCGATCTTCTCCTTGGCCTGGGTGACCAGGCCCTTGTTGGAGTCCTGGATCGCCTTGAGCGCTTCGTCGGCCTTGTCGAAGGCTTCCTTGTACTTCTGCGCCAGGCCCTCGGCCAGGGCCTGCTTCTTGTCCTCGATGCCGGACTTGAGTTCGTTGAACTTCTCGGCGTACTCGGCGGTGAGCTGGGCGCCGCGCGCACGCACGCCCGGCGACAGCGCCGCCTGCGCGGCCGCGATCTTGGCCTGGGCCTGAGCGACCTCGGCCTTGGCAGCGGCGAGTTCGCGCTCGACCAGGTTGGCGACCTTGACCGCCAGCGCGTCCATCGCCGCGGTGAACAGATTGCGCCCGGCCTCGTAGAAGCGATTGACCTCCGGCGGCAGGTCGAGGATCTGGTCCTTGATCCACAGCAGCGAACCGCCGGGCATCAGCAGATAACGCTTGAGCTTGTAATCGAACAGCGCGTCTTCGACATAGCTTTTCATCTGCGCCAGGGCGGCGTCGGTGCCCTGGTCGAAGATCGTGTTGACCGAGGTCTCCAGGTTCTCCAGGCGCTTGTCGACCGCGGCCTTGGCGGTGTTGAAGGTGGCGACGACGAAATTGCTGAATTTGCTCAGCTCCAGCTCTTCGCGCGCCTTCTGCTGTTCCTGTTTCGACAGCACCTTGGTCTTGCTGCCGCCCTTGACCGCGAGCAGGCTGCTGACGCCTTTGCCGGCCACCGTCTTGGCCTGTCCGGCGGCCTTGGCCAGGGTCGCGCCTTCCTTGCCGCGGTACTTGCCGGGACCTGCATCGGAATCCTTCTGGACCGCCTTCTCGGCGGCCATCACCGCCGAGAAGCGCGGGTCGTTGGCGTTCTTGAGCCGGGTGTCGGTCTGCTTGGTCGATTTCTTGGCGTCGGCGACTTCGGTCTTGCTGTCTTCCAGCGAGATCTCGGCGGCGGCCTTCGGCGCGGGCATCGCGGCGGCGGCGTCGACCTGCGGCGGCGGCACGCCGGGTTCGGGCGGGATCGGCGTGACCGGCTTGGCCGGGACCCCGGCCTCCGACGGCGGCGCGTTGGAGGTCTGCTTGAGATCGCCGGTGGCGGCTTCCTTCTGGTTGCCGACCTCGCCCTTGAGCGAGCCCTTGATCTGGTTGCCGGTGCCGCCCTTCATGAACTTCTCGGTGTCGCCGAGCGTCTTGGGCATGACCTTGGCGATTTCGGCGCGCAGGATCGACAGGAAGCTCGCGGTCTGCGGCTTCGGCGTCTCGGCCTCTTCGAGTTGGTCGACCTGCTTGGCGCGCGCGCCCGCGGCTTTTTCGTTGGCCGGACCCTTGGCGGCCTTGCCGGACTCGTCGGACTTGCGCGACGGCGGCGGATGCTGCTTGAGCTTGCGGCTGTCGGCGTTGAGCTTGTCGACCACGCGCTTGTAGCGCGGGTCGTTGCGCGGGTTGGCCCGTTTGGCGGCGCGCGCGACGGCCACGGTCAGTGTCCGGGGCCGCCGCGCGGGGGATCGAGCGCGCGCATCGGGCAGTTCGCGCCGATTTTGCGGTACTCGCGGGTCAGCGCCGCCTGCAGGTGCGCCGCGGCGATGCCGTTGCCGCTCTGCAGGGCGAGCAGGCGCGCATGCATGACCACGTTGCGCCACTGGCCGCCGCTGAGGGCGCAGCGGCTGGCGGCGTCCTGCAGCCAGTTTTCGTCGCACGCATCGCTGCCCAGGTGCAGGCGCAGAATCTCGTAACGCCGCCAGGCGTCGGGGGCGCGGAAGTTGATCACCACGTCCATGCGCCGGGCGAAGGCGCGGTCGATGCGGTCGGCGGCATTGCTGGTGACCAGCAGGATGCCTTCGAACGACTCGATGCGTTGCAGCAGGAAATTGGTTTCCAGGTTGGCGTAGCGGTCGTGCGAGGAGCCGACCTCGGTGCGGTTGGCCATCAGCGCGTCGCCTTCGTCGAGCAGCAGCACCACGTCGAGTTCTTCGGCCGCGCTCAAGGCCTGGTCGAGGTTTTTCTCGGTCTCGCCGAGGTATTTGTTGACCGTCGCCGACAGGTCGATGCGGTAGACGTCCTTGCCGAGTTCGGCGGCCAGCAGGCGCGCGGCCAGGGTCTTGCCGGTGCCGCTGGCGCCGGCGAACAGGGCGCGTACGCCGACTCCGTGCATCGCCACCTCGGCCGAGCCGCTCGCCAGCGGTTCGCGCCAACGGCAGCGCGTGGCCAGCGCGTCGATCTCTTCGCGGGTGGCGTCGTCGACGATCAGGTCGTCGAGCGAGCCGGCCGCCTGCAGGCGCGTGGCCAGGGTCTCCAGGCGTGCGGTCTGCAAGCTGCGGCAAGCGCGGCGCAGGTCGTCGTACTGCGGGCGCTCGCGCTGGGCCAGGCGGGCGAACGCGTTCGCCGCCGCCGCGACCTGGCGCACGTGGCCGCTCGACAATCGCATGCGCCCGGACAGCTCGGCCAGGGTCTGCGCCGATGGTTCGGGCAAGCAGGCCGCCCAATGGCGTTGCCGTTGTGCCGGGCCGGGCAGGGGCAACTCGATATCGAGCATCGGCCGGCGGTCTTCGCAGGCCCAGGCGCCATGGCGCCCGGTGACCACGAACAAGGCCGTGTCGACCAGCGGCAGCGGCGCCAGGCGCCGGGTCTCGCCAGGCGAGGAGTCGGCTTCGACCACCGGCAGCGCGTCGAGCATCGCCGCCAGGGTGCCGAACAGACGCCAACGAGCCTCATCTTCGAACACCGCTTCGCTGGCGACCAGCACGCCCTTGCCGAGCGTATGGGCGAGTGCGCCGGCGAGGGTCTTGCGGCCGTTGTGGATCGGGCCGCGGATCAGCAGCGCCGGCGCGCAGGCGCCGGTATGCAGCGCATCGAGGATGGCCTGGCCGCCGAGGCTGGCGATGGGGAAGACGTAATCGCTCAAGCGCGGCAGTTGCGCGTGGGCGACGTGGCGCAGCCAGCGGGTCGAGCCGAGTTCGCCGCGCAGGCCGTCCCACACCGCCAGGGTCACGTTCGGGGTCCAGTCCGGGCGCGGCGCTTCCGGGTTCGACAGCTGCACCAGGCCGTGTTCGATCAGGCTTTGCAGCGACTTGCGCACCTCGTCGATGCGATCGTCGCCGTCGCCGCGCTCGCGCCACCAGGCCATCAGCAGGCCGAAGCTCGGCCGCTGGTCGCGGCGCTGCGCCTGCTCGAACACCAGGCCGAAACGCGGGTCTTCCTCGATCAGGCCGATCGCCAGCAGCAGTTCGACGTCGAGGGGGTTCAGGCCGGCGCGGCGCAGCGCCGACAGCGGCAGACGATGCGCCTGGGCGGCGGCGCGGCCTTCCCATTCGCTCAGCGCGGACTGCCAGCGTGTCGACAGCGATGGGCCGGCGCCGACTTCGCGCTCGATCTCCTCGAGGTAATCGGCGAGGAAGGGATAGGCCTGCACGGCGTCGTCGATGTCGCCGTCGGTGCAGGCCTCGGCGATGCTCGCCACTACCCCGTACAGCGCCAGCTTGAGATGCGCGGGCGCGGTGAACGGCGTGCCGGCGAAGGCGGTGGCGGTCGGAGCGAGGAAGGCGTTCATGCGCGGCCCTCAGGCGAAACGGAAACGGACGCTGCGGCCGGCGGCCGGGATCCAGCCGGGGTCGCGGTCGAGCCCGGCCAGGCGCAGGCTCAGCGGCAGCGCCTCCAGCGACAGGCGCACCTCGACGTCGACGAGATTGCAGTGCAACTGCGCTCGGTGACGGCAGACCAGCGCAGGAACCTCGGCGGTGTCGACGCCGAGTGCGCGCGCCAGACGCGCTTCCAGATAGGCGAGCAGGTAATGCAGCCAGCGGCGGTTGCGCTGGCGCGGCGAGGGCGCCGGCGCGCGCGCGAGGCGGACGAGCCGGGCCGGGCTCAAGCCGGCGCGTTGGGCGCACCAGGCGGCGGCCTGTGCGGACGGAGCCGATGCGGGCGAGCGGGGCAGGTCGGCGAGCACGAAGCCTTGCGGATGCCACAGCCGCAACCGTCGCGGTCCGGCGCGGTAACCGAGCGCATCGACCTCGTCCCAGGGCTGCAGCCAGGCTGCGTCGATGGCCCAATCGCGCGGTGCGACGAAATCGTGCGCCGGCGCTTGCTGCGGTTTGCGGCCGGCCAGATCGGCCAGCAGCCGCCACAACGGGTCGCGGCGGAGCGACGCGCCGAACCAAGCCTCGCCGACCAGCGCCAACCAGTTCCACGGCGACAAGGCCAGGCCGCGTGCGCGCGGCATGGTGAAATCGCCGTACAGCTCCAGGACGAGGGCGGCGTTGAGCAGATACGGCAGGCCGCCGTAGTCGCTGTCGATGCGCACGCCGTCGCCGAGGTTGAAGATCGGTTGCGGCGTGGTGTCGGCGGGCTCGGCGTCGGTGGCGGTGGCGGTATCGAAAGCCGGTATTTCGGTGGGCGTTTCAGTTCCGCGCGCGTCGCTTGCTGCCGCGGTCGTGTGAGCGGTCGCTGCAGCGTCGCCGGTGGCGCGGACCCGAGATCGCCTGCCGTGCGGCGCCGCTGTGGGGCTGCGCTTGCTGCGCTTGGCGGCCGGGGCGACTTCGGGCGGCAGCGACGGGCCGGGCGGTGACGCCGCCGATGGTTCCAAACCGATCTGCGGCTTGGCGGCCGTCGTCGCCGCGATGGCTTCAACGGATGACACGAGCGCTGTGTCGAGGACGATGGCTGCCGCCGGCCGCGTCGGGCGGCTGCGCTGCGGATGGGCCAGCGGCGCAGCCCCCGGTGGCGCAGGTCTCGGCTTTTTCGGCGCAGCAGCGGATCGGGACTGCGTCCACGCCGTGACCGCATCGGCGAAGTCGGCGCTGCGCAGCCAGCCGGGTTCGCGCGTCGCGGCCAGGGCGAACGCGAGCAGGCGGACCGTCGTCGGCCGCAAGGCCTCATTGCGCAACTCGGGCATCGCCGCGAGCAGGCGAGCTGCGTCGCGACGCGAGGCGCAGGCCGCTGGTCTGGCGCGGTGATCGGGGGGCGCGGCAGCCGTCGCAGGCGCTGGAGGCAATGCTTGTTGCGAGTCCGGAGCCGCAGCGTCGATGCCGTCTCCCGGATCCGCCGTTTGAAACGCATGACCGGACAGCAAAGCCAGCGGCGCCTGGTAATCCCGCGCCAGCGCATTCAAGCCGCGCCGCGCGTCGCCGTCGTGCAAGCGCGACAGCCAGGCCGCGGCGTCGCCGCCCGGCGCCAACAGGCTCAGCGTAGTCGCGACCTGCCGGCCGTCGTCGAGCACCTGTTCGCGGAGCCATTCGTCCACCGCGGCACGCCCCAGCACGGTGCGCCACCACCAGCGTTGCGAGACATGGCCGCGCAACCAGTCGCGCACCAGGCAGGCGGCGAGTTCGCCGTCGTCGAACCAGACCGCCTCGGCGGTCGCGGCGCCGTCGTCGCGCCAGGGACGTTTCGCCTTGCGTTGCTGCTCGCGCAGGGCTTGCGACACCTGCGCGCCGAACGCAGCGGTGGCATGAGGCCCGGCCCGCAGCCTGCGCACCAGCAGCAACGCATTCGGCGGCAGTTCGCTCAGGCTCCAGTCGACCGCCGCCAAGGCCCGTTCCAGGCTCTGCCGGGCCCGCAGCGTGTCGCGCTCCGCACTGCGCAGCCTGACGCTGCGCAGTCGGTTCGGTTCGCGGCGCGTGTCCGGTCGGAGCATGCGGGCCTCGGCGGGTCGCGGCGCTTACTTGCGCCGCAACAGCAGGAACAGCACCAGCAACACCAGGATCAGGATCAGCCACCACCAGCGCTTCCACCACGGCTCGTGCGAGGGCGGCTCGGTGCCGGTGCCTAGGCTCGACAACGGGCCGTCGCGCAGGGTCTGGTCGGCGAACACGATGCTGACCTTGGGGTCGTCGCCCGGTGCGAGTCCGCCTACCTTGATCGTGTATTCGCCGGTGAGGCCGTGGTCGACCGGCGCGCCGGCGATCGTGCCGGCGTCGATCTTGACGTTGAAACCGCCCTCATGCCCGGGACCGACATAGTTGCCGAACTGGTCGCGCGGTGTGATCACGATCAACGCATTTTCGCTGCGCGGCTCGCGTTGCACCCGTACCGCGGAGTCCTTGGCGGTCGGGATCACCGGCACCTGGCGCTCGGCCAGGTCGCGGCGGCGGATCGTGCCGGTGCGCGGGTCGTTCCAGTCGTACTCGATGCGGATGCGATAGCGGCCGCCGACGTTGGTGGCGTCGAACTTGCCTTCGTAGCGGCCGTTGCCGACATGCTTGAGCTCGATCGCTTCGCCGACCGGCCTGGGTTCGATCTTGTCGAGCAGGCCGGCATTGCGGATCAACTGGTCGAGTTTCATCGACAGCGGCGAGGTATCGTTGCGGACCTCGCCGGCGATGGCCTGGGCGCCGGCGTCGTGCAGCAAAGTGCCGAGGTTGGCGCCGGGACGTTCGATGATCGCGCGGATCGCGCCGGCCGGCAGGTCGGCGAGCGGGCCGTGGTCCCAGCCGACTTCGGCGACGACGCCGATCGGGCTGGCGGTGCCGAGGCGCGGCGTTTCGGTCACGCGCGCGCCGAAGCGGCTTTCCACGCCGTAGGCCGAGAGCTGGTACTTGAGGCCGGCGGTGCCGAACTGGCGCACCATGACCTTCCAGTCGCCGGCCGGGCCGGCTTGCGGAATATTGACGGTCGCGACGCGGAAGTTCGGCCCGGCGGCGTTATGGATGGCGGTGGTCATGGTCCCGTCGGGGCGGCGGATCTCCAGCCCGGCCTCACGTGCGCTGCCTTCCCAACTGAGCACGAAGGTGACGCGGGTCAGCGAGGGATCGACGATGAAGCCGAACGGCGTCGACGCCGGCGTGCCGGCGGCCAGCTCGCCCAGGGTGCGGTCCAGCAGCGACACCGTGCCGCCCTTGAGGTGGGTGACCAGGTTGTCGACGAAGCTGTTGTCCATCGCCACGCCGTTGTTCGGGAACGCCGAACGGCCGGCGGTTTCGCCGGCGATTTCGTCGAGCAGCTCGGCGCTCGCGGCCATGCCGCCTTCGCCGAGGCCGATGGTGAAGACCGGGCCGCGCGGCAACACGTCGCGGGCGAGGATGCCGCCGTTCAAGGTCAGCAGCGCGCTGCTCGGCATCGCCGCGGCGACCGCGCATTTGTCCAGGTAGGTGGTGCCCGGCGGCTTGCCCGGATAGGGCTTTTCGACCGGCGCCAAGACCTCGCCCTGGCGCGAGATGCACGGCGGGTTGTTCTGCTCGCCATCGGTGAACAGCACGATGGCGGTGTCGCCGACCAGTTGTTCGACCGGAACCAGGCGCGCGCGTCCCATCGTCGTGCCGGCGCCGATCGAGGTACCGCCGATGTAGCTGTCGTCGGCCAGGCCGGCCGCGACCGGGCCGGCCCAGGGCGCGGGGATCGCTTGCCGCTGCTTGAAGAAATTGGCGCCGTCGAGCGGCGATTCGACTGCGGTGCCGCCGAACAGGACCATGCCGAGCCTGTCGTCGGCATGGCCTTCGGAGGAGACCGTCGCCGGCGGTGGCGGCGCGCCGACCGCGTCCCAGACCGAGGCGAACAGCTGCACCGAAGATTTCAGCCGGTCCCAGCGCTTGTCCGGCGAACCGGGAATGACCCAGTCCATGCTCGGCGACTTGTCGAGCACCAGCACGATGTTGAGCGGCAGGCGGCCGATATAAGCGACGCCGGCGCCGGAAATCGACGGCCGGCTGGTCGGCACCCGCACATAGGCCACGTCGCAGGACGCATCCGAGGGCGCCATGAAACTGGTGATGCGATAGCCCTTTCCGGCGCCGAAGGTGAAGCCGGTGAGTTCCAGGGTGATCGACAGGCCGCCCGGGCCGATGGTCGGCGCGCAGAAGTTGCCCGGGAACACGCTTTTGTAGCTGATGTCGAGGCGCGCGCGCTGAGTGCCGCTGATGCGGGTCACCGTGGCGATGTCGCCGGTCGGGCTGACCCCGACCGCCTTGCAGGCCACCCCGGCGCAACCGGCGTCGGCGACCGCGATGCTGGTGCCGTCGACGGAAATCGTCGAGCCGCCTCCGATCGAGGCGGCGTCGAACTCGATCGCCGACATCGCGGTCTGCATGGTGGGCGGACTGGGCCCGCGCGAAGGCACCTGCAAGGTCAGGGTCTGGGCCCACGCGGCGGACGAGCCGATCGCCAGCAGTCCGCCGACCAGCCAAGACGCGGCGCGGGGAAAACGCATAGGACGTGTCATGCGTGTCATGGAACTCTCCTGGTTCAGGCGCCCACTACGTTGAAGGTGCCGGTGTATGCGATGTCGCTGAAACCTGGGACCGAGACGATCACGGTCGCCGAGACCACGGGACCCTGCGGGATGTCGGGGAAGTTGGGGACGGTGGCGACGATGGTGGTGGCGTTGGCGCTGACGATCGCCGCGCTGGTGCCGCGGATGCGCACTTGCGCGGCGGCGGTGAAATTGGTGCCGGTGATGGTGATGTTGTTGCCTTCGAGCTGGGCGGACGGCGCGACGTTGCTGATCGTCGGCTGCGCCGCGACCGGTGCGGTGACGGTGATCTGGGTCGTCGCCGGCGTGCCGTTCGGCGTCACGATGCGGACCGTGACCCCGGGCAAGGGCGGCGCACCGCCGGTCGCGGGCGCGCCGGGAATGCCGGCCGGCACCACCACCAGCAGGCGCCGGGTCGGGTCGGCCGGGTCGGGGTTCACCGAGGCCGCCGGAATATTGTTGAAGGTCACCGTGTTCTGCGCCGCGGTAGCGCTGAAGTTGGTGCCGACGATCGCCAGCGGCGTATTCACCGCGAAGCTGGTCGAGGCCACGCCGCTGACGGTTTCGGTGCGCGAGATGGTCGGCGGCTGGTTGCCCGGATTCGGCACGCTGCCGGCGGCGCGCGACACCACCAGGTTGATCGGCGTGCCGGGCGCCACGCGCAGCTGCGCCGGAGGGCTCTGGTTGAGCACCACCAGGTTGGCGTTGGCCGCGGCGAGCGGATCGACCGCTGCGCCGGCGACGTCGAGGGTAAAGCCCAGGGTGAGCTGGCGCCCGGGTTGCAGCAGGATCGCGCGGGCCTCGCTCAGCAGCGAGCCGAACAGGTTCGGCACCGTCTGGGTGCCGCCTCCGGGGCCGCCCTGCAGTTGCGCGAGCGCATCCAGGATCGCGTTGATCAGGTCCGACGACACCACATCGCCGGGCTGTACCTGTGAGGGAAGTGCCATGGAAGTTCTCCTGAGTGCTGGCTATGGGGCGCCGCAGCAACCGGCCAGGTTGCTGTAGTCCAGGCGCGCCATGTCGAACCGCGCGACCGCGATGTCGGGGAGTTGCCCGCTTGCGAAGACCAGCATCGGCTGCACCGGCTCGCCTTCGCGCGCGGCCTTGAGGTTCTGCCAGGGGCGGTACACCCAGACGAACTCCTTCTGGTTCACGTCGGTGGGCGTCGAGGCCATGGCCTGCGCCTGCAGTGCGCCGAGCAGGCGCGCGTCGACGAACGGCGTGCTCTGCCCGGAACCCGGCGCGGGCCGGCGCACGATGCCGGTGAAAAAGGTCGTGTCGGAAAAGCCGCGCAGGGACAGGCTGTGCAGCGGCACGATCCCGAACGGCGGCAGGTAGCGGAAATACTGGGTCGCGATCAGGGCCGAGGGCGCCGCCGACGCGGCGAGCAGGTCGGCGAGGTGCTGTTGGAACTGCGCGCACATCGCATGGGTTTCGACCAGGCGGCGGGCGCGCGCCTGGAACGCGAACGAAGACAGTTCGGCCGGGTCGAGCGGGTTGCGCTGGAAGGCGTAGCCCGAGAGGGCATCGGGCTCGAGCAGGCGCCGCCGCACCGCCCAGGTGTCGACGAAGTTCAGGCCGGCGCTCGTCCAGTAGACCAGGGCGATCGGCACGTCGCAGTCGCTGAGCGCGCTGTCGCGCAGTTCGTCGACCAGGCCGTAGTCCGGCGGGTCGCTCTGCCACGGGTCGAGCGCGTTGCGCTCGCGCGCCTCGATGCCGAAGCAGCGGTAGGCCAGGCGATTGCGGAACTGCGACGACGAGGGATCGAGGTCGGCGAAGCGCAAGGGGTTGATGGCGAGCAGGCGGAACTGCACGCCGTCGACGGTGGCATCGCTGTTGCAGCGCACGTTGCCCGGGTCGAGCCCGTTGGTCGGGGCGCGGCCCTCGCTGGTCTGCGCCGGCGCGATGGTCAGCACGTAGACCCCGGCGCCGGCGACGTAGACGCCGTCGGCGAGCGGATTGCAGTTGGCGAACACGCAGTCGCAGGCCGTGGCCTCGCCGGCGTCGAAACGCCGGGTCAGGGCGACGCTGGTGTCGGCGGTCAGGCACAGGGTCTGGCCGGCGCGATTGACCGCCAGGCCGGCGCGCACCCGCAACACCGGTGCGTTGGCCTGGTCGAGGTCGGCGTCGCGCGTGGCCTCCAGGCCGAAGGCGACGCCGTCGCCGAGCGCCAGTCCGAGCCGCGCATCGGCGTCGCGACGGGCGAGTTGTTCGCGGGTCAGGTCCTTGCTGGTGAGCAGGCGCCCATTGAAGAAGTTGACGCTGCGGATGCCGCCTTCCTTGACGGGTTGTTGCAACTGCAGGACGTTGTCGAGAGTGCTCATGGCGGCCTCATGCGGTCCCGATCGAATGCCATTGCCCGGCGCCGTCGGCGACCAGGGTGACGGCTTTCTTCTTCTTGACCGAGAACTCGGGCAAGCCGTCGATGCCGTCGCCGACCACGGTGTCGGCGAATACGGTCAGGGCGCCGACGTCGAGGTTCTTGATCACGTAGGTGCGCCCGGCGGTCGCCGGCACCGAGGCCGGCAAGTTGAGGGCGAGCTTGGCCGCGTTGCGGCCGATCACCAGGTACTGGCTGTCGTCGAGCGCCAGGTCCTGATCGAAAAACTGGATCGGCACCTGCATCGGCGAAATCGCCATCGGCGCGATGAAGTCCATCGCCATCGGTCCGCCGAACGCGGCCCCGTCGCCGGCGCCGTCGCCGCTGCCGGCGCAATCGCAGCCGCACAGCGCCCACTCCTGCAGCAGGCGCAGATGAGCGAGGAAGGGACGCGCACCTTCGTCGATGCGCAGGCCGGCCGGACTGCCGTCGACCTGCCAGGCGCCGCTCGGCGAACCGCCGACCCAGACCACCTCGAAGCTGATCCGCGCCAACAGCACGCAGTCGGCATCCGGGTATTGCGGACGATGGCAGCGCATCGCCGTCCACAGCGGCCGCAGTTCGGTCACCCAGAAGCGGAAGGCGGTGCGCAGGAATTCGCATTGTCGTTCGCGCGCCAGGCTCAGCCGCGGCGAGCCGAGGTCGAACAGATAATCGCCCAGGGTCGCGAACGAGGCCGGCGGCGACAGCGGCGGCGACATCGATTGCGCATCGAGCCAGGGCTGCACCGCGCCACGCATCGCCTCGAGCCAGGCGGCGGGATCGGCGGGCTGCGGCGGGCTGCTGTCGAGCACCGCGATGTTGCGGCGCAGCCAGCGCACGAAATCGCGCAAGGCGTCTTCTTCGACCTGGGCCGGGGCGTGCTGGCGCAGCTCCAGGCGGAAGTCGTCGGCGACGCGCGAGGGTTTCATCAACTCGTCTTCGGAGCGGCAGGGCTCGCCGGGAATCGGCACCGGCCGGGTCTTGCAGTCGGCATGGCAGAGAGTCAGGAACAACGAGATCTCGCCCGAACTGACCGCCGGCGGGGACAGAGGCGGTGACAACGGCGGCGACAGCGGCGGCGAACCCGGATCGAGCAGCCGGTTCACCAGCGCCGCGTTCTCCGGCTTGGCCAGCCAGCGGTTGAGCACCGCGCACTGATCGGCCGGCACGCACACCAGCCTGCCGCTCGGCACCAGCGCAGAGCCGGCGGCGACATGCAGGCGCGGCCCCTCGCTGCCGCCGTTCTCGAATTGGACGCGCAGTCCGTTCAAGGTGCCGTAGCCGAGCGCCTCGCGCGCCAGCCATTGGTCGCGTCCGGCCAGGTAGGCGAACTCCTGGGTGAAGTCGTCCACGCCGAGCACCATGCCGCGCTCGTAATTGACATGCTGGGTCGGGTCTGCGGGCAGGCCCGTCAGCGTGGTCACCGGTTCGTTGCAGCAGCCCATGATTCGCTCCTGGAGTCTTGGCGGCTCAGCATTCGAGCGACAGCCGGTCGCGCCCTTGAGGACGCGGCGCACCGCCGACGAAGCTGGCTCCGAGGTAGGCGCGGCCCACCACGGCATCGGGGATCAGCTCGCTTGCGCGGCTGCCGGCACCCAACTGTGTATCGAGCCCGAGCCGCGCCTCGCCGACGCGGTTGAAGGCCCAGTAGAAGCGCACGTCGAACACGGTGTGCGCGGGTTTTTCCAGTTCGACGATGCGCCGGGCGAGTCCGAGGCGTTCGTCGAGGCGGTAGGGGTCTGCGATCACGCTCGCCACAGGCAGCAATACCGAGAAGCGGTGCGCGGTGCGGTGCATCGCCAGCAACTGGCGCTCGAACTGCAGCCAGTCGGTCTGCGCGGCGAGGCTCGCCGGCAGGCGGTCGGGCAGCGGCACCTGTTCGAACTCGGGCCAGGCGGCGAGGTGCGCGCCGCGCAGACGCTCGATGCGGCGATAGCGCCGGGCCAGGAAGTCGTGCCACCGTTTGCGCTCGCGCGCCCCGTCGTTGCGTGCGCAGAAGTCCTGCCAATCCTGGGCGGCGGCTTCGCGCGCGAGCGGCGCACTCGGCAGCAGGATCTGCGCGACCTGCGCATAAGCGCTGGCATGGGCGAGGTTCAAAGCCTGCAGGCTGCCGTAGCGCGACAGCAGGAAGCCTTGCCAGCGGCCGCGGTCGGCGGCGCCGGCGCCCGGCACGAAACCCAGGTGGGCCGAGCAGAACGCCTTCCATACCTGCGCGGCATCCGGGTGCGCGGCGGTGTTCGGCGGCGGCGCCAGCGAGAACGGCGTCATCTGTTCCAGCGCGGTGGCGCTGCGCTCCTGCCAGGCGGCATAGCGGTCGACCAGCCCGGCATTGCCTTCGGTCGGCGTCCACAGGCTTTGCCGCATCACGTTGCGCAGACCATCGCCGGGTGCGGCGCCGGCGAGCGCGGCCTCGGCGACCAGGGTTTCGACCAAACGCGTTTGGTAGGCCTCGACGATACGGATGCGGCCGGCGCCTTCGTCGCCGGGATCGGGGCCGTCGAACATCGCCGCGTCGAAACCGGGCTCGAAGGCCAGGCTCAGGGCGACGCGCAGGGCGTGCACGGTGCCGCGCCAGCGGAAGAAATCCATGGCGTGGCGGACCAGCAGGCGGTGACGGCGTTCGTCCCAGGAAGGGTCCAGGGCCAGGTCGAACCAACCGGCGAGCCACGCGAGCGCGTCCTGCGGCACGGTGCGCGCATCGAACAGGGACTGCACGTTGGCGACGCGGTCTTCGATCTGGGTCAGGGTGCTTTCGCAGTTGGCGAGCCAGCGTTCGAGGAAATCGCCGTTGGCGCCGTCCTCGCGGTACAGCGCCGGCAGGAAGCGCTGCGGATAGGAGAAACGCGGCGACCACACCCGCAGCGCGCGCAGGCGCGGCGTGGCGGCGCCGTTGCGGCCGACCAGGGTCACGCGCAATTGCAGATAGCGGCCGTGTGCCTGCTGCAGCAGCAGCTCCCAGGTGCCGGCGCCGGCTTCGCGGCGGGTCGCGCGCGCGGCCTCGCGACGCAGCCAGGGCAGCTCCGGGCCGCTTGCGCGCAAGCGCGGCACCGGTTCGCGCAGCCAACTGCCGATGACCTGCGCATCCGTCGCCGGTTGCGCTTCGCCGTCGAACCAGCCGCTGAGCTCGTCGCCGGCGCGGCTTTCGACGGCGATCGCGGTGTCGGGCGGTATCGCCGCGTCGAGCAGCAGCTTGTCCCAGACCGTGCCGAGCTCGTTGCTGTCGAACACCGGGGTAACGAATACCGCCTGCGCCGCGTAGCGTTGCCGGTGTTGCTGTACCACCGGGGTCCAGCGCGGCAGGCTCAGGCCGCAGTCGTAGTGGGCCTTGCCCGCGACCGAAACCAGCGCGCGGCCGCCGTAGCGGCGCAGCGGATACAACTCGGCCGGCGCGCGCAGGGCGAACTGCCCGTCGCTGTCGGCCACCTCGAAGGCGTGGACCTGGTTGCCGACTTCGCTGGCGATGAACAAGCGCGGCGGTGCCGGCTCGGCGGCCGCGGCATGGCCGAAGCCGCTGGCATGGACCATGTCGTGAGCGAGCGCGGGCAGGGCGTCGAGCCATTGCGAGGCATCCGCCGACCAGGCCGAGCCTTCCCGGCGCAGCCGCACCACCCGCGAGCGTTGCAGCGGCGCATCGCGATCGAGCAGCAGGACCGTGCCCGCGCCGGTCGATTCGATCGCGATCGGATCGAGCAGGGGCACGCCGAGCGCGGACAGATCCAGGCCGGCCGGGAACCTCACCGCGGCTTGCTCGCGCAGTGGCCCGGCATGGGGTTGAAAGTCGTCGATCATCGCCGCCGCCAGCGCCGAGGCAGTCTGTCCGCGGTCGACCACGGCCAGGGTGCAGTCGAGTTCCCACAGGCGCCGGTGCGCGCGATCCAGCACCCAGGCGCCGCCGCCATGGCGCGGGCACAGGTCGAAGGGCTCGAACGGCACCGCCGCCGGCCAGCCGGTTTCCAGCGGCGGGCCGCCGGAGATCAGGTCGAAACTCATCAGGCCGCGCAGGTCGCCGCGCGCGAACGCGGCGACGAGGTAGTCGTCTTCGGTCACGACCACGGCGAAGTAGCGGTCGGCGGCGGGCGCCTGCGCGGCCTGATGGGTCTCGAAGGCGAGGCGTCGCTCGCGCCGCGTCTGCGCGCAATCGGCCGGGTCGGCCGGCCAGAACGCGGTTTCGTCGCCGCCTTCGCTCGACACCACGCGCAGGGACGCGGCATCGTCGGCGACGCGATAGACGTTGCCGTGGCGGTCGGCGGCGGCCGGGCGGCGCGCGTCCAGGCTCAGCGGCGTTTCGCCGAGCGTCGCCGGCAATTCGATCGCCTGCGGCTGCAAGGTGATCTCGCTGCGTGCCGGGTCCCAGCCGGGCAGGGTTGCCGGCGGCACCGGCATCGGGCTGGCGAACAGCTCCCACCAGAACGCCAGCGATTGCGCGACGACGGCCTCGTTGAAGCCTGCCTCGTCCGTGTCCGCGGTGGTGCAGCGCGCCCAATCGTCGCGGCCGTACAGCATCTGGAAGCGGGCGCCATTGACGTTCATCAGCAGGTCTCCGGCACGACAGGCACCGGCAACAGCGGCGTCGCGGTGCCGGTGGAACCGCCGCCGCCGGCGTTGCCGCCGCCGCGCAGCGCGTCCAGCGACATCGCCTCGCCGGCGACCACCGAAATGCCGAGGATGCGCGGCAGCTCCAGCCCGCTCATCTCGATCACGTCGCTGGCGCTGAGCTCGCCCTCGGCGAGCAGCACGTCGGCGACCGAGGTCACCCCGGGCACGCGCGCGACTTCGGCCAGCAGCACCCGGCTGGCGACCGCGGTGCGCAGCGGCCAGCCGCGCGCGGGGTCGGCGCCGCGCGGAGTGAACAGGGCGCCGTTGCGCGGCATCGCGCCGGCCGGGCCGATCGGCGCGAGCACTTCGCGCAGGCGGCGCTTGACGTCGTCGACGACCTGGGCGATCGCGTAGCCCGCGGCGGCTTCGATGCCGACCGAAATCCACAGGCCCTTGTAGTCGGCGCCGCGCACGACCAACTCCGTGGTGACCAGGCGGCGCGGATCGAGATGGCGGCACAGCGCGTTGAGGAACAGCCGGTCGGCGCGCGGCGCATCGGGCTGGGCCGGGTCGGAGCGCGGGATCGCCATCAAGGTGACCACGCCGGGGGCCGAGCCGGGTTCGTTCGGCGCCAGGTCGGGATGGAACGCCGGCAACACTTCGATGCGGCCGATCTGCACGCCGGGGGCGCGGTAGGCGACCGATTCGAAGTCGTCGATGCTGACCATGCGGTCGCGGTGCTGCAGATGCCGGCGCACCTGTTTCTCGCCGGTGTCGGCCGATTCGGCATCGGCGCCGCCCCAGGTCTGCACCGGGTTGAGCACGGCGAAGCCGGACGGCAGTTGCGGCGCGTTGTCGATCTTGCCTTCGGCGACATTGCCCTGGGCGCCGAGACAGAATTCGTAAGCGGCGAACACCCGCGCGCCGAGCGGCAGGCGGCGCCCGCGCAGGCCGTCGCCGAAACGCAGTTCGCCGGCTTCCGGGTCGAGTTCGAACACCTCGGTCGGGCCGGTGTCGACGCAAGCCGGGTCGCGCGCGCTCGAACGCGGGTCGGACACCGGCACTTCCGGCGCCGCCGCGGCGAGGTCGTCGATCTCGCTCCAGCGTCGCGGCGCCGCCGCACCGACCCGGGTCGACACGCTGACCGAGTGGCGCAGCACCGGCCGGCGCGACAACCGCCGCACTTGATCGGGCCGGCCGTCGCCGTCGGCGAGCGGTTCGGCGGCGATGCGCTGGATCTGCCGCACCGGGGTGGCGTTGATGCCGGCCCAGCGCATCCGTGCCTGCGCCGCGCCGTCGGCGCGTACGCGCAGCCAGGTGATCACGCGCCCGGCCAGGGCCGCGTCGTCGAGGGTCGGCGGCATGTCGCCGACGCCGCCTTCGAGCGGGTCGATGTCCTGCCAGGCTTTGAGTTGCGCGGCCGGCGGCAGCGCCAGTTGCACCACGCCCGGCACCGACAGCAGGTCGACTTCGGTGCGCGGTTCGAGTTGGCGATAGCTCGGCGCCGGACGATCGCTGCCGTCGCGCGGCACGCGGCCGTCGGCCGGCACGTTCGGCAGTTCGAAGCGCAGCAGTTGCCGGCTCTGGGCGTTGCCGGCCGGCAGCAGCTGCGCGCCGACCGTGTCCAGCGCCGGCACTAGGCCGAGGGTCAGGGTGCGGCCGCCGAGCGCATCGCGCAGCGCCTTCCACGGATCGTCGGGCTCGCCGGGCGCGTCGGTCTTGCGCGCCAGCAGGGCGATCCACAGCGAGCGGTCGACGGTGTCGGCATTGAGGTCGACGCTGTCGACGACCTTGCGATCCAGCGCCAGGGTCTTGTACAGCTGCACCCCGGACGGGAACGGCAGTTGGTAGGAGGCGTACAGCAGCCGGTAGTAATCCAGCAGTTCCTGCGAGGGATCGTCGAGGCGGCGCTTGAAATAGATCCGCGCCTCGACCGGCAGCACGTCCAGGCCGAGCTGGGTGCGGAACGGCACCGAACCGGCGCGCACTTCCAGGTCGGCCGGCAAGGTCTCGACCTTGGCCGGGCCGCGCTCGTTGGCGATCGCCACCAGGCCTTGCGCGGCGCTCGCGCTGGCCAGCGGAATGCGCAGCATCTGCAGGAACTTGAGGCGGTTGCGTTCCGGCGTGAGGTTGGCGCGGTACAGCAGGTTCTCGGTGAGGAAGGAGAACAACTGCACCAGGGTCACGCCCGGGTCGCTCTGGTTGAAGTTGGTCCACTCCGGCGTGTGCACGCTCGCCCGCGCCAGCGTGTCTTCCACCAGTTGGGCGAAGCGGCGATCGTCGATGGGCGGGGGCGTCAGCGGCATGGTGCGGGCCTCAGGTCACGGCCAGCGGAATGGCGAGGCTGATGCGTTCGCGCGAGGCGGTCGCCACCAGCCGGTAGGTGATCGTGGCCACTGCGGTCTCGGCTTGCGTGGGGTGCGCGGCGACTTCGACCGCTTCGACCTCGATGCGCCGTTCCCAGCGGGTCAGCGCGCGCTGCACCGCATCGCGCATGCGCGCATGAGTGGCCGGGTTGTTGGGCTCGAACAGGAACCGCGCCAGGCCGGCGCCGAACTCGGGCACGCCGACCCGTTCGCCGGGTTCGGTCTTGAGGATCACCGCGATCGATTCGCGGATGTTGTCCTCGCCGGAGGACCAGACGAACCGGCCGTCGGCGCCGACCCGCGGCGGAAACGACAGGCTTTGGCCGAAGATGCTGCTCATGACGAGTCCTTCTTGCCCTTGAGCCCGGGCACCGGGAAACAGATCACGAAGTAGGGCAGCCAGCGGAAGATCAGGTCGAACAAGATGACGATGATGATCAGCAGGATCAGCGCGCAGATGGTGATGATCGGAATCGACAGCGAGCAGATCATCCCGATGTTGATGCCGCCGCTCTGGCAGGGCGCGCCGTCGCCGGCCGGAAGGTCCTTGTGGAAGGGCCACGGCAGCACCGACAGCACCAGGTCGACCAGGCCCATGCCCTTGGCGCGCTGGACCTGGCCGCACAGCATGTCGGACAGCACGAAAGCGGTGTTCTTCTGATACTTGCGCAGGCCGGCGGGGCTGGTGTCGGCCGGCAGCGAGATGCGGATCGGCCGCGCCGGCGCATCGGAGTCGAAGAAGCTGGCCAGGCGGAAGCGTTCGCTGGGCGCCGACAACAGCGGCGGATGCAGCGGGCCGCAATCGCGGCGGCCGTGGACGAAGCGCAGCACGAACCAGCCGCCGTCGCCGAGGTTGGCGCCGAGGTTGTTGCCTAGCGCGTTCTTGACCTGCAGCGCGAACGGCACCGGCGGCGCGTCGGTCTCGGCGCTGGCTTCGAGTGCGCGCGCGTACAACGCGGTGAAACGGTCGACCTTGCGCGCGACGTCTTGGCCGGGCACGTTGCCGGCGACCGGGTCGGGATCGATCGAGGCGTCTTCGCCGAGGCTGTCGAGCGCGGTGTACGGCCCGGCCGCGGCGAGGCTTTGCTCGACCCCGGCCAGGCAGAAACTGAAACGCGGCCAATCGGACAGTCCGCGGGTGTCGGGCGTGGCGGCGAAGGTCGCGGTGCTCGCTTCGAGCTTTTCGCGCACGCCGGGCGCGCGGATGGCCTTGAGGGCGGCGCGCATCGAGGCTGCGACCGGGTATTGCCCGGTCGGCTGCAGCGCGGCGATCAGCGGCGCGCTCATCACTACCGTGCCGAGCCAGTCGTACAGGGCGCGGCGGTTCGCCGACAGTTGCGCATAACCGGCGCCGTTATGGTCGATCGCGTTCCAGACATCGGGCAGATAGGTCTGCAGATGGTCGGCGCAATCCAGCAGCACCAGCCACGACGCGCTCTGCTGTTGCAGGTTGAAATTGAATGCACGGGCGACGCGGTCGCCGGGCGGCTCGGCTTCGTCGCCGATGGTCGGCGTGGAGGCCGGCGCGGCGGCGAGCTTGAACGCCGAGCGGATCATGGTCTTCCACGGCTCGCTGACGTCGATCTGGAACTGCGCGGTGCGCGCGAGCTTGGAATTGGCCGGAGCCGGAACGCTGGCCGACAGCTGCTCGCGCTGGGCGCTCGCGTAGGCCGGCGAGGGTGCGGTATCGACGCGGCAGCCGAGGTATTCCTCGCGCCGGCCGACCGGGACGCTGCCAGCCCACAGCGCGCGGCGACGCTGGCCGTCGTCGAGAAAACTCAGGGCGAACGCCGGCAGGCGTTCCTCGCCGGGCACGAAATCGTTGCTCGCATTGCAGCGCTGCCAACGCGCGCCCTGCAGATCTTTGAGATAAGCGAACTCGTGCAGCGTTCCGCTGGCATCGCCGGGCACCGGCATCAGCCGCCGCAGCACCATGCCGACCTCTTCGCCGCCGCCACGCACCAGCGCATGTTCGGGCAGGCCCTGGATGCCGCAGACCAGGCTCGCGGTGGCGAGGTAATGGCGCTGATGCGCGGGCTGGTACAGCTTCAGCGGCGGCGCCTCGGCGTCGGCCGGGGCGAGCCGCGGCTTCGGTTGCCTGGCCGCGGCGGCGCGGCGGGAAGCCTGCACCAGTTGCGGCATCGGCGCGCGCTCGACCAGGTCCGGAGGGTCGACCATCGGCTTGCGCCAGGTCTCGTGCCGGGCGACCAGTTTGTCGATGCGGGTCGGGTCGCGCGCCAGGGTACCGAGCAACTGCTCCATGAAGTCGTCGCTGGCGAAGCGCAGGATCGCCGGGCGCGCCTGTTCCGGGGTGGCCGCGGCGCCGGCGGCATCGTCGCCGAAGCGCGACCACAGCGGTTGCGGCGCCTGCCAGCGCAGGGGATGGGCGTTCATGGCCTCCTCCGCGGGCGGGCGTGGCGATCTCGGCGATCTCGGCGCATGGCGGTCATCGGCTTCACCAGATGTTCCCCGCGCCGGGGGTGTAGGAAGCGCTGATGATGCTGTTGCAGATCACCGTGTCGGCCTGGACCACGCCGGAGAAGCGCGACATCGCAGAGTCGACCGTGACCATGCCGGCGCTGACCGCGACCTGGCTGGCATTGACGATGACCTTGGCCGCGGCGGTGACGGTGATGCCGGACATTTCCAGCTTCACCGAATTGCCGTTGCCGTCTTCGATCTCGACCGCACCCGGGCCGTCCTTGAGAGTGAAGCTCTGGCCGCCCGGCGTTTCCAGCAGCAGCTGTTCGCGGCCGTCCTGGTCGTCGAGGGTGATCTTCACGCCGTTGCGCGAGCGCAGCACCTTCTTGTAGTTGTTGCCGGCGCCGTCCATCGATTCGGGCGGCTGGTCGCGGCCGTTCCACAAGCCGCCGATCACGTAGGGCCGGCGCGGGTCGCCGTGTTCGAAACAGACCAGCACCTCGTCGTCGACGTCGGGCACGAACCAGCTGCCGCGGTTGTTGCCGCCGAACATCGTCGCCAACCGCGCCCAGCCTTCGTAGCGCTGGCCGCCGGCGTCGGGCGACCAGGGCAGGGTGATCCGCACGCGGCCCTGCTGGTCGGGGTCCTTGATGTCGGTGACCAAAGCCACCAGCACGCCGTACCAGCGTCCGCCCCAGCCGCTCGGCATGCGTTCGCTGAGCAATTGTTCGAACGGCGGCAGCTCGACGATGCGCATCGCTCAGCCCCGTCCGATCGCGGGCCGGTCGCACCAGAACTCGGTGCGCACGCCCAGTTTGGGATCGAAGCGGATCTGCACTTCGGTCACGGTGTAGTCGCCTTCGAACAGCGGGCCGACGCCCTTGATGCTCAGCTTGGTGCCGACCCGCAACGCGTCCTTGGTCTCGGCGACGCCGTGGCCGGTGATGAAGCGCCGCGCCATGTGGCGGAAGCTGGCTTCGGCCAGGGCGCGCGCTTCGCCGTCGGAACTCGGCAGGCCGTGGGCGAGCGCATCGACGCGCGCGCCGAACGCCTGTTGCAGGGTCTCGGCGCCGCTGGGACCGCCGTTGAGTTCGGCGCGGATCGCCGCTTCGTCGGCCTCGTACTTGGCGACGCGCTTGTCGGCGACGCTCCAGCCGGCGCCGACCAGGCGGGTGCGTTGATGAGCGAGGTCGGCGCAGACTTCGAACTCGCGCAAGGGCCCGGCCCAGGACAGCTCCAGCGACTGGCCGTTGCGCTGCGCGCGTTGCGCCGCCTTCAGCTGGCTGCCCTCGACCCAGATCTGCGCGTCCTCGCGCCGGGCCAGGTCGCGCAGGAAGGCCAGGTCGCTCTGGTTGACCTGGGCCAGCAACTTATAGGTTTCGCCTTGCACCTCGACCTGCGCCTGCAGGCCATGATCGCCGGCGATGCTGCGCAGGATGTCGGCAAGGCTGGCGTCGGCGAAAGCGCGGGTGCGCCGGGTCATGCGCAGGTCCTGCAGGCGGTCCTCGGCGCAGACGCCGATCTGCGGCGTGCCGCCGTCGGGGAACTTCGCCGACAGCGCGCTGATCCGGCCCTCGAACAACTTGCCGTCGCCGAGCGTGATCGTCAGCGGCTTGCCGAACTCGAGCAGGTCGCGGCCGAAATGCTGGAAGCCGCCCTTGTCCGGGCCGCCCCAATTGCCGAACACCAACTCGCAACGGGCCAGGCCGGCCTCGGACTCGACGATGTCGAGCGACATCAGCGAACTGGTCAACGTGGCTTCGCGCTTGCCGTCGATCTCCACCGACGGACGCGAAGCTTTGATCGGCAATGTCGCGGTATCGCCCATGGTTCGGCTATGGCTCCGTCAATGCGCCCAGACGCGCAGGGATTGCTGGTCGATCTGGCGCAACGCCGTGTGCACGTCGCGCGGTTCGAGTTTTTCCGGCGGCTCGCCCTCGGACTTGGCGCCGGTGTTGCCGTCCGACCTCGCCGCGGGACGCGGTTCGGCCAGCACTTCGAATTCGTTGATGACCACCGCCATGACCGGGTTCCTTATCCGAACGAGATCGAGCCGCCGGCGCTGCCGCCGAGGGATGCGTTGAGGCCGGCGCCGGCCCCGGCGTCGAGGCCGACGCTGCCGCCAATGCCGCCCCCGAGGCCGCCACCGAGTCCGCTGCCGAAGCCGGCGCCCAGCGAAGCGCTGCCGCCGATGCCCGCGTCGATCCCCAGGCCGCCACCGATGCCGCCGCCGATCGACGCGCCTGCGGACAGATTGAGATCGACGAGCTGGCCCGGCGACATGCGCAGCGGATCTTCGATGCCGTTGGCCGAGGCGATGCCCTGCCAGTCGGGCTTGCCGCTCTTGCCGGCCATCGACTGAAGCGAATCGCCTTCGTTGGCGCTCTTCAGCGGCGCCTGGCCTGGCTGGTTCGGCACCTTGCCTTCGCCCTCGAATTTCGCTTCGAGGATCTTCTGCTGCGACAGGGTCATGGTGATGCTGGAGCGCAAAGGCTTGCCGTCGGGCGAGAAGAACTCCAGGGTCTCTTCCATGCCCTCGACCATGCCGTCGAACAGGAACGTGCCCCAGTGGAAGCGCAGCCCCGGCGGCGAGAGTTTCTTCGGGTCTTCTTCGGACTTCTGCGGGGTCATGAAATAGACCACGTCCTGGGTCAGCCGGCGCACGTCGTCGACCGCGTCCTTCTCCATCGCGGTGACGTCGAACCACAGCTGCAGGGCCAGCTTGGTGGTGCCGGCGCCGACGAACTGGCGGCCGGCGTTGCCGGCGGCCTGGTCGCCGCCCTGCGGCTGCACGATCTGGTTGGCGAAGGTGACCTTCAGCGTTTCCGGATTGAACTGCACCGCGACCTTGCGCCCGCCCGATTTTTCGTTGGCGAAGCTCTGGTCGAGTTCGATCAGTTGGGCTTTTTCCAGGCTCATGGCATGGCCTCCGCGCGTTTCATGCGTCGAGCTCCTTCAGCGCCAGGGTCTCGTAGGCCACCTGCAATTCCTCGATCGCGACCTGGCCGTCGCGCGCGTTCAGCGCCGGCGCCTTGATCTTGACCGGCACGCAGCGCGAGAGCAGGAAGCGCGCGCGCACGGTGCTGCCGTCGGCGGCGAACAGCACCACCTCGGCATTGGCGCGCAAACGCGGATTGGCGACGCTGTCCTTGAACCAGCGCCACAGGTCGAAGTTCTCGGTCATGCCGCGCTTGAGAGTCAGCTGACCGTAACTGACCATGCCGTTGAGGCGGATCTGGCGGTCGTTGGCGCCGCCTTCGCGGATCGTCTTGACCTCCATGTTCATCTCCAGGCCGTCGCATTCGGCGAACGCGGCGGCGACCAGCGGCTTGGCGTCGTCGCCGCGGTTGATCTCGACGGCGAAGTTGAAATTGGTGAATGGGTAGGGTTGGGCGGCCATGGTCAGAGCTCCTCGATCACGGCCAGGCGCTCGCCGTTCTGGGCCAGGCGCACGGCGATGAAGCGCATCGGCAGCGACGGCGCCACCCGCAGTTCGACCACGAAGCGGCCGGCGTCGACCGACTGCGGCGTGTTGACGCCTTCGTCGGTGACCACCCGGAACGATTGCGCGGCGGTGGCGCCGGCGAAGGCGCCGCGGCGGAACAGCTCGCTCAGCAGCAGCTCGAAGCCGCGCTGCACCGAACGCCACAGCACCGGGCCGTTGGGCTCGAACACGTAGCGGATGCCGTGGCGCAGCGCGACGCGGCGCAGCAGGATCAACAGGCGGCGCACGTTGATCGGCCGCAGCGCCTCGTCCAGCGCCAGGGTGTCGGCGGACAGGGCGAAGAAGCCGCGCGGATCGTTGCGCAGCAGGTTGATCTGCGCATCCTGCAGCGCCTGGCGGTCGCTCTCGGTGATCGGCGGGGTCAACGCGACCACGTCCTTCATCGGCTCGTTGGCGGCGGCGATCCAGGCGCCGCGCAGCGAGGCGCGTTTGGCCAGCACGCCGACCGCGACACCGTCCGGCGGTACCACCCGCAGCGGGCGCTGGCCGGTGCGGTCGGCGCCGCTCGCGCGCGCATCCGACTGCAGCCAGGGGAAATACAGCGCGCCGTAGCTGAGCGCGCGGGCCTCGTCGAAGCCGAGTGCCTGCGGGTCGCCCGGCTCGACCTGATCGGTCGGCGTGCGCACGGCGCGCAGGCGCTGGGTATAGCGCAGCGCTTGCGCGGTACGGAAATGGCGCGGCATCGACAACACCGCGAACAGATCGCCGCAGGCCGCGGCCAGGCGCAGGCTGGCCCGATGCACCTGCAGCCAGTCGGTCTCGTGCAGGTCGCCGGCCGATTCGGGCGCCAACTGTTCCCAGTCGTCGGCGCGCACCCTCACTGCGACCGGATTGGAGCCCTGGCTGCTTTCGTCGCCGACCCAGGCGAACACTCGATAGTGATACAGGCCTTCGCGCTGGCTCATCGCCACGTATTCGCCGTCGGCGCCGCGGTAGATCTCGCGCTCGTCGCTGAAATCGGCGCTGCCGGCTTCGAACAGCGCATAGACCGCGCCGGGCTCGCTCTCGGTCCAGCTCAGGCGATAGGTGCCGGGCGGCACCGGCGCGTCCGGGCCGTCGAGCAGCGGCGCTTCGATCAAGCGCGTGCTGCAGTCGAGGAAGCGGCCGAAATCCGGCGCCGGCAGCACGGAATCGGCGGCCACGGTCGCCAGGCAGGCGCCGCGATGCGCGCGCCAGTGCGCCGGCGTCGCCGACGGCGGTGCCTGCGCGGGTTGCGATTGGTCTTCGCCGCGCCGTTGCCAGCCGCTGTGGATGGCGTCGGGCACGGCGATCAGGCTGGCCTCGTTGAACAGGCCGCCGGCGCCGATACCGAACACCGCATGCAGGCCATACAGCGGACGCGTGCGTTCGCGGATCAGGCGGATGTCGTCGGCATGGCTCAGCAGGGCGTCGACGCCGTCGTCGGCGAGTTGCGGGTCGAGGAATAATCCGGCGTCGAACACGGCCAGGCCGTCGCGTTCGAGCGCGGTGTGTTCGCGATGCAAGGGGCCGACGGCCGCGCCGAACAACCCGCTCGCGCCGAGCGGCAGCCAGGCCAGGGGCAGCGGCGCTTCATCGGGCGCCAGCGGAAAGCGCTGCAACTGCGCCGGCGCCGCGACGGCGAGGTCGTCGTGCACGCGATAGAAGTCGCCGTCGCGCTGCAGCTCCCAGAAGTTGCCGGGCCGCTCCGGGGTCAGGCCCAACTGGCGCAGCCGCGCCTGCGGTCCCTGGTCCGTGGTCGCGCGCAGTTCGATCTCCAGCACCTGCGCCGAACTCACCGTGCCGAACGGCGCGGCGGCCGGCTCGACCTCGCGCCAGGCCGGTCCGTGCACGGTCGCGAGCACCTGCAGGGTGGTCGCCGTCGGCGGACTCGCCGACAGGTCGGGTGCGCGGTCGGCTTCGTCGATGCGCAACCAGTGGACCGCGCCAGCCGCGTCGAAACGCACCCAGGCGCCGATTTCGAACGCGGATTCGGGCAGCGCCTGGTCGAAGCGCAGGCTCAGCGGAGGCGGTTCGGCGGCCGACTCCGGATCTTCGTCGAAAGCCGGCGGCGCCAACAGCGTCGCCGTCAACGGCAGTTCGACGCCGGCGAGACGGGCGACACCGGCGACATCGCCCGCCGGCGAGGCATCGGCGAGGATACGCTCGAACGCGGCGAGCATGCGGACCGAAACGCGATACGGCGAGGCCGGGGTCGGGCCTGCGGCGACGGCGTCGACCCGGGCATAAGCGCAGTCGCCGATGGGCCGGCCGAACTGCAGCAGATCGCCGTTGCGCAGCGGCTGCCGGGTCAGGAATTGATATTGGCCCGAAGCCGGCGAATCCACGCCGGACCAGGCATCGAGGGCGAAACCGCGCGACTGCACCGACACGCTGGCGCGCAGGGAGTCGGACCAGGAACCTTCGCAACGCGCGGCGACGATCGCCGGCTCGGCCTCGCCGCGGGCCGCGGCGATCGACAGCATCCCGGACAATGCGAAGCGGTTGGCGACGGCGACCGCGAGCTCGGGATCCGCATTTGGATCGACCTCGGCGCGCACGCGTTCCATCGCGGCGCTGCGCGCCACCCGTATCACCCAGCAGCGGCGGCCGCCGTTGGCGAAGAAGGCGCGCACCGAAGGCCCCAGGTGCGCATGCACGCGCTCGCCGCGGCGTTCGTCCCAGGCCAGCGGCGCGTCGGCGCCGAACGCGGTCGCGTACTGCGCCGCGCTTTCCAGCGCGACCGGCAGGTGCAGCGGGCCGGTCGAGGCGAAGCCGACGAACACCGCGACGTCCAGGCGCGGCAGCGCCTCCGCCGCGAGCGGCGGCGCCACGTCGACCTGGATGCCGGGCAGCCGGCGCGCGTTCGCCACGGTCCTCACTCCATCTCGAGCCGTTCGTAGGACAAGGTCAGCTCTTCCAGGGCCACGTCGGTGCCCTTGGCGTTGAACGGCCCGCTGGTGTGCTTGATGATCCGCGCCCGCAGCAACTTCCAGGTCTGCACGATCTGGGTGTGGTCCTCGTTCTGCAGATGGATCGTCACCGTGCGCATGGCCTTCTGGTCGCCGTTGCGGATCTGGTCGAGCCACTGATAGAGGTTCAGCGAACCGATCACCCCGCGTTTCATCGTCACGTCGGTGGACTTGTTCATGCCGGTGATCTTCATCACGCTGTTTTCTTTGGCGTTGCCGGTGCGGTACTCGGACACGGTCACTTCCATGCCGATGCCGCTGAGTTCCTGGAAACCGGCCTGCGGCCCGTCGGTGACCCCATCGCCCAGGTCGACGAGGAAATTGAACTGCACGTACGGGCGGTCGCGAAGGATGGCCATGGCGTTGCTCTCCGATCAGACTTTGCGGTCGGCCGTCCACTGGCCGATGCGGAAGATGACGAATTCGGCGGGCCGCAGCGGCGCCACGCCGATCAGGCAGATCAACCGGCCGTTGTCGAGATCGTTCTGCGACATGGTCGAGCGGTCGCATTTGACGAAGTACGATTTCTCCGGCTTGTCGCCGAGCAGGGCGCCGCTCTGCCATTCGTTGAGCAGGAAGTCCTCGATCGTGCGCCGCACGTTGGCCCACAGTTGTTCGCCGTTCGGCTCGAACACCGCCCACTGGGTGCCTTTGTCGATCGAGCGCTCCAAATAGGCGAAGTAGCGCCGCAGGTTGACGTACTTCCATTCCGGGTCGGAACTGATCGTGCGCGCGCCCCACAGGCGCATGCCGCGGCCTTCGAAGTATCGGAAGCAGTTGATCCCTTCCGGGTTCAGCACTTCCTGCTGGGCCTTGTTGAGGAAGCGCTCGAAGCCCAGGGCCAGGTTGACGACCTCGTTGGCGGGGGCCTTGTAGACCGCGCGGTTGACGTCGTTGCGCGCATAGATGCCGGCGACGAAGCCCGACGGCGGCATGTGGGTCTCGCGCTGGGTCAGCGGGTCGAGTACGCGCACCCAGGGGTAGTACAGCGCGGCGTGCTTGGAATCGAGCTGGGCGCGCATCGCCCGCACTTCGCTGATCGCCTGGTTGTCGCCGCTGTCGAGCACGGCGATGCAGTACTTCATGCGTTCGGCATGGCGGATCAGCGCACGCACGATCGACGGCGCATGCGTCGCATAGCCCGATTCGTAGCCGAAGGTCGAGCCCGGCGCGGCGACGATCGAGATGTCTTCCAGATCCTCGAACTGGCGCAGGCCGGTCTTGCGGTCGGCGCTGTCGACCTCGCCCTCGTAAGCGGAAGCGAACGGGCGCAGACCGTCGTTGCCGTCTTCGATCAGGATCGCGAGGCTGCGTTCGGCCGGTGTGCTCTGCGAGTCCTGCATGGCCGCGCGCAACCCCGCCGGCGGCGACATCGAGGCGTTCGGGTCGGCATCGAAAAAGGCGCCGAGCAATTCGGTGCCGGTGCCGATCGCGGCGACGTCTTCGCCGCGGATCACGATCGGCAACGTGCGGGCGCGGCTGAGGCTGGCCGGAAACTCGGCGAAGTAGGCGAACAGCGAGTCCGGCGAGCCGGCGCGCTGATGCAGCGGGTCCAGCGGCAGGTCCGGGGCGACGAAGGCATCGCCGCCGCCGAGCGGCTGCACCACCACGGTCACGCTGATCACGCGCAGCTCGTAATTGGCGGCGCTCAGATCGGTCAGGCTGGCCTGCGCGGTGCCGATGTCGTCGCCGCTGGATACGAACGCCCAGCTTTCGTTGCCTGCATCCCACAGGGCGAGGTAATAACCGTCCTCGACGCCGGGCGAGGGCGCGCCCGGACGCGGCCGGATCCACACCACGTCGCGCGATTGCAGCGAGTTGGCGAAGGTGACGCCGTCGACGTCGGAGAGCAGGCTCTGGCCGACGTTGAAGGTGAAGCCGACCCGCGCATTGCCGGCGCGGCCGGGAAAGCGTGCGTAGACCATCATCGACGAGGGGCTGCCGGGCAGGCCGCCGCGGGCGCAGCCGGGACGTTCGTCGGTGGCGTCGACCGGGGTGAACACACGGCTGACGTAGAGGCGCTTGCCGCCTTCCTCGAAGAACGCGCGCACGCCATGCCAGAGATAATTGTCGACCTCGCCGGCGTCCTGGAACACCAGCTTGTCGCGGCCGCCGTAGGTACGCTCGAACTCGACCAGGCTGGTGACGATTTCCGGCTCGATGTCGAGCGGACCGTAGCGGGCGGGACCGACGAGGCCGGTGGTGGTGGTGCTCACGCCCTCGATCGATTTCGCGCGGAAGGAGACTTCCTCGACGAAGACACCGGGAGCCAGGTACTCAGACATAGCAGTTCTCCTTGCCTAAGACGGCGCATGTACTGGCGCGCGGCGCGGTCATGCGGTGGATACCAACAGCCAGGAAGCGTCCGCCGCCGGCTGTCCTTCGGTTCTGGCCGTCATCGGCCGGCGGTACTCCAGGCGCCGGGGCGGCGCGGGCGACGACAACGAATCGATCACCGCGCATGGCGTGGCCAGTTGCGCCAGCACCTGTGCGAGGTCGGGCACGGCGGGCGGTTCGCTCGGCGGCGAGCCCGGCGACCAGAACGCGCTGAGCTCGACCGTCCAGCGGAAATCGCTGCGCGCTTCCGGCGGCGAGGACAGCGGCGTGCGCGGCGGTTCGGGATAGGGATAGATCACCGCGACCCGGCCGTCGCGGTCGGCCATGCCGATGCCGCGCGGCGCGCCGTCGATGTCGACCGCGAGCAGGCTCCAGGCCGGCACGCGCTGGGTGCCGGCCTCGCGCAGCTGCGCATAGGTCACCGCGAGCGGCTGAGGCAGCGGGCGGCTCGGCGCCGAGAACAGCGGAATGCGTTCGATCAGCCACTGCGGCGGCGAGCCGGCGGTGCCGGGCAGGGCCAGCGGCTGCGGCGGCGAGATCCACGGCGCCAGCCAGGTGAACAATCCGCGCGCCGGCAGCTCGGCATCGAAGGCCAGCGGCAGGAAGCGTCCGAACGGGTCGCTGACCTCGATGCGGTAGCCGGAGGCCGGCGGCGACGCGTTCTGCGCCTCGGTCCAGGGTCGCTCGAGCGGTTCGCGCGCGTCGAACTCGAAATCGACCAAGCCGCCGACCCGATGCGCGACGTAGATGCCGCTGGGATTGGGCAGGGCGCGTTTGCGCGCATTCGGGGCGTTGCGCGGGTAGACCTCGACCGCCAGACCGTCGATCACCGAGCTGGCGGTCGCCATATCCCAGAAGCGCAGGCCGAGCGCGGCATTGCGCTGCAGCACTTCGAGTTCGAACAGGACCGCGCTCACGTCGTCGCCTCGTGCACTTCGAAACGGCGGCTCTGCACCGCGGCGCCGTCGTCGACGTGGACGTCGGAGTCGATCAGGACCATGCGCAGGGCATAGGTCGCCGAGGACGGCAGGCGCCGCAGGCGGTCCCACAGGGTCAGGTAGTCGTTGAGCGAGAGCGGATCGCAGACCACTTCGATGCCTTCGTGCGCGCCGAAGGTGTCGGTCTCCGGCATGTAGTGGTTGAGGTGGCCGGCGCTGAGCACGCTGGTGTCTTCCATCAGCCGCATCACCCAGCCGAGCATGCGCTGCTGGCGTTCGGTGTCCTGCGCCCAGGGGGTGATCATGTAGTGCAGGTCGAGCGGCAGCGAGGGCCGATAGCGGCGGCCGTCGGGCGAACGGCGCAGGGTCAGGTTGCGCATGGCGCCGTTGACCGCGACCCGGAACAGGTAGATCGAGAAGCCGTCCTGCATCGGCGACTCGAAGTCGCGCGCCTGATACAGGCTGATGTCGAGGCCGGCGCCGAATTCGTCGCGCGGGTAGCGATCGCGCAGCAGGCCGGCCAGTGCGGTACTGGTGGCGGCGATGGCGCGGTAGTTCGCCACGGATTCAGTCCTCGCGCCGCTGCGTCAGCAAGGCGCCGAGCAGTGCATCGCCGGCGAGCCGCCGATAGCGCCGGCGGCCGTCGGCCGCCACGGTCTCTTCGATTACGCCGCAGCGTTTCATCCAGTCCAGCGCCTCCTGCAATTCGTCCATGGCGACCTCGTGCTCGGTTCCGAACCACCAGCGATGGATGCCTTCAGCGGTATCGCACGCGTGCGGATTGGCACGCATATAGCTGGCCAATGCCTTGACACATGCCGATACCGCGGAGCTTTCGTCCATCGCGATCGACCCTCTGCGCATCAGATCGATGCAAGAGCGGTGCCAACCGCGGCGGACGAGGCGAATCCTTGCGACGACGGGCTTTTGAGAGGCATCGAAGCGAACGAGGCCGGATGTTTTGATCCGGGCAGGACTCCGGCGGCGGTCACATCGGCGGGCGCAAACGCCGTGTTTTCAAGGCTGCGCAACCAGGATGTTTTTGTCCCTGCAGTGCGCGGCTTTGTCCTGCGGGCGAGCGGATACAGTCGCCGCGCTGTCGATGCGGACGGGCCGCATCGGGTTTTCAGCCCCGGACTCGGACACGGCGATGCCGCGGGCACGGCCCGCGCCGTCCCGGTCGTGAGAGGCGAAGGCGATCAGCCGAGCTGGGGTTCGTAGGCGCGAAAGCGCTTGGGTTCGATGCGGTGCTTGCGCATCAGCTCGAAGAAGGCGCGGCGGTCCTTTTTCGCGGCGATGGCGGCATGGGTGACGTTGCCGGCATGCGTGGCGAGCAGGTGCTCGACATAGCCGCGCTCGAAATCCTCCACCACCCGCTGCTTGGCGGCCCGGAACGAATCGGCGGCCAGGTCGAACGAGGGCGGCAGGGACAGGTCGGGCGAGGTCGGTTCGATCTCGATGTCCTCGGCGATGAGCACGTTGCCGCTCGACAGCAGGACCGCGCGCTCGATCACATGCTTGAGCTCGCGCACGTTGCCGGGCCAGTCGTGGCGCAGCAAGCGTTCGAGCGCGCCGTAAGCGAAGCCGGCCGGGGCGCGGCCGAACTCGCGGGCGAAGTGGGCGGCGAAGTGCCGGGCCAGGATCGGCACGTCCTCCGACCGCTGCCGCAACGGCGGCAGAGTGATGTTGAGGACGTTGAGACGGTAATACAGGTCCTGGCGGAAACCGCCGCTCTGCGAGAGCGTGCACAGGTTGCAGTTGCTCGCGGCGATCACCCGCAGGTCGGCGCGATGCACGGTGTTGGAACCGACCGGCCGATACTCGCGTTCCTGCAGGAAGCGCAGCAGCTTGGCTTGCGCCGACAGCGGCAGGCAGTCGACGTCGTCGAGAAACAGGGTGCCGCCCTCGGCTTCGCGCACCAGCCCCGGGCAGGCGCTGTGGGCATGGGTGTAGGCGCCTTTGACGTGGCCGAACAACTCGTTCTCGACCAGTTCGACCGGTATCGCGCCGCAATTGACCGCGACCCACGGCCGGTCGGCGCGCATCGACAGATAATGGATCGCCTGCGCGCACACCTCTTTGCCGGTGCCGGTCTCGCCGGTGATCAGTACGCTGGCGTCGCAGCGGGCCAGGGTCGGCAGGCGCGCCGCGATCATCGCGCAGGCCTTGCTGGCGTGGACGAAACCGCGGATATGCGGCTCGGCTTCCGGGGCCGGTTCGCTGCGGCACGGCGCCGCCGCGGCGTGCAGCGCACGATGCAGCCGCACTCGCCATTCCGACCCGGTCGCGGGCAGGGACACGAAGTCGGAGGCACCGGCCAGGGCCGACGCATCGAGTTCGTTGTCGCCGGCGTCGCGGGTCGCGACCACGATCGCCAACTGCGGCCGTTCGTGGCGGATCGCCGCGATCGACTCGGCGATCGCGGCCCGCCCATCCAGGCCCGGCACCAGGACGATGCCGTCGGCGCCCTGGATCGCGGCCTGCAGGTAGCCCGAAGGCGACAGCTCGATGGAGGCGCAACCCGACAAGGCCGCAAGCACCTCGCGCAGCTCCGCAGGCGCGCTTCCGAGCGGAACCACGGCCCAACGGGGGACTTCCATCGCGCGCGCCTCCATGACAGGGAAAGTCCGTTCGACCTGCGCAGCCGGCCGCGGCGCGGCGCCATCGCGGCGCCAAGCCGGGTCGGAGTTTTTTCGAGGTGTTGCACGACGATCAACGGGGCGCCATCCCGGCGCCGGTCACCGCCGGGGTGTTCGTTGACGCAACATCGCGGAAAATCCGACCGGCGGTCGGGCGTCTCGCGGGGGCCTGCGTCTGGGTGGTCTGGGCAGGCGAGGGAGGGCTACCCGATGGCGGAGGGCGCTCGGCCGGGGCGCATCTCGAAAGCGCACTCACTTCACCCGATGCTTCCCCAGCTTCCGGGCCAAGGTCCTTCGATGCATCCCGAGCCGCCTGGCGGTCTCGGAGATGTTGAAGTCGGTTTCGGCGAGCATCTCGTGGATGCGCTCCCATTCGAGGGTCTTGATCGAGGTCTGGCGTTCGGTCAGTTCGACCGTGGCGTCGCCGCCGGCGCGGCCGAAGGCGGCTTCGATGTCGTCGGTGTTGGAGGGCTTGGCCAGGTAGTGGCAGGCGCCGAGTTTGATCGCTTCGACCGCAGTGGCGATGCTGGCGTAACCGGTCAGGACCACGATCAGCATGTCGGGGTCGTGGGCGTGCAGGGCCTGCACGCAGGCCAGGCCGGAGTCGCCGCCGGCCAGTTTGAGATCGACCACCGCAAAACCGGGCGAGTGTTCGCGCAGCAAGGCATCGACTTCGCTGAGGTCGGTCGCATTGCGCACCAGATAACCGCGGCGCTCGAACGAGCGGGTCAGGGTGCGGGCGAAGGCGGCGTCGTCTTCGACGATCAGCAGTTCGCGCGGCGCGTCCCGGGGTGGGCCGGGATCTTCACTTTTGAGATCAGGGCTCATCGGCGGCCTCGACCAGGGTCAGCGCCGACAGCGGCAGGGTCATGGCGACGACCGCGCCGCGCGGGCTGCGGTTGTGCGCGGTGATGCTGCCGCCGAGGGTGCGGGCGACGTTGAGGGCCAAAAACAGGCCGAGGCCGCCGCCGGGGCGGCCCTTACTCGACTGATACGGTTTGCCGAAGTGCGAGAGCATGGCCGGGGCGAAGCCGGGGCCGATGTCGCTGACCTTGAGCACCAGGCGGTCGTCTTCGCGCGAGGCTTCCAGGCCGATCCAGTCGGGCGAGGCTTCCAGGGCGTTGTCGAGCACGTTGCAGATCATCTGCTTGAGGCCCGAATCGGAGACGATCGGCAGATCTTCGCCGAAACCGTTGGCGTAATCGAATCCGCGCACCGGGCGGGTGCCGCGCCATTCCTCGACTAGGTCGTCGAGGAAGGCGCCGACCGTGGTTTCCGCCGGCGCTTCGCCGCGGGTCTCGCCGGCCGAGAGCAGGATGCCGGTGACGATGGTCTTGCAGCGATGCAGTTGGGTCTGCATCTCGTCGAGCTCCTGCAGCAGCTCGGGCTGTTCGGTGAACGGCGCCATGCGCCGCCAGTCGCCGAGGATCACCGACAAGGTCGCGAGCGGCGTGCCGAGTTCGTGCGCGGCGCCGGAGGCCAGCAGGCCCATGCGCACGATGTGCTCTTCCTCGGCCGCGCGTTGGCGCAGGTCGGCCAGGCGCGCGTCGCGGGCGCGCAGGATGCGGCCGATGCGGGTGATGAACACCACCAGCAAGGTGGCGTTGAGGACGAAACACAGCAGCATGCCCTGCACATAGGGGTCGGCGAGGCCGCGGGTCGGGTCGGCCGGAATCACCACGGGCCCGGCGAACATGGTCAGGGCGATGAAGCAGGCGCTGGTCGCGAACACCACCGCCCAGCTCGCCCACGCGCGCAGCAGCACCGCCGCCAGCGCGACCTGCAGCAGGTACAGGAACACGAACGGATTGGCCGCGCCGCCGCTGAGATACAGCTGCGCGGTCAGGGTGACCACGTCGACCAGCAAGGCCAGGAACAGCGCGCCGTTGGTGACTTTCTCGCGGTGCCGCCAACGCAGCAGGCTGACCAGGTTGAACGCGGCCAGGCAGGCCAGGACGATCGCCATCGGCGCCAGCGGCAGGGCGATGCCGAAGGCGAAATGGACGAAGACGATGGTCGCGACCTGTCCGATCACCGCGATCCAGCGCAACTGGATCAGCTGGTGCATGTTCTTGACCCCGGCGCTGTCGCGCGAGGCCGCCGACGCGGGCGCCTGGGAGTCGATCGTGCGCGGCAGCGGCAGGTCCTGCATCGGCGCTCCTCAGCGGGGTTCGTCGAGCGATGCGGCGGCGCGGCGGCGCCGACGTTCTTCCAGAGCCACCCGCCATGCGGCGGCGGCGACCATCAGGGCCAGCCCGAACCAGGTCAATGCGTAGACCAGATGGCTGTTGGGAAACTTTATCACCGTCAGTCCGCCGACCGGCCAGGCCGGCTCGGCGCCGGGCGCGGCCGCACCATCGCGACGGTCGGCATCGACGAAATAGGGCGCGACTCGCTGCAGGCCGCGGGCGGCAGCGATGGCTTCGACGTCGCGCGAGTACCAGCGGTCCTGCTGCGGCGCGTTCTTGCGCAGGAAGCCGCCGCCGGGCTCGCTGAGGCGCAGCAGACCGGTGACCTGGGTATCCGACAGCGAGGCAGTCGCGGCGGCGGCTTCGCGCCGGCCCGGCACGTAGCCGCGGTTGATCAGGACGATATCGCCGCCGGTGGTCTGGAACGGGCTCAGCAGCCAGAACCCGGGGCCGATCGCGGTCACGGCCTGGACCAGGCTGTCTTTTCCGCGCAGGTAACGGCCTTCGAGCCGGACATGGCGGTATTCGTCGCGGGCGGCGCTGACCCCGGCCCAGTCGGCCGGCCCGGGCGCGGCGCCGGGGGGCGCATGCACGCGCGCGTCGACCCGCTCGATCAGGTCGAGCTTCCAGGCCCGCCGCTGCACCTGCCAGCTGCCGAGGGCGATCAGGCCGAGGAAGGCGGTCAGGAACAGCAAGGACAGCGCCGCCAGGGCGAAACGGCTGCGCGGGCGCTTGGCGGTGTTCGTCATGGTCGGGGCCTTTTCATGAATCGCCGATAGGGCGTTCGGTGTTGCTCGATTTCAAGCTCGTGCAGAGGCTTACGCTACTCCTCAGCTCGCATCCCCGCGAAGGCGGGGGTGAGTGGATGCGCTGGCTCGCGTATCCATGAACGCCAGGGCGCCATGCGTCCTGACGGACCGCGGAGAGTTCATAGCGATGTCGCGTTGGGGCCCTGGTTGTTCGGCTTCGTCGAAGTAAAGCGGAGCCCGCCCTCGCTGGAACGACGGTAGGCAAGATCGCAACGACTCTTTCATTCGTCATCCCCGCCTTCGCGGGGATGACGGGTGATGCTTACGCTGTTCCCGAGTCCCGAGTCCCGAGTCCCGAGTCCCGAGTCCCGAGTCCCGAGTCAAGGCATGTTGCGCATATCGTGCGGAGCCATCGGCATCATGTTGACGTTGAGGTGGTGCATGACCCACAAGGAACCGGCCAGCAGGATCACCACCAGCACCAGGGTGAAGATCAGCGCGAGCATGTTCCAGCCGCCCTCCGACTTCGTGTTCATGTGCAGGAAATAGACCATGTGCACGACGATCTGGACCACGGCGAAGGCCAGCACCACGAACGCGGCGGTGCCGGAGTTCGGGATCACCTTGGCCATGATCAGCCAGAACGGGATCGCGGTCAGCACCACCGACAGCAGGAAGCCGATGGTGTAGCTGCCGACGCTGCCGTGGGCGCCGTCGTCGTGTTCGTCGTGGCCGTGATCGTGGCCGTGCTCGTGCGCGGCATGCGTGGCGGGCTGGGTCACGGCAGCACTCCCATCAGGTAAACGAAGGTGAAGACGCCGATCCAGACGACGTCGAGGAAATGCCAGAACATCGACAGGCACAGCAGGCGGCGGCGGTTCTCGACGGTCAGGCCGTGCTTGCCGACCTGGACCATCAAGGTGACCAGCCAAACGATGCCGAAGGTGACGTGCAGGCCGTGGGTGCCGACCAGGGCGAAGAACGAGGACAGGAACGCACTGCGCTGCGGGCCGGCGCCCTCGTGGATCAGGTGGGCGAACTCGTACAGTTCCAGGCCGATGAAGGCCAGGCCGAACAGGCCGGTGACCGCCAGCCAGCCCTGCACCGCGGCGATCTTGCGCTTCTGCATCGCGATCATCGCAAAGCCATAGGTGATCGACGACAGCAACAGCATCGAGGTGTTGATCGCGACCAGTTGGAGGTCGAACAGGTCCGCGCCCGAGGGCCCGGCGGCGTAGCTGCGTCCGAGCACGCCGTAGACCGCGAACAGGCAGGCGAACACCAGGCAGTCGCTCATCAGGTAGAGCCAGAACCCGAGCAGGGTGCCGTTCTGCGGATGGTGCTTGCCCTGCAGGTCGAGGAAGACCGGACGCCCGTCGGGCGAGTGGGTGGCGATGGCGTGAGCGTCAGACATGGGCGGCGGCCAGTTGTTGCGTGCGCTTGGACTCGGTCGCGGCCACTTGCTCGGCCGGGATGTAGTAGTCGCGCTTGTAGTTGAAGGTGTGGACGATCGCGGCGATCAGCATGGCGGCGAAGAAGACCCCGGCGACCAGCCACATCTGCCAGATCAGGGCGAAGGCGCAGACGGTGCTGAGCAGGGCGATGACCAGGCCCGCGGCGGTGTTCTTCGGCATGTGGATCGGTTTGAAACCGCCGGTCGGGCGCTGGAAGCCGCGTTGCTTCATGTCGTGCCAGGCGTCGTTGTCGTGCACCACCGGGGTGAAGGCGAAGTTGTAGTCCGGCGGCGGCGACGACGTCGACCATTCCAGGGTGCGGCCCTGCCAGGGGTCGCCGGTGCGGTCGCGCAGCGATTCGCGGCGGCGGATGCTGACCACGAACTGGATCAGCATGCAGGCGATGCCGATGGCGATCAGCACCGCGCCGAATGCGGCGATGACGAACCAGATCTGCAGCGACGGGTCCTCGAAGTGGTTCATGCGCCGGGTCACGCCCATCAGGCCGAGTACGTACAGCGGCATGAAGGCGAAGAAGAAGCCGGTGATCCAGAACCAGAACGAGCACTTGCCCCAGAACGGATCGAGCTTGAAGCCGAAGGCCTTGGGCCACCAGAAGTTGATGCCGGCGAACAGGCCGAACAGCACGCCGCCGATGATCACGTTATGGAAGTGGGCGATCAGGAACAGGCTGTTGTGCAGGACGAAGTCGGCCGGCGGCACCGCCAGCAGCACGCCGGTCATGCCGCCGATGGTGAAGGTGACCATGAAGCCGACCGTCCACAGCATCGGTACTTCGAAGCGGATGCGGCCGCGGTACATGGTGAACAGCCAGTTGAAGATCTTCGCCCCGGTCGGGATCGAGATGATCATCGTGGTGATGCCGAAGAACGAGTTGACGCTGGCGCCCGAGCCCATGGTGAAGAAGTGATGCAGCCACACCAGGTAGGACAGGATGGTGATGACCACCGTCGCGTAGACCATCGAGGCATAGCCGAACAGGCGCTTGCCGCTGTAGGTCGAGACGATCTCGGAGAAGATGCCGAAGCACGGCAGGATCAGGATGTAGACCTCCGGATGGCCCCAGATCCAGATCAGGTTCACGTACATCATGGGGTTGCCGCCCAGATCGTTCGTGAAGAAGTTGGTGCCGGCGTAACGGTCGAGCGAGAGCAGCAACAGCACCGCGGTCAGCACCGGGAAGGCGGCGACGATCAGCACGTTGGTGCACAGCGAGGTCCAGGTGAACACCGGCATCTTCATCAGGCTCATGCCCGGGGCGCGCATCTTGACGATGGTCGCGATCAGGTTGATGCCCGACAACAAGGTGCCGACGCCGGCTATCTGCAAAGCCCAGATGTAATAGTCGACGCCCACCCCGGGGCTGTAGGCGATGCCCGACAGCGGCGGATACGCCAGCCAGCCGGTCTTGGCGAACTCGCCGATGAACAGCGAGGCCATCACCAGGCCGGCGCCGCAGGCGGTCATCCAGAAGCTGAAGTTGTTGAGGAAGGGGAAGGCGACGTCGCGCGCGCCGATCTGCAGCGGCACCACGTAGTTCATGAAGCCGGTGACCAGCGGCATCGCCACGAAGAAGATCATGATCACGCCGTGGGCGGTGAAGATCTGGTCGTAGTGCTCCGGCGGCAGGTAGCCGACGTTGTCGCCGAAGGCCATCGCCTGCTGCAGGCGCATCATGATCGCGTCGGCGAAGCCGCGCATCAGCATGACCAGGCCCAGCACGATGTACATGATGCCGATCTTCTTGTGATCGATGCTGGTGAACCACTCGTTCCAGAGGTAACCCCAGAGCTTGTAGCGGGTGATCGCGACGAGCAGGCCGAGGCCGCCCAGCGCGACCATGGCGAAGGTCGCGATCAGGATCGGCTCATGCAAAGGGATCGAGTCCCAGGTGAGCCGGCCGAAGATCAGCGTGGCGAGGTTGGATTGGTCAGACATCTCGACTCCAGAAGTCCGCGGGCGGACTCGGCGCGCGTTCGGCGCGCCCGGTGATTGCGTTTACGTGAGGTCAGGGGGCGAGCGTGGCCAGGCCCAGGGTCGAGCCGGCCGAGGGTTCGGTCAGGCACATCGCCGAGGTCACCACCGGGCCGCCGCGCAGGTCGCCCTTGCGACGCGGCGCGAGTGCGTTGGTGTTGAGGCCGAGGCCGCCGCCGGCGTCGATGGCCATCATCTCGTCCATGCACATCTTTTGGCTGTCGACGCAGCGGTTGAGGATCGCCTTGTACAGCCCGGGCGCGACCGCGCCGTAGCGGCGCACCGGTTCCTTCTCGCTGGGCTTTTCCAGCTCCAGGTAGCCGGCGCGCTCGAGGGTCGCGCCGCTGGCGCGGTTCTTGGCGACCCAGGCGTCGAAACCGGCCTGGTCGAGACCGTGGAAACGGAAACGCATATGCGAGAAGCCGGCGCCGCTGTAGTTGGCCGAGAAGCCTTCGTAGTTGCCGGGCTTGTTCATCACCGCGTGCAACTGGGTTTCCATGCCGGGCATGGCGTAGATCTGCCCGGCCAGGGCCGGGATGTAGAACGAGTTCATCACCGTGGAAGCGGTGATCTTGAACTGGATCGGGCGATCGACCGGCGCGGCGAGTTCGTTGACCGTGGCGATGTTCTGCTCGGGATAGAGGAACAGCCATTTCCAGTCCAGCGCCACCACCTCGACCACGAGCGGCTTCACATGCGCCGGCACCGGGCGGTTCTTGGCGATGCGGTCGAGCGGGCGATACGGGTCGAGGGTGTGCGTGCTCATCCAGGTGATCGCGCCGA
Organism: Lysobacter sp. 1R34A; assembly: GCF_051217035.1. Lineage (NCBI taxonomy): Bacteria > Pseudomonadati > Pseudomonadota > Gammaproteobacteria > Lysobacterales > Lysobacteraceae > Lysobacter > Lysobacter sp. 1R34A. The sequence continues at coordinate 147,254 of NZ_JBPKJP010000001.1, forward strand.
GCGCGATGATGATCAGCAGGGGCGCGGCCCAGATCAGCAGCTCGAGCTGGGTCGAATGATCCCAGTCCGGCTTGTAGGTGGCCTGGGTGTTCGCGGCGCGGTAGCGCCAGGCGAAGTACAGGGTCAGCGCGATCACCGGCACGATGATCAGCAGCATCAGCACGGTCGACACCACGATCAGGTCGCCCTGCTGCGCGGCGACGTCGCCGGGCGCGTTCAGCAGGATCGTGTTGCAGCCGGCCAGCGGCAGCAGCGCCGCGGCCAGGCACAGGCGAAGGAGAGTCCTCGGGAGCGAGGCACGGCGGGGCAGGGGTTCGATGGCGGTCATCTAGGCAGTACAGCTGCACGATCGAGGCCGCGGCAGTCGCGGCGATGCGCGCACTGTAGTGGCGCGCGACTGTGACGACGATTGGACGTTTTGTCCTATGGCAGCGCCGCGCCGGTGGTGGGAAGCTAGCGGCGTCCCGGCTGCCGGGCGCCCGTACTTTGCCGCGTTTGCGGCCGCGGGCGTCGTTTCCGGTGCTGTCGTTGCCCGATGCGCTTTAACTGAACGTACCCGCCTGTTTAGGCACAGTGCCCGGCCCGGTCGCCACGACCGCGCCGCGGCGCCCACCACCGAATCGACGATGCATACGCCAAATCACGCAAACCCGGATTCCTCCATGACCGTTTCGGTGCACGACACCGGTTCGCATGCCGAGGTCGCGCCCGGCGACATCGCGGTCGGCGTGGTGATCGGACGCGCCTCGGAGTACTTCGACTTCTTCGTTTACGGCATCGCCTCGGCGCTGGTGTTCCCGACGGTGTTCTTCCCGTTCCTGGGCCGCCTCGAAGGTACGCTGTGGTCGTTCGCGGTGTTCGCGCTGGCCTTCGTCGCGCGCCCCATCGGCACGGTCGTGTTCATGTGGATCCAGCGCCGCTGGGGCCGCAGCACCAAGCTCACCGTCGCGCTGTTCCTGCTCGGCACCTGCACCGCCGGCATCGCTTTCCTGCCCGGCTTCGGCAAGATCGGCGTGCTGTCGATCGTGCTGTTGTCGCTGTTCCGGGTCGGCCAGGGCATCGCCCTGGGCGGTTCCTGGGACGGCCTGCCGTCGCTGCTCGCGCTCAATGCGCCCAAGCACCGCCGCGGCTGGTACGCGATGCTCGGCCAGCTCGGTGCGCCGGCCGGTTTCATCATCTCCGCCGGCCTGTTCGCCTATCTCAACACCAGCCTGGCGCCGAGCGACTTCCTCGACTGGGGCTGGCGCTATCCGTTCTTCGCCGCGTTCGCGATCAACGTCGTCGCCTTGTTCGCCCGCCTGCGCCTGGTCGTGACCCACGAGTACGAACGCGAACTCGGCGAGCACGAACTCGAACCCACCGACGTGGTCGAGCTGTTCCGGGAGAAGGGCCGCCACGTCGTCATCGGCGCTTTCGCCGCGCTGGCCAGCTACGCGCTGTTCCACATCGTCACGATCTTCCCGCTGTCGTGGATCCTGCTGTATTCGGACCAGTCGGTCAGCCAGTTCCTCGGCGTGCAGATCGTCGGCGCGCTGCTCGCCTGCGGCTCGATGGTGGTCTCGGGCCTGATCGCCGACCGCTACGGCCGTCCGCGCACGCTCGCGGCGCTGGCTGCGGCGATCGCCATGTTCAGCGGCTTCGCGCCGACCCTGCTCGGCTCCGGCGAAGTGGGCCAGGACGTGTTCATCCTGATCGGCTTCGTCCTGCTCGGCCTGTCCTACGGCCAGGCCGCCGGCTCGGTGACCGCCAACTTCGGTTCCAAGTACCGCTACACCGGCGCCGCGCTGACCTCGGACCTGGCCTGGCTGATCGGCGCCGCGTTCGCGCCGCTGGTGGCGCTGGGCCTGTGCGCGCACTTCGGCCTGGCCTTCGTCGGCGTGTACCTGCTGTCGGGCGCGATCTGCACCCTGGCCGCGCTGGGCGTCAACCGGGCGCTGAAGCTGCGCAGCTAAAACCGCTGCGTGTTCCGACGCGCCGCCCGGACGTCGTCCGGGGCGTGTCGTGCGGGCCGAACGCCTGCCGGCGGGTCGGCCCGTCGCCGTTTCATTCTTTCGCCACTCACGATCGCGACGCATCCGGCCGGTGGCCGGAGCGTCCGATCGCACTGCGCTTCAATGCGCGTGCTGTTCCTGCGCCTTGATCAGGCTGGCCGGGCGCATGTCGGTCCAGTTCGTCTCGATGTAGTCCAGGCAGGCCTGGCGCGCGCCGGGGCCGTGCACGCTGCGCCAGCCGGCCGGGACTTCGGCGAATTCGGGCCACAGCGAATGCTGGTTCTCGTCGTTGACCAGGACCAGGAAGCTGCCGTTGGGGTCGTCGAAGGGATTGCTCATGTCGTGCTCCTGCGTTGCGGTTGCGATGAGGGGAGGCGAGCCGGGCGGGCCGCCGCTCCCGAGGGTGGAAGGATGCCGTTGTTGCATTACCGATCGGACCGACCGCGCATGATCCTCAGCGTCGCCCTGCTCAGTACGTGACCACGGTCCGCGATTGCGAGCGCAGGGCCGGCCGGTCCGCGTGCGGGATCGAACGTTCCAGGTCGCTCAGGTAATCGTCGACGCCCTGATCGTGGCCCGGAGTCACGGTCATATGCAGTGCGGCCGGGTTGGACAAGCGGCTGACGTACCAGCCGCGCGCTTCCATGGCGTCGCCGACGTCGTGGATGTCGTAGCGGTCGGAGGCGAAGGCGATCACGCTGAGGTCGGGCTGGCCGAGCAGGTGCAGGCCGGGGATGCGCTCGATGCCTTCGATGTAGCGGTCGCGGATGTGCATGACGCGTTGCGCGAGGGCGCGGTAGCCGGCTTCGCCGAGGTAGTGCATCACCGCCCAGGCCGCGGCGACGGCGCCGCCGGGGCGGGTGCCGGTCAGGGTTTCGGTGCGGTAGATGCCCTTGGGCCAGTCGAAGTACTCGAAGTACTGGTGCTCCTGGTCTTCGGCATCGGCGTACAGGATCACCGAGGCGCCCTTGGCGGCGTAGCCGAACTTGTGCAGGTCGGCCGACAGCGAACGCACGCCGGGCACGCTGAGGTCGAAGCGCGGCAGGCCGTTCATGAACTTGGCCACGTGCGGGGCGAGGAAGCCGCCGATGCAGGCGTCGACGTGCAGCCAGACCCCGCGCTCCAGCGCCAGACGGCCGATCTCGACGATCGGGTCGATGGTGCCGAACGGCAGCGACGGCGCCGAGGCCACGATCATCATGGTGTCGTCGTCGATGTGCTGGGCGAGGATGTCGGCGCAGGCGCGATAATCGACGCCGATCGGCACCCGCACCACCTCCAGGCCCATCAGGTCGGCGGCCTTGTCGTAGGCCGGGTGCGCGCTGGCCGGCAGCAGCAGGTGCGGGCGCGCCTGCGGGCGCCGCGCGCGGAAGGCGCGATGGGCGCTGCGCACCGCCAGCATGATGCTCTCGGTGCCGCCCGAGGTCATGGTGCCGCCGGCATCGCCGCCGCCGCCGAGCAACGACAGCGAGATGTCGAGGATGTCGTCCTGCATCCGCTTCAGGCTCGGGAATGCCGCCGGCGCCAATGCGTTCTCACTGATGAACATCGCATAGGCCTGGCGGGCGACGTCGAGCACGTCCTCGCCGGCGTAATAGACGTGCAGGGGCGTGCGGCCGTGGCGCCAGTCGGCATCGCCGCTGCGCAGGTCGGACATGGCTTCCTGCAGCTCGCTCCAGGCCTGGCCGCGCGAGGGCAGGGTCTTGCGACCGTTGAAATTGAACCGCGTCATGATGCGCTGTCTCGTCAGGTCAAAGGGAAAATCCAGGGAAAGCGGAGGCCATCGCTCAGATCCGGTAGCGCTGCGCGAGCACCCGGCCGATCCGGGCCAGGTGCTGCGGATGCGCCATCTCGTCGTGGCGACAATCGATGTCGTGGACATGGACGCGGCCGTCGACCCGGGCGCGAAACTCGGCCGCACCGGGGGCGCCGTCGTCCTTGCCCGCGGAGGCGTTGAAATAGACCAGCTCGCCCTGCAGTCGCCGGCGCGGCGCGTAGCGGCCGAGCAGGGCCACGTCGTTGGCGGTCGCGGCGATGAAACGCTCGAGCTGGCCGGCATCGAAGCCCGAATAGATGCTGCCGTCGAGCAGTTGCGCGGCGCGGGCATAGTCGGGGGTGGCCGCGTCGTAGCCGGCGAGGTCGCAACCGCTGTGTTCGAGGAACTCCTGCAGGATGCGCTCGCGCGGCTTGTCGTTCGCGGCCGGGTCGAACTGCGGCAAGGCGCTGAGCAGGTAGCTGTCGAGCAAGGCCAACAGCGCCACCGGTTCGCCGGCCTCTTGCAGGCGCTGCGCGATCTCGAACGCCAGTACGCCGCCGTAGGACCACCCGAGCAAGTGATACGGTCCCTGCGGCTGCACCGCACGAATCTGCGCAAGGCAGTCCTCGGCGGCCTCTTCCAGCCGCTGCGGCACGCTCGATCCATCGAGGAGCGCACGGCCCTGCAAGGCATAGATCGGCCGCTGCGGGTCGATATGCCGCGCCAGACCGCTGTACCACCAGCCCAGGCCGCCGGCCGGGGGCAGGCAGAACAGGGGCGGCAACGACCCCTGGGGCCGGATCGGCAACAGCGGCTGCAGCGACGACAGCGCTTGCAAGGGTTCGGCCAGGCGCTGCGCCAGGGCGGCGACGGTCGGCGTCTCGAACAGCATGCGGGTCGAGAGCTCGGCGCCGAGCGTGCTGCGGATCCGGCCGATCAGGCGCGGCGCTAGCAGCGAGTGGCCGCCGAGTTCGAAGAAGTCGTCGTCGATGCCGACCTCGTCGAGTTCCAGCACTTCGGCGAACAGCGCGCACAAGGCCTGCTGCTGCGGCGTGCCGGCGGCGCGGCGTGCCGGCGCGTCCGCGGCGGGCAGAGCCCTGCGGTCGATCTTTTCCGCGGCGGGCAGAGCCCTGCGGTCGATCTTTCCGTTCGGCAGCAGCGGCAGGCGATCCAGCACGACCCAGGCCGACGGCAGCATGTGGCCCGGCAACTGCGCGGCCAGGGTGTCGCGCAGCGCTTGCGTGTCCGGGTTGCGGCCCGCGGCCGGCACCAGATAAGCGACCAGTTGGCGCTGCCCGGGGCGATCCTCGCGCACGCCGACCGTGGCCTGGGCGACGGCCTCGTCGGCTGCGAGCAGGGCCTCGATCTCACCGGCCTCGATCCGGAAGCCGCGGATCTTGAGTTGATGGTCGGCGCGGCCCAGGTACTCCAGTACGCCATCCCCGCGCCAGCGCACCACGTCGCCGGAGCGGTACATGCGCGCGCCCGGCTCGAACGGGTTGGCGACGAAGCGTTCGGCGCTGAGCCCGGCCTGGCGCAGATAGCCGCGGCTGAGGCCGAGGCCGGCTACGTAGAGTTCGCCAGGCGCACCGACCGGAACCGGCCGAAGGAAGGGATCGAGCACGTAGGCGCGCATATTGTCGATCAGGCGCCCCAGCGGCACGCCGTGCTCGCCGCGGTCGTCGGCGCGGGCTTCGAAGCAGGTCGCGTCCCAGAACTCGGAGGTGCCGTAGATGTTGAGCAGGCGCGCCTGCGGCATGGCTGCCTTGAACCGGTTGGCCAACTCGAAGCTCAGCGCTTCGCCGCTGCACGACCAGTAGCACAGCTTCGGCAGGCGCGCGGCGAGGTCGATGCCGGTATCGAGCATGGCCCGCAGCAGCGACGGCACCAGCACGATGCGGGTCGCGCCGGCCTCGGCCAGCGCCTCGATCAGGCGCTCGGTGTCGGTGGCCTGTTCGCGCGCCAGGATCAGCACGCGCTGGCCGCGGATCAGCGGCATGAACAGTTCCCACAGCACGTCGATGAAGTTGACCGTGGTCTTCTGCGCGTAGATCTCCTCGACCTCGCCGTCGAGTTCGACGTCCCAATGCAGGCGCGAGGCGACGTTGCGATGCGTGCCCATCACCGCCTTCGGCCGTCCGGTCGAACCGGAGGTGTAGAGCAGGTACGCGAGGTGCTCGGGATGCGGCGTGCCGCGTACCGGCGCATCGGGCGCACTGTCTTCGTCGTCGATGATGACCAGCCGCGCCGGGGAGTGCGGCAGGCGCGAGCGCAGCGGCGCTTGAGTGACCACCGCCGCCGGGCGGGCGTCGTCGAGCATGTAGGCCAGGCGTTGCGGCGGGTAATCCGGATCGAGCGCGAGGTAGGCGCCGCCGGCCTTGAGGATGCCGAGCAGGCCGACCACCGCCTCCGGCGAGCGCTCCACGCACAGGCCGACGATGCTGTCGGGGCCGATGCCTGCGGCCTGCAGGCGGCGGGCGAGACGGTCGGCGCGGCGGTCGAGTTCGGCATAGCCGACGGTCTGCTCGCCGAACATCAACGCGACCGCTTCCGGGGTGCGCGCGACCTGGGCTTCGAACAGGGCGATCGCGGTTTCGGCCGGTATCGCACGCGCGGTGTAGTTGCGTCGCTGCGCCTGCTCGCGTTCGTCGTCGTCGAGCAAGTCGAGCGCGGCGACGCGGGTGCCCGGTGCCCGCGCGATCGCTTCGAGCACGCGCGCGAAGCGTCCGGCGATGGCGCGTGCATGCGCGACGTCGAGCAGGTCCGGGCGATAGCTCAGGTCGAGGTGCAGCGGCTGCCCCGGTGCGGGCGGCGTCACCGACAGGCCCAGCGGGTAATGCGTCGCCGCGGCGCCGTGATTGCCGCGCAGGGCGATCTCGATGCTGTCGTCGTCGCCGCGACCGACCGCGGAGGGGGCGACCGGGAAATTCTCGAATACCAGCAGGCTGTCGAACAACTCGCCGAGCCCGCCGATGCGCTGGATCTCGGCCAGACTGACGTGCTGGTGTTCGAGCAGGGCCGACTGCTGCAGTTGCAGGCGCTGCGACAGGCCGAGCAGGCTTTCCTGCGGTCGCAGTTGCAGGCGCAGCGGCACGGTGTTGATGAACAAGCCGATCATGCGTTCGATGCCGGCGACGTCCGGCGGGCGCCCCGACACGGTGACGCCGAACACCACGTCGTCGCGGCGGGTCAAATGCCCCAGCACGATCGCCCAGGCCGCCTGGACCAGGGTGTTGAGGGTCAGCCGATGGCGCCGCGCCTGCAGCGCGAGCGCATCGCCGAGCGCCGCCGGGAGGCTCATCGACAGCGCCGACGGCACCGTCGCGGCGGTCGAAGCCGCGACCAGGCGGGTCGGCTCGGCGAGACCGGCCAGGGCCTCGCGCCAGGCCGCGGCCGAACGCTCGCGGTCGCGACTCGACAGCCAGCTCAGGTAATCGCGATACGGCGGGACCGGCGGCAGCGCCGTGCCGCCGCCGTCGTTGCGATACAGCGCGAACAACTCCTGCAACAGCATCGGCGAAGACCAGCCGTCGAGCAGGATGTGGTGGCTGGTGAACAGCAGGTGGTGGCGCATGGCATGGCCGTCGCCATCCCGTACCAGGGTGAAGCGCAGCAGCGGGCCGCGGTCGAGTTCGAAGCGGCGACGTTGGTCGTCGAGCAGCAGGGCCTCGAGGGCGGCCTCGCGGCTCGCCGCATCGCCGCCGTGGAGCGCGTGTTCCTGCCAGGGCAGTTCGACCTCGCAGGGGATCGCCTGCACCGGTTCGCTCAGGCCCTGGTGGAGGAAGGCGGCGCGCAGGTTCGGATGGCGTTCGAGCAAGGCCCGGGCGGCCCGGCGCAGGCGCGAGGCATCGAGCGGCCCGCTCACGGTGAAGGCCATCTGCACGATGTAGCGGTCCTGCGCCTGCTCGTCGTACAGGGTGTGGAACAGGAAGCCGTGTTGCAGCGGCGACAGCGGCAGCACGTCGAGCAGGCGCGGCTGGGTCGCTTCGATGGTTTCGATCTGGCGCTGGTCGAGCGCGACCAAGGGCAGGTCGGCCGGGGTCAGCAGGCGATGCTCGCCGGCCGCGACGGTGGCGGCGATGCGGCGCAGCACCGCGAACCAGGTCTCTGCGAGGTCGCGCACCGCGGTCTCGTCGAAGCGCGCTCCGTCCCAACTCCAGCCGGCGCACAGCACCGGGCCTTGCGGGCCGTCCTCGGTGGTGGCGTTCAGGTCCAGCGCATGGGCGAAGGCGTGCGCTTCTTCGCCGGAGCCGTCGAGCAGCACGTCGGCGGCCGGCGCCCAATGCTGTTGCCCGCAACCGCCGGCGACGGCGAAACGGCCCAGGTAGTTGAAGCCGATCTGCGGCGCCGGCAAGCCCGCCAAGGCCTCGCCCGCGGCCGGGTCGAGATAGCGCAGCAGGCCGTAGCCGATGCCCTGGTCGGGCAGTCGGCGCAGTTGCTCCTTGACCGACTTGAGCGCGCGTTCGAGTTCGCTCCCGCCGGCCGTCGCCGCGCCGCGATCGAGCTCGGCCAAGGACAGCTGCAGCGGAAACTGGCTGGTGAACCAACCGACCGTGCGCGAGAGATCGGCGCCCTCGACGATCGCCTCGCGGCCGTGGCCTTCGAGCTCGAAGCGCACCGTATCGAGGTCGACGCCGAGGTAGCGTTGCCGCCAGTCGGCCACGGCGAGGGCGAACGCGCACAGCAGCACGTCGTTGATGCGGCCGTTGATGCGTTCGGTGGCGCGGGTCAGCAGGACTCGGGTGACTTCGGGTTCCAGGCGCAGGCCGAGGCTGCCGCGGCCGGTCGCGCTGTCGGGCTGCGGATCGGGCGCGCGGCTGGTCAGCGGCGGGTCCTGGCCTTCCAGCATCGAACGCCAGAACGGCAGCTCGTCGCTGCGTTGGGCGGCCGCTTTCGGCAGGGCCAGCGCCCAGTGGCGCAGCGAGGTCGGCACCGCTTCCAGCTCGGCGGCGCGGCCGGCGCTGCGCGCTTGCCAGGCCGCTTGCAGGTCCGGGATCAGGATCCGCCAGGACACGCCGTCGATGACCAGGTGATGCAGGGCCAGGAACAGCAGCGAGGCGTCGCCGTCGTCGAACCATACCGCCTGCAGCATCTGGCCTTCGCGCGGCGACAGACGCTGCTGCGCGGCCTGGGCGTGCTGGTTGATCGTCCAGGCACGGGTCTGCGCATCGAGGCCGTGCAGCTCGACGTGGTTGAGGCAACTGACCGCGGCGACGCTGCCGGCGACGGCGATTTCGATGACGTCGCCGGGTTTCAGGCGCAGCCGCAGCGCGTCGTGATGGTCGATCAGGTCCTGCAGCGCGGCGATCAGCGGCTCGCGCTGCAGGCGCGGCACCTGCAGCAGCATCGATTGGGCGAAGTGTTCGAACGGCCCGTCCTGCTGCAACAGCCAGCGCATGATCGGGGTCGCCGGCAACACCCCGACCGGCGCTTCCGCCGGCGCCGCGTCCGGCCCCCCGATGCTCGCGGCGACGCGGGCGAGGGCCTGCACAGATTGCTGCTGGAACACGTCGCGGGCGCTGAAGCGCAGGCCGGCGCGACGCGCCCGGCTGACCAGTTGGATCGAACCGATGCTGTCGCCGCCGAGTGCGAAGAAGCTGTCGTCGATGCCGACCCGCGGCAGGCCGAGCACCTGCGCGTACAACTCGCACAGCAGGGTTTCCATGGCGTTGCGCGGCTCGCGCGCGCCGGTCGCGTAGTCCGGCGCGGGCAGCGCCCTGCGGTCGAGCTTGCCGTTCGGGGTCAGCGGCAACCGATCGAGTACCACGAACGCCGCCGGCAGCATGTAGTCGGGCAAGCGCTCGGCGAGGGACTCGCGCAAGGCGGCCTCGTCGATGCGTTCGCCGGCCAGATAAGCGACGAGCTGTTTCTGCCCGGGACGATCCTCGCGCAGGATCACCGCGTTGCGCGGATGCCCGGCCAGGGCCAGCGCAGTCTCGATCTCGCCCAGTTCGATGCGGTAGCCGCGGATCTTGACCTGCTGGTCGGCGCGGCCCAGGTAGGCCAGGCGGCCGTCTTCCTGCCAGCGCACCCGGTCGCCGGAGCGGTACATGCGCGTGCCGCGCTCGAAGGGGTTGGCGACGAAGCGTTCGGCGCTGAGGCCGGCGCGGCCGAGGTAGCCGCGGGCGATGCCGGCGCCGGCGATGTAGAGCTCGCCGGCGATTCCGGCCGGGACCGGTTGCAGCGCCGCGTCGAGTACGTAGAAGCGGGTATTGGCGATCGGCCCGCCGATGCAGGCCAGGGCCTTGCCCTCGGCCTCGGTGACGTCGGCCGAGGCGCACCAGATCGCCGCTTCGGTCGGGCCGTATTCGTTATGCAGCCGCGCCAGCGGGGCGTGTTCGCCATGACGCTGGCGCAGGCTCGGCGGAATCGCTTCTCCGCCGAGCACCACACTGCGCAGCGAGGCCAGGGTGTCGGCATGCTCCAGCGCCGCCGCGTACAGGCTCGGGCCGCTGATCCACTGTTCGATGTCGTGTTGCCGGACCAGGGCGGCCAAGGCCTGCGGCTCGTGTTCGAGGCCGGCCGCCGGCAGCGCCAGACTCGCGCCGATGGCGAGGCTGCCGAAGATCGCGGCGAGGGAGGCATCGAAGGCCAGCGAGGGCAGCAACACCGCGCTGCGGTGCGGCGCATAGCGTGCGCTGCGGGCGCGGATCGAATTGAGCGCCTGGCGATGCTCGACCATCACGCCCTTGGGCTGGCCGGTCGAGCCGGAGGTGTAGATCAGGTAGGCGCCGTGGTGATCGCGCAGGGCGCAGCGGCGGTCGCCGTCGCGCGGGGCGCGTTCGCTGGCCAACTGCATCAGCTCGCGCGTCGCCGGTGCGTCGATCGTGAGCAGCGGCATCGCCTGGCCGAGCGCCGGCAGGCGCGAGGCGAAGGCTTGGTCGGCGAGCAGCAGCGCCGGCCGCGCATCGTTGAGGATATGGCCGATGCGGTCCGGCGGATGCTGCGGGTCCAACGGCAGATAGACCGCTCCGGCCTTGAGCACGGCGAGCAAGGCGACGATCGCCTCGGGCGAACGCGGCAGGGCCACCGCGACGCGATCCTCCGCGCCGATGCCGCGCGCCATCAGCACATGGGCCAGGCGATTGGCGCGTCGTTCCACGGCGAGGTAGTCGAGTTCTCCATCGTCGCCGATCAGCGCCGGCGCGCTCGGCGTGCGCGCGGCCTGGGCTTCGAACAACTGATGCAGCCCGGCGAAGCCGGTGGTTTCGGCTGCGGTGGCATTGAAGCCGAGCACGCGTTCGCGCGCCTCGTCGTCGAGCAATCCGACGCGCCCGAGGCAGCGCTCGGGGGCCTGCGCGATCGCATCGAGGATGCAGCGATAGGCGCCGAGCAGCCGCGCCGCCTGGGCCGCGTCGAAGGCGTCGTCGCGATAGCTCAGGCTCAGGCGCAGGGTCTCGCCCGGCATCACCGCCAGGCCGAGCGGGTAATGCGAGGCGTCGCCGCCGTGCTGGCTGTGCCGGCCGATGCGCAGGCCGGCGCCGGGCAGGCTGGCGCCGTCCTCGCCGAATGCGGTCTCGTCGATTGGGTAGTTCTCGAACACGGTCAGGGTGTCGAACAGCTCGCCGACCCCGGCCAGCTTCTGCAGCTCCGGCAGGCTGAGGTGCTGATGTTCGAGCAAGGCCGCTTGCTCGGCCTGCACCGCGCGCAACAGGCTTTCCAGGCTCTGCTGCGGCTGCAGGCGCACCCGCACCGGCACGGTGTTGATGAACAAACCGACCATGCGTTCGATGCCGGCGAGTTCCGGCGGGCGCCCGGACACGGTGGTGCCGAACACCACGTCGTCGCGGCCGGTGATGCGGCTCAACAGCACGGCCCAGGCGGTCTGGCTGAGGGTGTTGAGGGTCAGGCCGAGACGACGCGCCTGGAGGTCGAGCTGGCGGCTCAATGTTTCGGGCAGGCTCTGCGTCAGCACCTCGGTGCGGGCTTCGACGCGGGCGCCGCCGGCGACCCGGGTGGCTTCGTCGACGCCGTCGAGATAGTCGCGCCAAGCCCGTTGCGCGGCGCCGCGGTCGCGGCCCGCCAGCCAGGCCAGGTAATCGCGATACGGCGCGACCCGCGGCAGCGCGTCGATGTCGCCGCCGTTGGCATACAGGGCGAACAGTTCTTCGAGCAGGATCGGCAGCGACCAGCCGTCGAAGACGATGTGATGATTGGTCAGCACCAGGCGATGCAGATGCTCGTGTTCGCGCACCAGGGTGAAGCGCAGCAAGGGGCCGCGGGCGAGATCGAAACCCTGCGCGCGGTCTTCGCGCAGCAGCGCGTCGAGCGCGGCATGGCGCGCTTCGGCGCTGCCTTCGAGAGTGACTGCGCGCCATGGCAGCACCGCATCGCGCGGTATCGCTTGCACCGGCGCCGGCAGGTCGTGATGGACGAAGGCCGCACGCAGGTTCGGATGGCGCTGCAACAGCGCCTGCGCGGCACGGTGCAGCGCGGCGGGGTCGAGCGCGCCGTCGAGGGTGAAGGCCATCTGCACGACGTAGCTGTCGCTCGCCGCGGCCGCGGGCGTGTCCGCGTCTTGGTCGTAGACGGCGTGGAACAGGAAGCCGTGTTGCAGCGGCGACAGCGGCAGCAGGTCGAGCAGCGGCGGTTGCACGGCTTCGATGGCCTCGATTTGGGTCTGGTCGAGCGCGATCAGCGGCAAGTCCGACGGGGTCAGCAGATGCCGCTCGGTGTCGGCGACGGTCTCGGCGATGCGGCGCAGCACCGCGAACCAGGTGTCGGCGAGGTCGCGTATCGCCTCCTCTTCGAACAACTCGCCGGCCCAGCTCCAGCCGGCGCAGAGCACCGGCCCTTCGACGCCGTCCTCGGTGCTGGCGTTGAGGTCGAGCGCATGGGCGAGCGGGCGCGCTTCGTCGCCGTCGCCGCCGAGCGCGGCCTCGTCGGCCAGAGCCCAGTGCGGCTCCTGCGCGCCGTTGCCGGCGACGCTGAACCGGCCGAGATAATTGAAGCCGACCTGCGACGGGGGCAGTGCCTGCAGGGCTTCGCGGCCGTCCTCGCTGAGATAGCGCAGCAGGCCGTAGCCGACGCCGTGGTCGGGCAGGCGGCGCAGTTGTTCCTTGACCGATTTGAGCGCGCGCTCCAGCGGCGCGCCGCCGCGCAGCGCGGCCTCGCGTTCGCCGCGCGGCAAGCGCAGTTGCAGCGGGAACAGGCTGGTGAACCAGCCGACCGTGCGCGACAGGTCGGCGCCGTCCAGGATGGCCTCGCGGCCGTGGCCTTCGAGGTCGAAGCGGACCGTGTCGGCATCGTCGAGGCCGCGGCGCTGGCGCCAGTCGGCCAGCGCCAGTGCGAACGCGGTCAGCAGCACGTCGTTGATGCGGCCGTGGATGCGTTCGCTGGCGCGGGTCAGCAGCACCCGGGTGGTATCGGCTTCCAGACGCAGCCACAGGCCGCGCTGGCTCGCGCTGGTGTCGCGTTGCGGATCGAGCGCACGGGCACTCAGACGCGGATCACGGCCGTCCTGCATCGAGCGCCAGAACGGCAACTCGTGCCGGCGCGCCGCGGCGAGCTTCGGCAGCGCCAGCGCCCAGTGGCGCAGCGAGGTCGGCACCGGTTCCAGGGCGGGGACATGGCCTGCCGCGCGTGCTTCCCAGGCGGCCTGCAGGTCGGGCACGAGGATGCGCCAGGACACGCCGTCGACCGCGAGATGGTGGATCGCCAGCCACAGGCGGGAGTCGTCGCCGTGGTCGAACCAGACCGCCTGCAGCAGGCGCCCCTCGCGCGGGCAGAGCCGGTGCTGCGCGGCGTCGGCCGCGGCCTGCATCGCGGCATCGCGTGCGTCGCCGTCCAGGCCGGCGAGATCGACGCGATGCAGACAGTCGGCGGCGTCGATGCGGCCGAGCGGCAGGATCTCCAGACTGTCGTCCCGGTTCAAACGCAGGCGCAGGGCGTGGTGATGATCGATCAGGTCCTGCAGGGCCGCTTGCAGCGGCTGCAGGCGCAGCGCCGGCACCCGCAGCAGCATCGACTGGCTGAAGCGGTCGAGCGGCCCCGGGCGTTCGAGCAACCAGCGCATGATCGGCGTCGCCGGCAAGGCGCCGACCGGTGCTTCGACCTCGACCGTGTCGGCCTCGACGACCGTCGTCGCGACCTGGGCCAGGGCCTGCACCGAGGAATGCTGGAACACGTCGCGGGCGCTGAAGCGCAGGCCGGCGCGGCGGGCGCGGGCGACCAACTGGATCGAGCCGATGCTGTCGCCGCCGAGGGCGAAGAAGCCGTCGTCGATGCCGACCCGCTCCAACCCCAGCACCTGCGCGAACAAGGCGCACAGCGCGGTCTCGGTGGCGTTGCGCGGTGCTCGCAGGCGGCTTGGGGCGAAGTCGGGCGCCGGCAGGGCCTTGCGGTCGAGCTTGCCGTTCGCGGTCAACGGCAGCGCGGCCAATGCGACGAAGGCGGCCGGCCGCATGTACTCGGGCAGGCGCTCGGCGAGCGCGGTGCGCAGCGAGTCGGTGTCGATGGCGTCGCCGACCAGGTAGGCGACCAGCTGTTTCTGGCCGGGCCGGTCTTCGCGCACGATTACTGCGTTGCGTGCGTAACCGGCTTGCGCGAGCGCGGCCTCGATCTCCCCGAGTTCGATGCGGAAACCGCGCAGCTTGACCTGCTGGTCGGCGCGGCCGAGGTAATCGATCTGGCCGTCGCCGCGCCAGCGCACCCGATCGCCGGAGCGGTACATGCGCTGACCGATCTCGAACGGATTGGCGACGAAGCGTTCGGCGCTGAGCGCCGGGCGGCGCAGATAGCCGCGGGCCAGGCCGGCGCCGGCGATGTACAGCTCGCCGGGCACGCCGGCCGGCACCGGTTGCAGCGCCTCGTCGAGCACGTAGACCTGCATATTGTCGAGCGGCGCGCCGATCGGCACCGAGCGCGCGTCCGGCGGCAGAGTCGGCACGGCGCAGGTCAGGGCGAAGGTGGTGGTTTCGGTCGGGCCGTAGCCGTTGACGATGCGCAACTGCGGATGCCGCGCCTGCAGGCGGCGGATCGCATCGGTCGAGAGCACGTCGCCGCCGGCCAGCACTTGGCGCAAGCCGGCGAACAGCTCGGGCGTGGATTCGGCGAACTCGTGGAACAATCCGGCGGTCAGCCACAGGCTGCGCACGTCGTAGCGCTCGATCAGACGCTGGAAGTCGCGGCCGTCGCCGGCCTCGGCCGGCGCGACCGCGATGCGGCCGCCGTTCAACAACGGCACCCACAGCTCGTAGGTCGAGGCGTCGAAGGCGTGGGTCGAATGCAGCAGGACGGTCTCGTGGCCGCTGGCGAAGCGGCGGTCGCGGGCGAACTCGACTACGTCGCGCTGGCGCACGGCCACGCCTTTGGGTACCCCGGTCGAGCCGGAGGTGTACATCACGTAGGCGAGCTGCTCGGAATGGATCGCCGGCCTGCGCGCGCGCGCTTCGGCGGGGGCGTCGAAATCGAAGCGGTCCAGGCGCAGCAAGTTCGGATGGCTCAAGTCGCGTGCATCGATGCCGGCATCGGCGATCAACACCGTGGCTTCGGTTTCCGCCAGCAACCGGGACAGGCGCTCGTCGGGATGCTGCTCGTGCAGCGGCAGGTAGTAGGCGCCGGTCTTGAGCACCGCGAGCACGGCCACGATCAGCTCGGGCGAACGCCGCAGCAACAGGGCCACGCCGCGTTCGGCGCCGGCGCCGTGGCGCCGCAGCTCGTGGGCCAACGCTTCGGCGCGGCGGTCGAGCTCGGCATAGCTCCACTCGACGCCGTCGCCGGCCACCGCGATCGCGTGCGGACTCGCGGCGACCTGGCGTTCGAACGCGGTGGCGACCGACTCCAGCTCGACCGGGTGGGCCGTATCGTTGCAGGCGCGCAGCAGGTGCTGGCGCTCGGTCTCGTCGAGCAACTCAACGGAGCCGATCGGCAGGCTGTCGTCCTCGGCGATGGCGACCAGCATGCGTTGCAGGCGCCGTCCGATCGCTTCGGCGGTGGCGGCATCGAACAAGTCGCTGGCGTATTCGAGGGCGCCGTCGAGGCCGCCGGCCTGCCCGGTGGGGTGGTAGCGTTCGCAGAACGCGACGCTGAGGTCGAACTTAGCCACGTCCAGGGCGAACTCGGCCGCGTGTGCGCGCAGGCCGGGCAACTGCAGCTCGGCCTGCTCGGTGTTCTGCAGCACCAGCAGCACCTGGAACAGCGGATGATGGCTCGAGGAACGCTCGGGTTTGAGCGTATCGACCAGTTGCTCGAACGGCAGGTCCTGGTGCTCGAATGCGGCCAGATCGGTCGCGCGCACCCGCGCCAGCAATTCGCCGAAGCGCGGATTGCCACTCGTGTCGGTGCGCAACACCAGGGTATTGAGGAACAAGCCGACGAGCTCGTGCAGGGCGGTGTCCTGGCGGCCGGCGACCGGCGTGCCGATGGCCAGGTCGGTGCCGGCGCCCAGGCGGGTCAGGGTCGCGGCGAGCGCGGCCTGCAGGACCATGAACAAGGTCGCGCGATGGCGGCGCGCGACCGCGCGTAGCCGCGCATGGGTGTCTGCATCGAGGGCGAAGCCGCATTGGCCGCCGCGATAACTCGCGCGTGGCGGTCGCGGCCGGTCGCTCGGCAGTTCGATCTGCTCGGGCAAGCCGGCCAGCGCGTCGCGCCAGTAGGCGATCTGCGCCGCGATCAGGCTGGCGGGGTCGGATTCGTCGCCGAGCAACTGTTGCTGCCACAGGGTGTAGTCGGCGTACTGCACCGGCAGCGGTGCGCGGATCGGGGCCTGGCCGGCCAGCCGCGCGGCATAGGCCTCGGCCAGGTCGCGCGCCAGCGGCGCCAGCGAGGCGCCGTCGCCGGCGATGTGGTGCAGCAACAGCAGCAGGGCGTGCCGCTGCGGACCGAGCCGGACCAGGGTGGCGCGCAGCGGAATCTCGCGGCGCAGGTCGAAAGCGTAGGAGGCGGCCTGCGACAAAGCGGCGGCGAGACCGGATTCGTCGCTGTCGACGAGATCCAGGGCCGGCGCCGCGTGTTCGAGCACTCGCTGGCACGGCACATCGCCGGCCGGAAATACCGTGCGCAGGCTTTCGTGGCGCTCGCACAGGTCGGCGAGCGCGGCGCGCAGCGCATCGACGTTCAACTCGCCGTCCAGGCGCAAGGCCAGCGGCATGTTGTAGGTCGCACTGGGGCCTTCGAACTGGTGTAGGAACCACAGCCTGCGTTGCGCGAACGACAGCGGCAAGGCCTCCGGGCGCGGCATCGGCCGCAGCGCCAGGCGCCGGTCTTGATTCGGATCGAGCGCGGCCGCCAGGCCGGCGACGGTCGGGGTTTCGAACAGGACGCGGATCGACAGCTCGACGTCGAGTTCGGCGCGGATCCGGCTGATCAGGCGGATCGCCAGCAGCGAGTGGCCGCCGAGGACGAAGAAGCTGTCGTCGATGCCGAGTTGGGCGGCGTGTTCGTCGGACAGGCCCAGCACTTCGGCGAACAGCGCGCACAGGGTCTGTTCGCGAGGATTGCGCGGGGCGCGCTGGCTGGCCGGGACGAAGTCCGGAGCCGGCAAGGCCTTGCGGTCGAGCTTGCCGTTCGGCAGCTGCGGCAGCGTGTCGAGAACGACGATGGCGGCGGGAATCATGTACTCGGGCAGGCGCCCGCCCACGCGTTCGCGCAAGGCCTCTCGATCCAGGTCTGGGCCGGACACGACGTAGGCGACGATCTGCTTCTGCCCCGGCCGGTCCTCGCGCACGATTACGCTGTTGCGCGGGTAGCCCGCGCGCGCGAGTTCGGCCTCGATCTCGCCGAGCTCGATGCGGAAGCCGCGCACCTTGACCTGATGATCGACGCGGCCGCGGTGGACGATGACGCCGTCCTCGCGCCAGCTGGCGAGGTCGCCGGAGCGGTACATGCGCTGGCCGGCCACGAAGGGGTCGGCGACGAAGCGTTCGGCGCTGAGCGCGGCGCGGCGCAGGTAGCCGCGCGCCAGGCCGTAGCCGGCGATGTACAGCTCGCCGGTGACGCCGGCCGGCACCGGCCGCAGCGCATCGTCGAGCACGTACAAGCGGGTATTCCAGATCGGCCCGCCGATCGGAATCGGGCCTTCTTCGAGTTCCCGGCAGGGCCAGGCGGTGACGCCGATCGAAACCTCGGTCGGGCCGTAGGAATGATGCAGCGGCCGGCCGATGCGTTCGGCGACGCGGCGGCGCAGATCGGCCGACAGCGCCTCGCCGCCGCAGACGATGCGGCGCAGGCTGCTGCAGCCCGCCGCGCCCGGTTCCTGCACGAACATCTCGAGCATCGAGGCGACGAAGTGCACGGTGGTGACGCGCTCGCGCTGGATCAGCCCGGCGAGATAGGCCGGGTCGCGGTGGCCGTCGGGGCGGGCGACGACCAGGCGGGCGCCGTGCAGCAGCGGCCAGAAAAATTCCCACACCGACACGTCGAAGCTGGTCGGGGTCTTCTGCAGCACCGCGTCGTCGGCCTGCAAGGCGTACTCGTGCTGCATCCAGGCCAGGCGGTTGACGATGCCGCGGTGCGGGATCACCGCGCCCTTCGGCGTGCCGGTCGAGCCGGAGGTGTAGATGACGTAGGCGGGATGGTCGAGCCGCAGCGGGCGGGTGCGATCGGCGTCGGTGGGCGTGGCGCTGGCGAAACCCTCCAGCGAGGCGACGAAGCCGGCCTCGTCGAGGCGCCACAGCCCGTCGTGCGCCGGCAAGCGCTCGACCACGTCGCCGCGCGCCAGGATCCGCGCCGGCGCGGCGTCGGCGATCATGTGGGCGAGGCGGTCGCTCGGGTAATCGGTGTCGAGCGGCAGATAGGCCGCGCCGCTCTTGAGCACCGCGCACAACGCCACGACCAGTTCCAGCGAACGCGGCAGGGCCACGCCGACCAAATCCTCCGGGCCGATGCCGTCGGCGATCAAGCGACGGGCGAGGCGGTTGGCGCGCGCGTCGAGTTCGGCATAGCTCAAGCTCTCGCCTTCGAACACCACCGCGATGGCGTCGGGTGTGCGCGCGGCTTGCGCGGTCAATAGCTCGGCCAAGGTGTGTGCCGGCACCGCATGCTCGGTCGCATTCCACTCGCGCAGCACCTGTGTCGATTCCGCGGCATCGAGCAGCTCGATGCGGCCGACCGGCTGCCCGGCCTCGGCGACGAAGGCTTCCAGCAGACGCTGATAACGGCGGCCCAGACGCAGCACCTCGTCGCGCGCGAACAGATCGGGGCGGTAGCTGAGCTTGAGCTGGTACGGCCGGCCCGGAATCAAGGCCAGGCCGACCGGGTAGTGCGAAGTGTCGCCGCCGTGATGGCTGTGCAGGGCGATGCGCAACGCGTCGGGCGCGTCGTCGTCGCCTTGGCCGACCGGGAAGTTCTCGAACACCACCAAGGTGTCGAACAGCTCGCCGTGACCGGCCAGGCGCTGGATCTCGGTCAGGCCGAGGTGCTGGTGATCGAGCAGCGCCGATTGCTCGCGCTGCAGACGCAGCAGCAGGTCGCGCACCGATTCGTCCGGCCGCCATTGGAGGCGCAGCGGCAAGGTGTTGATGAACAAACCGACCATCTGCTCGACGCCGGCCAGTTCCGGCGGCCGCCCCGACACGGTGGTGCCGAAGGCGACATCGCGGCGATGGGTCAGGCGACCGAGCAACAGGCCCCAGGCCGCCTGCACCACGGTGTTGAGGGTCACGCCGATGCCGCGGGTGAGCCGGGTCAGCGCCTGCACGAGTTCGTCGGGCAGGTCGATGCGCAAGGTGTCGGGCACCGCCGGCGCGGTGGTCGCCGGGGCGATCCGGCTCGGCTCCTCGAAGCCGGCGAAGGCGTCGCGCCAGGCCGTGCGTGCCGCGGCGGCGTCGCGCGAGGTCAGCCAGCGCATGTAGTCGCGATACGGCGTGACCCGCGGCAGCGCCTGCGCGTCGGCGCCGTTGCGGTACAGCGCGAATAACTCTTGCAGCAGGATCGGCGAGGACCAACCGTCGAGCAGGATGTGGTGGCTGGTGAACAACAGGTAATGCCGGGTCGCGGACTCGCGCACCAGCACGAAGCGCAAAAGCGGTGCACGGGTCAGTTCGAAGCGTTGTTGCCGGTCGTCGGCGATCGTCTGCGCCAGTGCATCGGCGCGCTTATCCGCAGGCAAGCCACTGAGATCGATCGCGCGCCAGGGCAGTTCGACCTCGCGCTGGATGACCTGCACCGGCTCCTTGATCTTGTGGTGGACGAAGGCCGCGCGCAGGCTGGCATGGCGCCGCAACAGCGCTTGCGCCGCTGCCTGCAACGCCACCGCATCGAGCGCGCCGTCGAGCGCGAACACCATCTGCACCACATAGCTGTCCTGCACCTCATGGTCGTAGAGGGCGTGGAACAGAAATCCGTGCTGCAGCGGCGACAGCGGCAGCAGGTCTTCAATCTGAGAGTTGCGCATAAATCGATTCCAGGAGTTCGATGTCGGACTGGTCGAGCGCGACCATGGGGACGTCCGAAGGGGTCAGGGCCGAGGCGTCGGCGGCCGCGGCGAAGTCGGCGATGCGGCGCAGCGCGTCGAACCAGGCCTCGGCAAAGGCACGCACCTCGCTTTCGTCGAGCAGTTCGCCGGCCCAGCTCCAGTTCGCGCACAGGCGCGGACCGTCGGGGCCGTCCTGGACCAGGGCGTTGAGGTCGATCGCATGCGGCAAGGGCTGGGCCTCGTCGCTGCCGCCGCCGAAGGCGCCGGGGTCGTCGGCGACGTTCCACACCGCGCCGTCGTCGGCGCCGCCGACCGCGAAGCGGCCGAGGTAGTTGAAGCCGAGACTGGGCGGCGGGTATGCGGCGAGTTCGCTGCCGGCCTCGTCATGCAGATGCCGCAACAGGCCGTAGCCGATGCCCTGGTCGGGCACTTGCCGCAGCTGTTCCTTGACCGACTTGAGCGCGCGTTCCAGGGCCTTGCCGCCGGCCAGGGCCTCGGCCGGGTCGAATTCGGCGGCCTGCAGGCATACCGGGAACAGGCTGGTGAACCAGCCGACGGTGCGCGACAGGTCGGCATCGTCGATCAGGCCGTCGACGATCGCGGTCTCGCGGCCGTGGCCTTCGAGGTCGAAACGCAGGCTGCTCGCGTCGAGCCCGTCGTCGCCGCGACGCTGGCGCCGCCAGGCGAACGCGGCCAGGGCGAAGCCGGTCAGCAGCACGTCGTTGACCCGGCCGTTGATGCGTTCCGGCGCCTCGATCAACAGACGCTGGGTGGTGGCGACATCGAGGCTGAGACTGAGACTGCGCAGGCTGGCGTGGGTGTCGCGTCGCGGATCGAGTGGACGCGCGAACCCGTCGGGCGACGCGTGTTCGAGCATCGAACGCCAGAACGGCAGTTCCGCGCTGCGCCGTTGCGCCGCCTGGGGCAGCGCCAACGCCCATTCGCGCAACGAGGTCGGCACCGGTTCCAGCGCGATCGTGTCGACGCCGGTCGCGGCCTGTTCGTAAGCCGCGCGCAGGTCGGGCACGAGGATGCGCCAGGATACGCCGTCGACCACCAGGTGATGCACGACCAGCAACAGCCGCGAGTGTTCGCCATGGTCGAACCAGACGACCTGCAGCAGGCGCCCGGCCTGCGGGTCGAGGCGTTCCTGTGCGGCCCGGGTCTGGGCGGCGATTTCGGCCTCTCGCGCGGTCGTGTCGAGCCCATGCAGGGACACCGCGAACACGCAGTCGTCGGCGCGGACGCGGCCGCGCTCGGCGATCTCCAGTTCGTGCGCCGGCGACACGGTCAGACGCAAGGCGTCGTGATGATCGAGCAGGGCCTGGATCGCGTGCAGCAAGGGCGCGGCGTCGAGCGCAGGCACCCGCAGCAGCATCGACTGTTGATACTGCTTGAACGGCCCCGGCTGTTCGAACAGGTCGCGCAGGATCGGCGTCGCCGGCAACGGCCCGGTCGCGGACACCGCCGGCAGTCGAACGGCTTGTTCGAGCGCAGTGGCGACAGTGGCGAGTGCGCGCACGGTCTGGTGCTGGAACACCTCGCGCGCGCTCAGGCGCAGGCCGGCCTGGCGGGCGCGGCCGACCAACTGGATCGAACTGATGCTGTCGCCGCCGAGGGCGAAGAAGCCATCGTCGATGCCGACCGCGGCCAGCCCCAGCACTTCGGCGAACAACGCCGCCAGGCGCTGTTCGAGTTCGCTGCCGGGCGCGGCGGAGACATCGACCTGCACCTGAGGCGCCGGCAGCGCCTTGCGGTCGAGCTTGCCGTTGGCGGTCAAGGGCAGGGCGGGCACGGCGACGAAGGCCCCCGGCAACATGTACTCGGGCAGCCGCTCGGCGAGTTCGCGCCGCAGTTGCGCGGCATCGAGCTGCGGCGCCACGACGTACGCGACCAATTGGCGCTGGCCGGGCCGGTCTTCGCGGGCGATCACCGCGTTGCCGGCATAGCCGAGCGCGGCGAGTGCGGTTTCGATCTCGCCCGGTTCGATGCGGAAACCGCGGATCTTGAGCTGGTGATCGGCGCGGCCGAGGTGTTCGAGGCGGCCGTCGCGATGCCAGCGCACCAGGTCGCCGGAGCGGTACATGCGTTCGCCGACGAGGTAAGGATCGGCGACGAAGCGCTCGGCGCTGAGGTCGGGACGGCCGAGATAACCGCGGGCCAGGCCGGCGCCGCCGATATACAGCTCGCCGGCCACGCCGACCGGCACCGGCCGCAGACGCGCATCGAGCACGTACAAGCGGGTATTGCGCAGGGCCGTGCCGATGCTGGGCCGGTCGCCTTCCTCGATCTCGTCGATGGCGACATAACTGGCGTCGACCGTGCACTCGGTCGGGCCGTAGCAGTTGTAGCCGCGCACCGGGTGCTCGCGCAGCACCTTCCACTGCGATTCGCCGACCGTTTCGCCGCCGAGCACGACCGTGCTCGGGTGAGTGCGGCCTTCGTCGAGCAGGCCGATCGCGCGCAATTGCTCGAAATGCGCCGGGGTCAGGTCGACCGCGTCGATGCGCCGGCTGACGATGTAGTCGAGCAGGGCCTCGCCTTCGCGGCGGGTGTCGTCGTCGATCAGATGCAGTTCCTGGCCGGCGCACAGCCACAGCAGACCTTCCAGCGAGGTGTCGAAGGCGAAGGTCGCGGTCAGGGCGAAGCGGATGCGGGCTTCGCCGGAATGACGCACGACCTCGGCAAACAGGCGCTCGCGATGCTCCTCGAACAGGTTGGCGACGCCGGCGTGGGTCACGACCACGCCCTTGGGTTTGCCGGTCGAGCCCGAGGTGTGGATGACGTAGGCCGGGTGCAGCGGATGCAGCGGCTGGCGACGCTCGGCATCGTCCGGATCGTGCTCGGGCGCCTCGACCAGGCGTCGCTGCCCTTCGCCATCGTCGAGTCGCCAGGTCGGCAGGTCGACCGCGAGCGCGTCGGCGATGGCGCTGTGGGCCAGCAGCATCCGCGGCGCGGCTTCGGCGAGGAGCTCGCGCAGACGCGGGCCGAGGTGTTCGGTGTCCATCGGCAGATAGGCCGCGCCGGCCTTGAGCACGCCGAGCATGGCGACGACGGTGTCGAGCGAACGCGGCAGGGCCAGGGCGATCCGGTCCTCGGCGCCGATGCCGGCGGCGATCAGGCCGTGGGCGATGCGGTTGGCGCGGCGGTTGAGTGCGGCATAGCTCAGCGCGTCGTCGCCGCAGACCACCGCGACGGCGTCCGGCGTGTGCCGGACTTGGGCTTCGAACCATTGCGGCAGGCTGCGGCCGGAGGATGCGACCCGGGCGCCGTTCCAGCCGGCCAGCACGCATTCGCGCTCGTCGGCATCGAGCAGCTCGACCTCGCCGATGGCGCAGCTGGCATCGTCGGCGACCGCCCGCAGCATGCGTTCGAGATAGGCACCGATGCGTCGCGCGGTGTCGGGGTCGAACAGGTCGACCGCGAATTCGATCAGACCGTGCAGGCCGGCCGGCGCGCCGCGCTCGTCGTGCAACTCGGTGAAGTCGAAGCTCAGGTCGAATTGGGCGATGTCGAGATCGAACTCGGCGGTGCGGCTGCGCAGGCCGGGCAACTCCAGCTCGGCCTGGGCGTGGTTCTGCAGCGACAGCATCACCTGGAACAGCGGGTGATGGGCCATCGAACGCACCGGCTTGATCGCGTCGACCAGGCGCTCGAACGGCAGATCCTGGTGTTCGTAGGCGGCTAGGTCGGTCTCGCGCACGCGGCCGAGCAAGGCCGCGAAGCTCGGGTTGCCGGAGGTGTCGTTGCGCAGCACCAGGGTATTGAGGAACACACCGACCAGGTCGTCGAGGGCGGCGTCGGAGCGGCCGGCGACCGGCGTACCGATGGCGATGTCGTCGCCGGCGCCGAGCCGGCTCAGGGTCGCGGCGAGCGCGGCCTGCAGGACCATGAACACAGTCGCGCCGTGGCGTGCGGCGAGCGCGGCCAGGCGCGCGTGCAGGGCGGCGTCGAGCGGCAAGGACAGATGGCCGCCGCGATAGCTCGAGGTCGGCGGCCGCGGCCGATCGCTCGGCAGGGCGATCAGTTCCGGCAGATCGGCCAGCGTGCGCTGCCAGTACTCGGTCTGCCGGGCGAGCAGGCTGCCGGCATCGCGCTCGTCGCCGAGCACCTGGCGTTGCCACAGGCTGAAGTCGGCGTACTGCACCGGCAGCGGCGCCCAGTCCGGGGCGCGGCCGCGCAGGCGCGCGGCATAGGCCTGGGCCAGATCGCGCGCCAGCGGCGCCAGCGAGGCGCCGTCGCCGGCGATGTGGTGCAGCAGCAACAGCAGCACCTGCCGCTGCGGTGCGATCGCGAACAGATGCGCGCGCAGGGGCAGTTCGCGGCTGAGGTCGAAAGCGTGCGCGGCCGCCTGCGACAGATCGGCGCGCAGGCGTCGCTCGTCGCTGCTCGTGATCGCGAGCGGCGCTTCGGCTTCGGCGAGCACGCACTGGTTCGGCGCTTCGCCGGCGACCGTAGCCGCGGGAAAAATCGTGCGCAGGCTCTCGTGACGCGCGACCAGGTCGGCGAGCGCGGCGCGCAAGGCATCGCGGTCGAGGTCGCCGTCCAGGTGCAGGGCCAGCGGGATGTTGTAGGTCGCGCTCGGGCCTTCGAACTGGTGCAGGAACCACAGGCGCTGCTGGGCGAACGACAGCGGCAGGCGCTGCGGTCGCGGCTGCGCGATCAGCGGCGCACGACGGCCGCCGCCCGAGGGCAGGGCGCGCGCCAGCGCTTCCACGGTCGGCGTGTCGAACAGGGTGCGGATCGACAACTCGACGTCGAAGGTCGCGCGGATGCGGCCGATCAACCGGGTCGCGAGCAAGGAGTGGCCGCCGAGGGCGAAGAAGCTGTCGCCGACGCCGACCCGTTCCAGGCCGAGCACCTCGGCGTACAGTGCGCACAGGATCGCTTCGGCCGCGTCGCGCGGGCCGCGCGAGGCGGGTTGCGCGGCGAATTCAGGTGCCGGCAGGGCCTTGCGGTCGAGCTTGCTGCCGTTGGCGGTCAGCGGCAGCGCAGGCAGGGCGACGAAGGCCGACGGCACCATGTACTCGGGCAGGCGCTCGCCGAGGCGGCGGCGCAGGCCGTCTTCGTCGATCGCCTCGTGAGTGACCAGATACGCGACCAGCAGCGGATGCCCCGGCCGGTCCTCGCGCACGATCACCGCATTGCCGGCATGGCCGCACTGCGCCAGCGCCGCTTCGATTTCGCCCAGTTCGATGCGGAAACCGCGCAGCTTGACCTGCTGGTCGGCGCGGCCGAGATAGTCGAGCTGGCCGTCTTCGCGCCAACGGGCACGGTCGCCGCTGCGGTACATGCGCTCGCCGATCACGAACGGGTCGGCGACGAAACGCTCGGCGCTCAAGCCCGGGCGATCGAGGTAACCGCGGGCCAGGCCGGCGCCGGCGATGTACAACTCGCCGGCCACGCCCGCCGGCACCGGACGCAGCATGGCGTCGAGCACGTACAAGCGGGTGTTGGCGATCGGCGTGCCGAGCGGCGGTGCCGCGCCGGCCAGCGAAGCCGGCGACAACACGCCGCTCATCGCCGCGCAAATGGTGATCTCGGTCGGGCCGTAGGCATTGACCAGGCGCCGCCCGGCCGACCAGGCCGCGGCGACGTGCGGCGGGCAGGCTTCGCCGCCGACGATCAGGGTGGCCGGCCAGCTCTGAGCGTCCGGGTCGAGACTGCTCAGCGCGCTCGGCGGAATCAGGGTGTGGCTGATGCGCTGTTCGTCGAGGGTGCGGGCGAGCGCATCGCCGAGCAGCAGGCCCGGCGGCGGCAATACCAGGGTCGCGCCGGCGGCGAAACACATCAGCATTTCCATCGCCGCGGCGTCGAAGCTCATCGAGGCGAACTGCAGCACGCGGCTGTTCGGGTCGAGGCCGAAGCGTTCGATCTGGCTGTGAGTCAGACTGGGGATGCCGGCGTGGGTGACGATTACGCCCTTCGGCCGCCCGGTCGAACCGGAGGTGTAGATGACGTAGGCCGGGTGGCGCGGATCGAGCGCGCGCATGCGTTCGCGGTCGTCCGGATCGTGGCTCG
This sequence comes from Lysobacter sp. 1R34A, assembly GCF_051217035.1. Classification (NCBI taxonomy): domain Bacteria; kingdom Pseudomonadati; phylum Pseudomonadota; class Gammaproteobacteria; order Lysobacterales; family Lysobacteraceae; genus Lysobacter; species Lysobacter sp. 1R34A. The sequence goes on from NZ_JBPKJP010000001.1 coordinate 173,376, forward strand.
GCGCATGCGCGAGCTCGCCGGCGAAGCCGTGCTCGTCGTCGATCAGCAACAGCTCGGCATCGGCCGGCAGGCGCGCGGCGCTGGCGCGGGTGGCGACGACCTTGCGCGGACGCGCATCGGCGAGGGTCCAGGCCAGGCGTTCGGCCGGATGATCGGCGTCGAGCGGCAGGTAGGCGGCGCCGGCCTTGAGAATGCCGAGTACCGCGACCACGGTGTCGAGCGAGCGCGGCACGGCGATGGCGATGCGGTCCTCGGGGCCGACGCCGTGGGCGATCAGCGCATGCGCGCAGCGGTTGGCGCGGCGGTTGAGTTCGGCGTAGCTGTACTCGTGGCCGGCGCAGACCACGGCGACTGCCTCGGGCGCGGCGGCGACGCGTTGCTGGAACCACTGCGGCACGGTCTGCACGGGCAGCTCGACTTCGTTGCCGTTCCAGTCGTAGAGCACACGACGGCGCTCGCGGTCGTCGAGCAGGTCGAACTGCTCCAGAGCGCGTTGCGGGTGCGCGGCGACCGCGTCGAGCAGGCGCGACAGGCGTTCGGCCAGGCGTTCGATGCTGAGCGCGTCGAAACGGGCCGGGTCGTAGTTGAAGCGGAACGACAGGCGGGCGCCCGGGGTAACCAGCAGGCTCAGCGGGTAATGGGTGGCGTCGCTGCTGTGGAAACCGCTGATGCGCAGCTCGCCGAGCGCGGACTCCAGACCGTTGTGGTCGATCGGATAGTTCTCGAACACGTACAGGCTGTCGAACAGGCGCTCGAAGCCGGCCAGGCGCTGCAGCTCGGACAGGTTGAGGTGCTGGTGCTCGATCAGCCCGGCCTGTTGCGCCTGCAGTTGCAGCAGCAGGTCGATGAAGCTCTGGCCGGCGTGCAGGCGCACGCGCGAGGGTACGGTGTTGATGAACAGCCCGATCATCTGGGCGACGTCGCGCAGCTCCGGCGGACGCGCCGATACGGTGGTGCCCAGCACGATATCGTCGCGACCGAGCATGCGTCCGAGCAGCAGCGCCCAGGCGCCCTGGACCAGGGTGTTCAAGGTCAGGCCATGGCGGCGCGCCAACTGCGCGAGGGTGCGCGACAGCGGCTCGGGCAGATCGAGGGCGTGGTGCGATTGCTCGCCGGATGCGGCCGGGCGCGACGGCAGCAACAGGGTCGGTTCGTCGATGTCGGCGAGGACCTCGCGCCAGGCCTGTTCGGCCGCGGCCGGATCGCGCTGGCCCAGCCAGGCCAGATAGTCGCGATAAGGAGTGGCGCGCGGCAGCTCGGCGCCGCCGTACAGCGCGAACAATTCCTGCACCAGGACCGGCAGCGACCAACCGTCCAGCAGGATGTGGTGGTTGGTGATCAGCAGGCGATGCTGCGTCTGGCCGAGGCGGATCAAGGTGAAGCGCAGCAGCGGCGCGCGATCGAGCTCGAAGCGGCGCAGGTGTTCGGCTTCGCCGATGTCCGCGGCGGCGGCTTCGCGTTGCGCGGCCGGCAGTCGATCGAGATCGACCCGGCGCCAATCCAGCGGCGCCTGCCGTGGGATCAGCTGCACCGGCGTCGCCAGCCCGCGGTGGACGAAGGCCGCACCCAGGTGCGGATGACGCTGCATCAGCCGTTGCGCGGCCTGGCGCAAGCGCGCCTCGTCGAGCGGGCCGTCGAGATCGAAATGCACCTGCACCACGTAAGGGTCGGGCCCGTCGTGGTCGTACAGCGCATGGAACATCAGGCCTTGCTGCAACGGGGTCAGCGGCAGCACGTCGGCGACGGTGTGGGCGCCGCCGTGGCCGCGTTCCAGGGTTTCGATGATGGTCTGGTCGAGCGCGACCAGGGGCAGGTCGGACGGGGTCAGGCCGCCGGCGTCCTCGCGTTCGAGCAGCGCGACCAGCGCACGCAGGGCGCGCGCATAGGTTTCGGCCAAGTCGGCGATCTGGGCGCGGTCGAACAAGGCCCGCGGCCACGACCAGGTGGCGATGAATTCGGGGCCGCCGGCGCGGTCCCGGGTCAGCGCGTTGAGCTCGATCGCGTGCGCGATCGGCATCGCATCGCCGCCGTGGTTGGCGGCTTCCTCCTCGGCCTGTTCCCAGTCGCGGGTTTCGGACACGCCGAAGCGGCCGAGGTAGTTGAAGCTGATCTGCGCGGCCGGTCGTGCGGCGAGCACGGCGCCGGTATCGGCATTGAGATGACGCAACAGGCCATAGCCGAGGCCGTTATCGGGCACCGCGCGCAGTTGTTCCTTGACCCGCTTGACCAGGCGTTCGAGTTCGCCGTCGGCGGCGAAGGCGCGTTCCAGGTCGATCTCGTCGAAGCTCAGCCGCAGCGGATACAGGCTGGTGAACCAGCCGACCGTGCGCGACAGGTCCAGGCCGTTGCGCTCGCTTTCGCGGCCGTGGCCTTCCAGGTCCAGCAGCAGCGAATCGACCGCCGCGCCGCTGTGGCGGCGGCGCCAATCGCCGACCGCCAGGGCGAAACCGCTCAGCAATACGTCGTTGATGCGGGCGTGGAAGCGAGCCGGCACGCTGGTCAGCAAGGCGCTGGTGACCTCGCTCGGCAGGCTCAGACTGAGATGTTCGCAGTTCGCGCCGGTATCGCGGACGGGGTCGAGCGCGACCGGCGAGAGCGGCGGATCGACAGCCTCGGCCACGGCCTGCCAATGCGGCAGTTCGGCCAGACGTTGCGGCGAATGCGCATCGTCGAACAACTGCTGCGACCAGGCGCGCAGCGAGTGGCTGCGCGGGGCGAAGCGCGGCGTTTTGCCGGCCTGGATGGCCTCGATCGCTTCGCGCAAATCCGGAATCAGGATGCGCCAGGACACGCCGTCGACGGCGAGGTGATGGATGGTCAGCAGCAGCCGGCCGCCGTCGCCGGCGTCGAACCAGACCGCGCGCAGCAGATCGCCGCGTTCGCAGGACAGGGCCTGCGCCGATTCGGCCGCGGCCGCGTCGATGCGGGCTTTGAGCGCAGTGTCGTCGAGGCCGACGATGTCGATGCGGCGCAGGCAGGCCGCGGGGTCGACGCTGCCGGGTTCGGGCACCTGCAGGCGCCAGGCCTCGGCGGCGTCGCGGTCCAGGCGCAGGCGCAGCGCATCGTGATGATCGAGCAGGGCCGCCAGCGCTTCGCGCAGCTCGGCTTCGGCGAGACCGGCCGGCACCCGCAGCAGCACCGACTGGTTGAAACCGTCGAGCGCGACCTCCCGCTCGAGGAACCAGCGCAGGATCGGCAGCGCCGGCAGTTCGCCGATCGGCTCGTCGAGCAGCGCCGGCGCGGCTTCGTCGGCCTCGCGCGCGATCAGGGCCAGGGCGGCGACGCTCTGGTGCTGGAATACGTCGCGCGGGGTGATGAGCAGCCCGGCCTTGCGCGCCTGGCTGACCAACTGGATCGAAATGATGCTGTCGCCGCCGAGGTCGAAGAAGCTGTCGTCGATGCTGACCCGCGGCAGGCCCAGCACTTCGGCGTAGAGCTCGGCCAGGACCTGCTCGCGGTCGTTGCGCGCGGCGCGGTGATGGGTCGGGGTGAAATCCGGCGCCGGCAAGGCTTTGCGGTCGATCTTGCCGTTCGGGGTCAGCGGCATCGCCGGCAGCAGCACCATCACCGGCTGCATGTAGTCGGGCAACTGCGCGGCGACATGGCGGCGCAGGTCGCTGAACTGGTCGAAGCTGGCCGGGTTGTTGGTGCAGGCGGCGAAGTCGCGCGGCGCGCTTGGCAGGTACAGGTCGGTCCAGGCGGCCTGCGATGCGTCGTGGACGAACAGTAGGTCCAGCCCGTCGCCGACGGCGCCGCCGGACCAGGTCGTCGCGACCCGATAGCCGAGGTCGCGTCCGAGTCGCACCAGGCCCTCGCTGACTGCATCGATGGCGCTGCCGGCGGCGATCAATCGCGCGCGCACCTGCGCAATGGGCGCGCCCGAGGCCAGCGTTTGCAGCGCATCGAGTTCGGGCTGCAGATGATCGTTGGGCACGCCGCGCAGGCGCAGGACGGCCGGCTGCCGGTCGTGCAGGTGCACGGCGACGGCATCGATCCCGTCGACGTCCCGGCCCCATTGCAGCACCGGCGCCGAGGCCAGCGAGCGCAGCGGCACAGGGCCCTTGCGCAACACCACTTCGTAGCGGTGGCGGCTGAGTTCGTTGCCGTAGGCGCTGCGCTTGGTCTGGATGTCGACCGCGGCGATACTGTCCAGGCGCTGCGGCAGCTGACTGAAGAATTCCGGTGCGACCAGCAGTTCTTTCTCGGCCAGCAGGATCTGCTCGATGCGACGATGCAGCGTCGCCGCATCGGTGTCGGCATCGGCCTGGTGCAACTGGATCGCGGTGGCGAAACTGCGTTGCAGGTGCAGGTTGCGCACGTCGCCGAGGAACAGCGCGCCGCCCGGCGTCAGCAGTTGCATCGCCTGGCGGACCACTTCCTCCAGGTAGTCGCCGTTCGGGAAGTACTGCAGCACCGAGTTGATTACGATGGTATCGAAGTGGCCGGCTTGGCCCTCGTTCGCCAGGCTGTCGCCGAGCCCTTGCATCTCGTGCGCCGGCCGCGCGTGCAACTCGACCTTGCCGGCCAAGTGCGCCTGCTGCGCGATCTCGCCGCGCAGGCGCTCGATGGTCGCGGCCGACAGGTCGGTGCCATGGTAGGCCTCGACGTGGGGGGCCACCTGCGACAGGATCAGGCCGCTGCCGACGCCGATCTCGAGCACGCGCCGCGGCTGCAATTCGAGAATGCGCTCGACCGTGGCCGCGCGCCATTCGCGCATCTGCTCCAGGGCGATCCCGGAGCCGTCGTAGCTGCTGTTCCAGCCGTGGAAGTTCTCGCCGAACTCGACCGCCTGCGGCGGCGCTTCGCCGTACAGGCTTTCGTAGATGGTTTCCCACTCGCCGATCAGGCGCGACTCCCGGCCTTGATCGCGATCGCCCTCGCGCTCGTGCTCCAGCACCACGTAGGCGACCAGTTGCTTGTGGCCGGGCACGTCTTCGCGCGCAACCACGATGGATTGCGCGACCGCGGCGTGGCGTTGCAGCACCTCCTCGATCTCGCCCAGTTCGACGCGGAACCCGCGCAGCTTGACCTGGTGATCGACCCGGCCGATGAATTCGAGCTGGCCGTCGCCGCGCCAGCGCGCCAGGTCGCCGCTGCGGTACATGCGCTCGCCGGCGACGTAGGGGTCGGCGACGAAGCGTTCAGCGCTGAGCGCCGGGCGATGCAGATAGCCGCGCGCCAGGCCCCTGCCGGCCAGGTACAGCTCGCCGGGCACGCCGACCGGCACCGGCTGCAGGCCGGCATCGAGCAGGTACACCCGGGCGCCGAAGATCGGCGTACCGATCGGCGGCGAGGTCGCGCCGGCCAGCGGCGCGCTCATGGTCGCGCATACCGTGGTTTCGGTGGGTCCGTAGGCATTGGTCATGCGCCGGCCCTGCGACCAGGTCTTCACCAACTGCGGCGCGCAGGCCTCGCCGGCGACGATCAGGTCGCTGCAGCTCGCGAGCGCATCGGCGCCGAGCACCGACAGCGCCGCCGGGGGCAGAGTCGCATGGGTCACGCGATGACGCCGCAGCGTCTCGACCAGGGCCTCGCCCGGCAACAGTCGGTCGGCCTCGGCGACCACCAGCGCCGCACCCGAGAGCAGCGCCATGCACAGCTCCCAGAACGCGGCGTCGAAGCTCAGCGAAGCGAACTGCAGCACGCGCGAACCCGGGCCAACCTCGAACGCGGCGACCTGGCTGGCGAGCAGGCTCGGCACGCCGGCGTGGGTGACGACCACGCCCTTGGGCCGTCCGGTCGAACCGGAGGTATAGATGACGTAGGCGGCATCGGCCGGCGATGCGGCGGCGAGCCGCGGCGCATCCGTCGCTTGCGCGGCCAGGGTCTGCACGGTTTCCGGCAGGTCCAGCAGCCAGCTCGGTACGCCGTGCTCGGGCAGCCGCGCTTCGATCTCGCGGCGGCTGATCAGGCGCGCGGGTTTCGCGTCGGCGAGCATGTAGGCCAGGCGTTCGGGCGGATAATCCGGGTCCAGCGGCAAATAGGCGGCGCCGGCCTTGAGGATGCCGAGCACGGCGACGACCATTTCCGGCGAACGCGGCAGAGCGATGGCGACGCGGTCCTCGCGGCCGATGCCCTGGGCGATCAGCGCATGCGCGAAACGATTGGCGCGGCGGTCGAGTTCGGCGTAGCTCAGGCAACTGTCGCCGAACAGCAGCGCCGGCGCATCGGGGTCGCGTGCGACTCGATGCGCGAACAGGGCCGGGACGGTGGCGTCGGCGATGGCGTTGTTCGTATCGCTCGGTGTCGCATGGCTCCAGTCGCCGAGCAGGCGCTGGCGTTCGTCGCGGTCGAGCAGGTCGATCGCGGCGATGCGGCGCTGCGGCTCGCGCGCGGCGGCGTCGAGCAGGCGCAGCAGGCGTCGCCACAGGCGTTCGATCGAGGCTTCGTCGAACAGGTCGGTGGCGTATTCGATGACGCCGTCGAGGCCGGCCGGCACGCCGTCGGCGGCGAGGCGCTCGCCGAGGTTGAAGAACAGGTCGAACTTGGCGCTGCGGAAATCCGCGGGGTGCATCGACACGGTCAGGCCGGGCAGGCGCAGCTCGGCCTCGGCCACGTTCTGCAGGACCATGCCGACCTGGAACAGGGGGTGGTGCGCGGTCGAACGGGTCGGGTTGAGCAATTCGACCAGGCGCTCGAACGGCGCATCCTGGTGGGTGTAGGCGGCGAGCGCGGTGGCGCGGATCCGGCCGAGCAGGGTTTCGAAGCTCGGCTGCCCGGAAACGTCGGCGCGCAGCACCAGGGTGTTGACGAAGAAGCCGACCAGATCGTCGAGGGCCTGGTCGTTGCGCCCGGCGATGGCGCTGCCGAGGGCGATGTCGTCGCCGGCGCCGAGCCGGTGCAACAACGCCGCGAGGCCGGCCTGCAGCACCATGAACAAGCTCGCCTCGTGGCGATGCGCCAGTGCCAGCAGACGCGCGTGCAATTCGGCATCGATGCTCAGCGCCCACTGGCGGCCACGGTAGCTGGCGACCAGCGGACGCGGCCGGTCGGTCGGCAGCTCGATGCGCTCGGGCAGATCGGCCAATTGGGCTTTCCAGTAACCGAATTGCCGCGAGATCAGGCTGTCGGGGTCCTGTTCGCTGCCGAGCAGGCGTTGTTGCCACAGGGTGTAGTCGGCGTACTGCACCGGCAGCGGCGCCCAGTCCGGCGCTCGGCCCTGCAGGCGCGCGGCATAGGCGCGGCCGAGGTCGCGGGCCAACGGAGCCAGCGACGAGCCGTCGCCGGCGATGTGGTGCAGCACCACCAGCAGCACGTGTTCCTGCTCGCCGAGACGGAACAGGCTGCAGCGCAGCGGCGTCTCGCGGGCCAGGTCGAACACGTGCATGGCCTCGGCGTGCAGTCGCTCGAGCAGGGACTGCTCGTCGGCTTCGATCAGGGTCCACTGCGGCGCGTGCTCATCGAGCGACAGCACCTGCTGATACGGCGTCCCGTCGGCTTCCGGGAAGATCGTGCGCAGGCTTTCGTGGCGCTCGACCAGATCGCCGAGCGCGGCGCGCAGGGCGTCGAGGTCGAGCCGGCCCGACAGGCGCAGCGGCATCGGGATGTTGTAGGCGGCGCCGGCGTCGCCGGCGGCGTGCTGTTCGAACTTCTGGATGAACCACAGCCGGCGCTGCGCATACGACAACGGCAGCAAGGCCGGACGCGCCTGCGGCCGCAGCGCCGGGCGGGCCGACTCGGCGTCGGGCAAACGCGCGGCGAGGCTCGCCACGGTCGGAGCCTCGAACAGGGCGCGCAGGGGCAGTTCGACGCCGAGCGCGGCGCGGATCCGGCTGACCAGGCGGGTGGCGAGCAGGGAATGCCCGCCGAGGCCGAAGAAATGATCGTCCAGGCCGACCCGTTCGACCCCGAGCACCTCGCCGAACAACTCGCATAGCAGCTGCTGTGGCGGTGTCTGCGGGGCGCGATAGGTTTCGGCGCCGCGGTCGCCTTCGCCCGGTTCCGGCAGGGCCTTGCGGTCGACCTTGCCGTTCGGCGTCAGCGGCAGCGCATCCAGGGCGACGAAGGCCGAGGGCAGCATGTAGTCGGGCAGGCGCTGGGCCAGGGCCTGGCGCAGCGCGCCGCTGTCGAGGCTGGCGCCGACGGCATAGGCGACCAGCCGCTTGAGGCCATCGCGGTCGTCGCGCGCGACCACCACGTTGCGCGGGTGGCCGAGCTGGGCCAGCGCCGCTTCGATCTCGCCCAGTTCGATGCGGAAGCCGCGGATCTTGACCTGATGGTCGACGCGGCCGAGGAAATCCAGGCGGCCGTCGCGTCCCCAGCGGGCTAGGTCGCCGGTGCGGTACATGCGCTCGCCGGCCGCGAACGGGTCGGCGACGAAGCGCTCGGCGCTCAGCGAGGGACGGCGGAAGTAACCGCGCGCCAGGCCGTCGCCGGCCAGGTACAGTTCGCCGGCGACCCCGCTCGGCACCGGCCGCAGATGCGCATCGAGAACATACACTCGGGTGTTGTCGATCGGCGCGCCGATGCGCACCGGTTCGCCCGCGACGATCCGGCCGGCGAGCGACCAGATCGTGGTTTCGGTGGGGCCGTACAGATTCCACAACGCGGCCGCACCGGCGGCGAGGAACTCGGCCAGCTCCGGCGGCAGCGCTTCGCCGCCGCACAACACCCGCAAGCTCGCGTGTGGCGCCCAGCCCGCGGCGCGCAGCATCTGCCAGGTCGCCGGAGTGGCCTGGATCGCGCTCGGCGAGATCGCCTCAATGTGTTCGCGCAGGCGTTCGCCGTCGGTGGCGATCTCGCGCGGGGCGATATGCAGTTCGGCGCCGCACAGCAGCGGCAGGTACAACTCGAGCCCGGCGATGTCGAACGAGATCGGGGTCAGCGCCAGCAGGCGCTCGCCGGCGCCGAGCCCGGGCTCGCGCTGCATCGCGCACAGGAAGTTCTCAAGCGCGCGGTGTTCGATCGCCACGCCCTTGGGCCGGCCGGTCGAGCCCGAGGTATAGATGACGTAGGCCGGATGACGCGGATGCAGAGCGCGCACGCGCTGGTCCTGGCGCGGCGCCCGTGCGTCCGCCTGGGCGAGCCGCTCATGCAGCGCCTCGTCGTCGAGCGAGCAGCGCAAGGCGACCGCGCTGTCGGCGAGCAAGGCCAAAGTGTCGGTGTCGCCGATCAAGGCGGCCGGACGCGCGTCTTCGACCATGTAGGCCAGGCGTTCGGCCGGATAGTCCGGGTCCAGCGGCAGATAGGCGGCGCCGGCCTTGAGGGTGGCGAGCAGGACCACCAGCATGTCGAGCGATCGCGGCAGAGCGATCGCGACGATGTCCTCGGGACCGATGCCATGCCCGATCAACAGGTGGGCGAGACGGTTGGCGCGGGCGTCGAGTTCGGCGTAGCTCAGGCGCGCCTGAGCGCAGACCGCCGCGGTCGCTTCGGGGCTGCGCCGCACCTGGGCCTCGAACAGCGCCGGCAGGGTCAGGCCCGGTTGGGCGCGGGCGGTGGCGTTGGCCTCGACCAGCAGGCGCCGATGCTCGCCCGCGTCGAGCAGCTCGATGCGGTCCAGCGGCAGCGAGGGCTCGGCGGCGACCGCGGCCAGCACGCGCAGCAGGCGCTGCGCCAGCGCCTGCGCGTCGTCGTGGTCGAACAGATCCACTGCGTATTCGAGGGTGCCGTCGATGCCGGCGGGCGCGCCATCGCCATCGAAGGCCTCGTTGAAATCGAAGCTCAGGTCGAACTTCGACGAGGCCAGCGTCAGGGTCTGCGGCACGCAATGCAGGCCGGCCAGCGCCGCTTGCGGCGGCGGATTGTTCTGCAGCACCAGCATCACATGGAACAGCGGGTGATGGGCCAGCGAGCGGACCGGGTTGAGCGCTTCGACCAGTTGTTCGAACGGCAGCTCCTGGTGTTCGTAGGCGGCCAGATCGGCGTCGCGCACGCGTTCGAGCAGGCGCTCGAAGGACGGGTTGCCGGAGGTGTCGGTGCGCAGCACCAGGGTGTTGAGGAACAGGCCGACCAGGTCGTCGAGCGCGGCATCGGTGCGGCCCGCGACCGGGCTGCCGATCGGCACGTCGGTGCCGGCGCCGAGACGGGTCAGGGTGGTCGCCAGCGCCGCCTGCAGCACCATGAATAAGGTCGCGCCGGCGCGCTGCGCCAGGGTGGCGAGGCCACGATGCAGATCGGCCGGGATCGTCAGCGGCAGCGAGGCGCCGCGATAACTCGCCAGTTGCGGCCGCGGCCGCGTCGTGGGCAGGCTGAGCTGGTCGGGGAGGGCGGCGAGGCGCCGGGTCCACCAGGCGAGCTGGCGCGCGTACACGCTGTCGTCGTGGGTGCTGCCCGAGGCCGGACCGGCGCCGAGCACGCGCCGTTGCCACAGGCTGTAGTCGGCGTACTGCACCGGCAGCGGCGCCCAGGCCGGCGCCCGGCCGTCGCGACGCGCGGCATAGGCCTGCGCGAGGTCGCGGCTCAGCGGCACCAGCGAGGCGCCGTCGGCGGCGATGTGGTGCAGCAACAGCAGCAGCACGTGGTCCTGCGCGCCGAGCCGGAACAGGCTGGCGCGCAACGGAATCTCGCGTTCCAGGTCGAAGGCGTGGGCGGCCGCCGCGGCGAGGCGTTCGGGCAGGTCGGCTTCGCTGCAATCGAACGCATTCAGTCCGAGCGCGACCTTCTCCAATACCTGCTGCTGCGGCGTGTCGCCGCCCGGGAACACGGTGCGCAGGCTTTCGTGGCGTTCGACCAGGTCGGCGATCGCCGCGTGCAGGGCGACCGCATCCAACTCGCCGCGCAAGCGCAGCGCCAGCGGCAGGTTGTAGATCGCGTTGGCGCCTTCGTACTGGTGCAGAAACCACAGGCGTTGCTGAGCGAACGACAGCGGCAGCGGCTGCGGGCGCTCCTGCACCGACAGCGGCAGGCGTGCGCGCCCGCCTTCGCCGAGGCGGCGGGCGAAGGCCTCCACGGTGGGCGCCTCGAACAGGGCGCGAATCGGCAGTTCCAGGTCGAAGGTCGCGCGCACCCGCCCGATCAACCGGGTGGCGAGCAGCGAATGCCCGCCGAGGGCGAAGAAGCTGTCGTCGATGCCGACCCGCTCGCGTCCCAGTACCTGCGCGAACAACGCACACAGCAAGGCCTCGGTGGCATCGCGCGGGCCGCGCGAGTGCGCGTGCGGCGCGTAGTCCGGCGCCGGCAAGGCTTTGCGGTCGAGCTTGCCGTTCGGCGACAGCGGCAGCGCGTCCAGGCGCACGAAGGCGCTCGGCAGCATGTACTCGGGCAGGCGAGCGCTCAGGCCTTCGCGCAGGGCGTCGACGTCGATCGCCTCGGCGGCGACGTAGGCGACCAGTCGTTTGTCGCCGGGGCGGTCTTCGCGCGCGATTACCGCGTGCTGGCCGCAACCGAGCTGGGCCAGCGCCGCTTCGATTTCGCCCAGTTCGATGCGCAGGCCGCGGATCTTGACCTGATGGTCGATACGGCCGAGGTATTCGATCTGGCCGTCGTCGCGCCAGCGCGCCAGATCGCCGGTGCGGTACAGGCGCGAGCCGTCGCCGGCTTGAGGGTCGGCGACGAAGCGCTCGGCGGTGAGCGCGGGATTCGACAGATAGCCGCGGGCCAGGCCGACGCCGGCCAGATACAACTCGCCGCCGACGCCGACCGGCACCGGGCGCAGCGCGGCATCGAGCACGTGCAAGCGCGTGTTCCAGATCGGCGCACCGATCGGCACCTGCGCGCTGCTTTCGTCGTCGCGGCAGGCCCAGGCGGAGACGTCGACCGCGGCCTCGGTGGGGCCGTAGAGGTTGTGCAGCGGTCGCGCGATCCGGTCGCGTACGCGCGTGCGCAACTCGCCCGACAGGGCCTCGCCACTGCACAGGATGCGGCGCAGGCTGGCGCAGGCGGAAGCGCCGTCGGTGCCGCGCATGGCCAGCTCGGACAGGAACACATCGAGCATCGACGGCACGAAATGCACGGTGCTGATCGATTCGCGTTCGATCAGCGCGGCCAGATAGGCCGGGTCGCGATGGCCGTCGGGGCGGGCCACCACCAGACGCGCGCCTTCCAGCAGCGGCCAGAAGAACTCCCACACCGACACGTCGAAGCTCGACGGGGTCTTCTGCAGCACCGCGTCGTCGCCGCACAGGCCGTACTCGGCCTGCATCCAGGCCAGGCGGTTGACGATGCCGCGATGCGAGTTGACCACGCCCTTGGGGCGCCCGGTCGAGCCGGAGGTGTAGATCACGTAAGCCGGGTGATCGAGTTCCAGCGGACGGACGCGATCGGCGTCGCTCGGCGCCCGATCGCTGGCCTGGGCCAGCGCGGCGAGCAGCCCGGCGTCGTCGAGCGACAGCAACGCGGCCTGCGCCGGCAAGCGCGCGGCGACATCGGAGCGGGTCAGCACCCGGACCGGCGCGGCGTGGTCGATCATGTAGGCCAGGCGCTCGGGCGGATAGTCGGTGTCGAGCGGCAGATAGGCCGCACCGGCCTTGGTCACCGCGTACAGCGCGACGATCAGTTCGAGCGAGCGGGGCAGGGCCACGCCGACGATGCTCTCCGGGCCGATGCCGTCGGCGATCAGGCGATGAGCGAGGCGGTTGGCGCGAGCGTCGAGCTCGGCATAGCTCAGGCGCCGGTCTTCGAACACCACCGCGACGGCGTCGGGCGTGCGCGCGACCTGGGCTTCGAACAGGGCCGGGAGCGGCCGCGCCGGAAAGGCATGGGCGGTGTCGTTCCATTGCCGCAGCAGGGCGCGTTCGTCGCCCGGGACCAGGTCGATCCGGCCGACCTTCGTTTGCGGATCGCCGGCCAGGGCGTCCAGCGCGAGCAGGCAGCGCGAGGCGATGCGGTCGATCGCCGCCGCGTCGAACAGGTCCGGGCGATAGCTCAGTTTCAGCGCGAGTTCGCGCCCGGGCACCGCGACCAGGCCGAGCGGATAGTGCGAAGCGTCGCCGCCGCGATGGCCGTGGAAACGCGCGCTCAGTCGCGGGCCGACCTCGAGCGTACCGGTGGCGTCGGCGCCGATCGGGAAGTTCTCGAACACCACCAGGGTGTCGAACAGTTCGGGATGGCCGGCCGACTGCTGGATCTCGGTCAGGCTGAGGTGCTGATGGTCGAGCAAGGCCGACTGTTCCTGCTGCAGACGCTGCAACAGGGCGCCGACGCTCTCGTTGCGATCCAGTCGCAGGCGCAACGGCAAGGTGTTGATGAACAGGCCGATCATGTCTTCGACGCCGGCCAGCTCGGGCGGCCGCCCGGACACGGTGGCGCCGAACACGACGTCGTCGCGGTGGCTCAGTTGCGCCAGCACCAGGCCCCAGGCGGCCTGGACGAAGCTGGCCAGGGTCACGCCGAGGCGGCGCGACTGTGCCTCCAGACGGGCGCTGAGCGCGGCGTCGGCGGTGTAGCGGCGCACTTCCGGCGCGACCGCCGCGGTGGTCGCCGCGGCGATGCGGGTCGCTTCTTCGAAGTCGGCGAAGACCGCGCGCCAGGCCTCTCGCGCGGCGCCGGCGTCGCGGCCGGCGAGCCAGCGCAGGTAGTCGCGATAAGGCGTGGGCCGCGGCAACGCCGCCGCGGCGCCGTCGCGATACAGCGCGAACAGCTCGCGCATGAGGATCGGCGAGGACCAGCCGTCGAGCAGCAGATGGTGGCTGGTGAACGCGAGCAGGTGGCGGTCGCCGGCGCAGCGCAGCAGGGTGAAGCGCAGCAGCGGCGACTGCGCCGGGTCGAACGGGCGTTGCGCATCCTCGGCAAGCAGGCGTTCGAGTTCGCTGTCGCGGCGTTCCGCGGTCAAGGGCCGAAGGTCGATCACTTCCCAGGGCAGCGACAATTCCTGCGGGATCAGCTGCAAGGGCTGGTCGAGGCCGTCGTGGACGAAGGCCGCGCGCAAGTGCGGATGGCGGGCCAGCAGGTCGCGTGCTGCGCGTTCCAGACGGTCGCCGTCGAGCGGGCCGTCGAGCTCGAACACCATCTGGGTCAGATAAGCGTCTGGCGCGGAGCGGTCGTACAAGGTGTGGAACAACAGGCCCTGTTGCAGCGGCGACAGCGGCAGTATCTCGGCCAGCGCCTGGGTCGATTCCAGGCGTTCGATGCTGTCCTGGTCGATCGCGACCAGTTCCAGGTCCGAGGGAGTCAGCCGGCGGGTGTCGCTGGCCGCGGCATGGGCGGCGATCGCGCGCAGCGCGGCGAACCAATGCCCGGCCAAAGCCTCGACTTCGTCCTGCTGCAGCAGTTCTCCGGCCCAGCTCCAGTTCGCGCACAGCTCCGGGCCGTGTTCGCCGGCCAGGGTCAGCGCATTGAGCTCGACCGCATGCGCGAGCGGCATCGCCGCGTCGCCGCCGCTGCCGAGCGCGAGGTCGGGTTCGGCCGCGTTCCACAAGCCGTCGGCATTCGTGTCGAGGTCGAACCGGCCGAGGTAATTGAAGCCGACCTGCGGCGCCGGCAGGCCGGCCAGCGCGGCGCGGCCGGCCTCGTCGAGATGACGCAACAGGCCGTAGCCGATGCCGTGGTCCGGCAGCGAGCGCAGTTGTTCCTTGACCGACTTGAGCGCGCGTTCCAGTGGTTTGCCGCCGCGCAGCGCGGCGTCGGCACTGCCTTCGGGCAGGCGCAGGCGCAGCGGGAACAGACTGGTGAACCAGCCGACGGTGCGGGACAGATCGGCGCCTTCGAGCAGGCCGGCCTCGCGGCCGTGGCCTTCGAGGTCGAACAGCACCGACGCTTCGCCGGGGTTCGCGTGGCTCGCCCCGCGCCATGCGGCCAGGGCCAGGGCGAAGGCGGTCAGCAGCACGTCGTTGACGCGGCCGTGGATCGCCTCGGGCGCGCGGGTCAACAGCAGGCGCGTGCTGGCGCTGTCCAGGCGCAGGCGCAGGCTGCGCTGGCTGGCGAGGGTGTCGCGTCGCGGGTCGAGCGGTTGTGCGGCGACCGCGGCGACATCGCCGTCGAGCATCGCCTGCCAGAACGGCAGTTCGGCGCGGCGGCGTTCGGCGGCGGCCGGCAAGGCCAGCGCCCATTGCCGCAGCGAGGTCGGCACCGGCCCCAGTCGCACCGGGCGCTGCTCGGCGCAGGCCTCCCAGGCGGCGCGCAGGTCGGGCACGAGGATGCGCCAGGACACGCCGTCGACGGCGAGATGGTGCACGGTCAGCAGCAGCCGCGAGTCCTCGCCGCCGTCGAACCAGACTGCCTGCAGCAGGCGGCCGGCGTGCGGATCGAGCCGGGTCTGCGCGGCCTGGGCCTCGGTTTCGATGAGCCGCCTGCGCGCGGCGGCGTCGAAGCCGTCGATATCGATGTCGACCCGGCGCAGCAGCTCGCGCGCTTGCACGCTGCCGGCGGCGCCGACCCGCAGGGTCGGGCCGGCGTCGACGCGCAGACGCAACGCGTCGTGATGGTCGATCAGGCTTTGCAGAGCGGCCAGCAGGGGCGCCTCGCGCAGCGCCGGCACGCGCAGCAGCATCGACTGCTGGAACTGCCCGAACGGGCCGTCCTGCTCGAACAGCTCGCGCACGATCGGCGTGGCCGGCAGTTCGCCGACCGGATCGACCGCCGGCTGCGCCGGCGTCGATGCCGGGTCGAGTGCGGTCGCGACCGCGGCCAGCGACCGCACGCTCTGGTGCTGGAACACGTCGCGGGCGCTAAGGCGCAGGCCGGCCTGGCGGGCGCGGCCGACCAACTGGATCGAACTGATGCTGTCGCCGCCGAGAGCGAAGAAGCCTTCGTCGACGCCGACCTCGGCCAGGCCGAGCACCTCGGCAAACAGGCGCGCGAGCAAGCGCTCATGCGCGGTTTCCGCGGCCGCGCTCGCCGCGATCTCGAGCTTCGGCGCCGGCAGGGCGCGCCGGTCGAGCTTGCCGTTGCGGGTCAGCGGCAGCGCGTCGAGGGCGACGAGCGCGGCCGGGCGCAGGTAATCGGGCAGGCGCTCGCCCAGTCGGCGCAGCAGGCTCTCGGTGTCGACGGCTGCGCCGGCGACATAGGCGACCAAGCGCTTGTGACCGGGGCGGTCCTCGCGTGCGATCACTGCGTTGTCGGCGTGGCCGAGTGCGGCGAGCGCGGCCTGCACTTCGCCGAGTTCGATGCGGAAACCGCGGATCTTGACTTGCTCGTCGATGCGGCCGAGCACTTCCAGGCGGCCGTCTCGGCGGCGTCGCGCCCGGTCGCCGCTGCGGTACATGCGCTCGCCGGCATGGAAGGGGTCGGCGACGAAGCGCTCGGCGGTCAGCGCGGCGCGCTCGCGATAGCCGCGGGCCAGGCCGGGGCCGGCCAGGTACAGCTCGCCGGCCACGCCATCGGGCACCGGCTGCAGCCAGGCGTCCAGCACGTAGGCGCGGGTGTTCCAGATCGCGCGGCCGACCGAGGGCGCGGCCTCCCCTTCGACCGCGGCGAACGCGGCATCGACGCCGTATTCGGTCGGGCCGTAGGCGTTGTAGCCGCGCACGTCGTCGCGCTCGGCGAGGGCTTTCCATTGCGCCGGCGCGATGGCTTCGCCGCCGAGGATCACGCTGCGCGGATGCCAGTGCGCAGGATCGAGCAGGCCGCGCTGGCGCAGCGGCTCGAAGTGCGACGGAGTCAGGTCGACCGCATGGATGCGACGCTCGCGCAGCCGCGCGATCAACAGCTCGCCGTCGCGGCGGGTGTCGTCGTCGATCAGCTCCAACTGATGGCCGGCGCTCATCCACAGCAGGCCCTCGACGGCGGTGTCGAAGGCGAAGGTCGCGGTCAGGGCGAAGCGCACCCGGGTCGTGTCGTTGTCGCGCGCAATCGCGTTGTACAAGGTGCTGCGTTGGTGCTGGAACAGATGCGACAGCGCGGCGTGGGCGACCAGCACGCCCTTGGGCCGGCCGGTCGAGCCGGAGGTGTAGATCAGATAGGCCGGGTGCTGCGGATGCAGCGGGCGCACCCGTTGCGGATCGGTCGGCGCCTGCGCGGGCATCGACTGCAGGCGCGCCTGGAATGCGGCGTCGTCGAGGATCAGCACCGGCAGCTCGCCGTCGAGGCCGGCGGCGATGTCGGCGTGGGCGAGCACCCGGGTCGGCGCCGCGTCGAGCAGCATGTCGCGTTGCCGGGGGCCGAGATGCTCGAGGTCGAGCGGCAGGTAGGCGGCGCCGGCCTTGAGCACGGCCAGCATCGCTACGACGCTGTCGACGGAGCGGTTCAGGGCCAGGGCGACGATGTTCTCGGCGCCGACGCCTTCGGCGATCAGCAGATGGGCCAGCCGGTTCGCACGCTGTTCGAGGGTGGCGTAGTCGAGCTCGGCATCGCCGCAGACGAGGGCGATCGCGTCCGGCGTGGCCGCGGCCTGGCGCTCGAACCAGCCGGGCAGGGCGGTCGTTTCGACTTCGACCGACTCTCCGCGCGAGCCCTCGAGCAGGCGCTGGCGTTGGGCGTCGTCGTACAGGCCGGCCGCGCCGATGCGCTGTCGCGGATCGGCGGCCATCGCCGCCAGCATCTGGACCAGGCCGTCGACGATGCACTGCGCGCTGGCCTCGTCGAACAGGTCGGTGGCGTATTCGAGCAGGCCGGTCAGGCGCGTAGCGCCGTCGCCAACGTGGTGTTCGGTGAAATCGAAGCTGAGATCGAACTTGGCCACCGGCGCGTCGAACGCCAGCAGTTCGCTGCGCAGGCCGGGCAAGGCCGGCAACGCGGGCGCGGCCGCCTGCAGCGACAGCATCACCTGGAACAAGGGGTGATGGCCGAGGCTGCGCACCGGGTTGAGCGCATCGACCAATTGTTCGAACGGCAAATCCTGCTGCGCGTAGGCGGCCAGATCGAAGCGGCGCACGCGCTCGATCAGCGTCGCGAAGCTCGGGTTGCCGGAGGTGTCGGTGCGCAGCACCAGGGTGTTGACGAACATGCCGACCAGGCGCTCCAGCGCCGGGTCGTCGCGGCCGATCGCCGGGGTGCCGATGGCGATATCGGTGCCGGCGCCGAGCCGGCTCAGGGTCGCGGCGAGCGCGGCCTGCAGCAGCATGAACAGGCTCGCGCCCTGGCGCCGGGCCAAGTCGAGCAGGGCCGCATGCACCTCGCCGTTTATGGCGAAGCGCAGGCTGCGGCCGCGATGGCTCGGGGCCTGCGGCGGCGGTCGATCGGTAGGCAGTTCGATCCGTTCCGGCAGATCGGCCAGGGCTTCGCTCCAGTGAGCGAGTTGGCGCGCGGCCAGGCTGGCCGCGTCGCCGGCGTCGCCGAGCAGGCGGCGCTGCCACAGGCTGTAGTCGGCGTATTGCAGCGGCAGCGGCGCCCACTGCGGCGCGTGGCCCTGGCAGCGAGCGGCATAGGCCTGGGCCAGGTCCTCGGCCAGCGGCGCCAGCGAGGCGCCGTCGGCGGCGATGTGATGCATCAGCAAGAGCAGGACCTGGCGTTGCGGGGCGAGCTGGAACAGGCTCGCGCGCAGCGGGATCTCGCGGCTCAGGTCGAAGCCATGGCCCGCCGCGCGGGCCAGCGCCTCGTCGAGCCCGGCGTCGTCGCAATCGACGAGTTCGAACGGCGCTGTCGCGGCATCGAGCACGCGCTGCTGCGGCGCGTCGCCGTGCGGAAACACGGTGCGCAGGCTCTCGTGGCGGTCGAGCAGATCGGCGATCGCCAGGCGCAGCGCATCGCGGTCGAGCTCGCCGTCCAGGCGCAGGGCCAGCGGGATGTTGTAGGTCGGACTGGGGCCCTCGAACTGGTGCAGGAACCACAGCCGTTGCTGGGCGAACGACAGCGGCAACGGCGATGGACGCGGTTGCGCGCTCAGCGCCGGCCGCGCCGGGGCGCTTTCGCTCAGACGCCGGGCCAGGGCCTCGACCGTCGGCGCCTCGAACACCTGGCGCAGGCTGAGTTCGACCCCGAGCGCGGTACGGACCCGGCCGATCAGGCGAGCGGCGAGCAGGGAGTGACCGCCGAGGGCGAAGAAATGATCGTCGATGCCTACGCGCTCCAGGCCCAGTACCTGGGCGAACAATTCGCACAGCGCGCGTTCGCGTTCGTCGCGCGGTTCGCGATGGGGGCGGGCATCGAGCTCCGGCGCCGGCAAGGCCTTGCGGTCGAGCTTGCCGTTGCCGGTCAGCGGCAAGGCCGGCATCGCGACGATGGCGCTCGGCAGCATGTATTCGGGCAGGCGCCCGGCGAGGCCGTCGCGCAGGGCGGCGGCGTCGACCGCGTCGGCGACCACATAGGCGACCAGTTGCGGCTGGCCGGGCCGGTCTTCGCGCAGGATCACTGCGTTTTGCGCGTAGCCGGCGCGGGCCAGGGCGGTTTCGATCTCGCCGAGTTCGATGCGGAAGCCGCGCAGCTTGACCTGCTGGTCGGCGCGGCCGAGATAATCGATCTGGCCGTCGCCGCGCCAGCGCACGCGGTCGCCGGAGCGATACATGCGTTGGCCGTGCTCGAACGGATTGGCGACGAAGCGCTCGGCGCTCAGCGCAGGGCGATGCAGATACCCGCGGGCCAAGCCGCTGCCGGCGATGTAGAGTTCGCCGGCCACGCCGACCGGCACCGGCCGCAACGCGGCGTCGAGCACGTAGACGCGCATATTGTCGAGCGGCGCGCCGATCGGCACACGCTCGGCCTCGGCCGCCAGCGCCGGGATCACGCTGGTCAGGGCGAAGGTGGTGGTTTCGGTCGGGCCGTAGCCGTTGACGATGCGCAACTGCGGATGCCGCGCCTGCAGGCGACGGATCGCATCGGCCGAGAGCATGTCGCCGCCGGCCCAGACTTGCCGCAGCGAGGCGAACAGCTGCGGCGCCGATTCGGCGAATTCGTGGAACAGGCCGGCGGTCAGCCACAGGCTGCGTACGCCGAAGCGCTCGATCAGGCGCTGGAAATCGTGGCCGTCGACCGCTTCGGCCGGCGCCACCACGATGCGGCCGCCGTTCAACAACGGCACCCACAGCTCGTAGGTCGAGGCATCGAAGGCGTGGGTCGAATGCAGCAGCACGACCTCGTGCCCCTCGCCGAAACGGCGGTCGCGGGCGAGCTCGACGATGTCGCGCTGGCGCACGCCGACGCCCTTCGGCACGCCGGTCGAGCCCGAGGTGAACATCGCATAGGCGAGCTGTTCGGGATGGATGTCGGTCTGGATCAGGCGGCGGTCGATGGGTTCGCAGTGCCCGGCGAAACCGGCTCCATCCACCCCCAGAAGGTCCAGACGCAGCACGTTCGGATGCGCCAGGGCGCGCGCATCGAGGCTGGCGTCGGCGATCAGCACCGTCGCGTCGGTCTCGGCCAGCACCCGGGCCAGGCGTTCGTCGGGGTGCTGCTCGTGCAGCGGCACGTAGTAGGCGCCGGTCTTGAGCACGCCCAGCACGGCGACGACTAGGTCCGCGGATCGGCGCAGCAACAGACCAATGCCGCGTTCGGCCGTCGCGCCGCGTTGCAGCAGCGCATGGGCGAGGGCGTCGGCGCGGCGGTCGAGTTCGGCGTAGCTGAGCGCGCCGTCCTCGCCGACGACGGCGATGGCGTCCGGGGTAGCGCGGGCCTGGCGCTCGAACGCGGCCGCGACCGATTCGGGCTCGATCTCGCGGGCGGTGTCGTTCCAGTCCAGCAGCAGGCGCTGGCGCTCGGTATCGTCGAGCAGCTCGATCGAGGCGAGCGGGCGGTGCGGGTCGGCCGCCGCGGCGCCGACGAAGGCCAGCAGGCGCCGCAAATGGGCGGCGATCTCGTCCTCGTCGTAGCTCTCGGCGTTGCCGTCGAAATGCAGCAGGCAGCCGTCGCGGCCGATCTGGCCTTCCAGGTTCACCGCGACGTCGTTGACCACGCCGTTGGCCAGCGAATGCAGGATGCCGGGCTGACCGTCGAAATCGAAGGCATAGTCGAAGGGAATGATGTTGATGCGCGGGCCGAAGCAGCGTTGCTGGCCGCCGTCGGCGAGCGCCTGCAGGATGTCCTTTCCGCGATAGCTCTGGTGGCGCAGGCTCTTGCCGATTTCGCGACCGCTCGCGCTGGCCAATTCCTGCAGCGTGGCGGTGGCGGCGAACGACAGGCGCAGCGGCAGCACGTTGGCGACGGTGCCGGGAATGCCGCGGGCCAGTCTGGAACGGCCGGCGACCGGGAAATCGAACAGCATCTCCTCGCGCCCGGCGATCCGCTGCAGATAGGCGGCGACCGCGGCGGTCACCAACTGCGGCCATTTCACCCCGATGCGCTGCTCGGCTTCGGACAAGCGATCGACCAGGGCCTGCGGGATCGCGCTGCTGCGGCGATGGAAGCGTGCCGAAGGCCTCGGCACGCGACCGTCGAGGCCCACCCGTTCGGGCGCGTCGCGCAGATAGTCTTGCCAATGCTGCGCGTCCTTGGCATGGCGCTCGGACTGCCGGTAACGCAGGTCTTCCTCGACCAACTCCATCACGCTGGCGATTTCGCCGCCGGCCGGTTCCAGGCCGTGGCGCAGGGCGTTGTAGCGCTCGCTGATGCGCGCGGTGGCCAGCGAATAACCGTAGCCGTCCATGACGATGTGGTGGTAGCGCTGGTACCACTGGTGATGGGCCGGGCCCAGCTTGAACAGGATCTGGGTGAACAGGGTTGGAGTGGACGGGGTTCGAGCGGACGGGGGCGCGGCGAGGTCGTAGACGCGGCTGGCATCGGCGAGCATGTGCGCGTGCGCGGCGGCGACCGGGTCGGCATGGCTCGACAAGTCGACGACCTGCAGCAGCGAACCGCGGCTCTCGCCGATCCATTGCAGCGGCCCGTCGACGCCGTGCTCGAAGCGCAGGCGCAGGGTATCGGCCTCGGCGGCGAAGGCGTCGACAGCGCGGCTCAAAGCCTCGACGTCGAGCGGCCCGCGTATGTCGACGTAACCGCGCGTGTCGTAGTACGCGTTGTCCGGATCGAACGCCTGCGCGAACCACATTTCCGACTGCGGTGCCGACAGGGGGCGCGGATTTACCTTGCTCATGAACTCACCGGTGTGCTGAAGATGGAGCGAGGGAATGTCGTTTCGTTCGCGGCGCCGCCGCGGCGGACCGGCCGGGCATGGCCGATGGCGCGAACGCCGAGCGGACGGGCAGGACGGGTCAGTCGGCTTCGAGCAGGGCCGGCTCCGGTGCGCGCTGGAACTGGCGCTCGACCAGGCGGGCGTAATACGGATGAGTGGCGATCAACTCGCCGTGGCTGCCGACGCCGGAGATGCGGCCGCCATCGAGGAAGCAGATCCGGTCGGCGTGCATCACCGTGGACAGGCGATGGGCGACGATGATGTTGGTGCGTCCGCGCATCAGCGATTCCAGGGCCAGCTTGACCTGGTGTTCGGTTTCGCTGTCGAGGTTGGAGGTGGCCTCGTCGAGGATCAGCAGGTCCGGATCGCGCAGGAACATGCGCGCGATGGCGATGCGCTGGCGCTGGCCGCCGGACAAGTTGTTGCCCTGTTCGATCAGCACGGTGTCGAAGCCCTGCGGCATGCGTTCGATGAAGTCGAGCGCGCCGGCGCGCTCGGCGGCCGAGCGCAGGGCCGCGTCGGAGAACTCGCCGGTCAGGCCGTAGGCGAGATTGTCGCGCACGCTGCCGGGCATGATCGGCGCGTTCTGGGCGACGTAGCCGATGCTGCCGCGCCAGTCGACCAGCGGAAAGCCGGAGATCGGCTGGCCGTCGTAGAGGATCTCGCCGCCGCTGGGTTCGTAGAAGCGTTCGATCAGCGACAGGATCGTCGTCTTGCCGCTGCCGCTGGTACCGACCAGGGCGGTGGTGGTGCCCGGCGCGAACTGCAGGTCGATGCCGTGCAGCACGGCGGTGTCGCGACCGGCGTAACCGAAGGAGACGTTGCGGAATTCCAGCAGGCCGCCGCCGCGGCGCTCGGCGCGGCCCGGCAGCGGTTCTTCCTCGGGCTCGGCGAGGATCGCGCTGATCCGTCCCGAGGCGCCCTTCGCCTTCTGCAGCTCGGCGGTGAAGTTGGTCAGCTGGACCAGCGGATTGGCGACGTTGAAGATGTACAGGATGAAGGCGGTCAGTGTGCCCATGGTGATCTCGCCGGCGGCCACGCGCGAGGCGCCGTAGACCAGGATGACGATGATCGCCAGGGTCATCGCCAGGCTCATCAGCGGTTCGAGCGCGGCGTTGACCCGCGCCACGCGCCAGCCGAGTTGCTTGAGGCCTTCGATCTCCTCCTCGCTGCGCTCGCGTTCGCGCGGCTCGGCGGTGAAGGCCTTGACCAGGCGGATCTCCTGGAACACGTGGGTGAGGATGCCGCTGAGCCGCGCGGTGCGGTCCTGGATGCGGCGCGACAGGCCGTCGAGCAGAAAGGCGATCGGGATCATCACCACGAACGCGGCGCCGATCGAGCCGAGCAGGGTCAGGGTCAGGCGCACGTCGAGCAGCAGCAGGACCGCAATCGAGCCGCCTAGCAGCAACACGCCGGTGAGCAGGTTGATCGCCTGGCGCGTGGTCAGCTCGGAGATCGATTCGCAGTCGCGGACCACCCGGCTGACCCGTTCGCCGCTGCTTTCGCGGTCGAACGAGGCGATCGGCAGCCTGAGCAGTTTGTCGACCAGGGACGCGCGCAGACGCGCCACCAACTGATAGCCGACGCGCGCCAGCAGATAGGCCGAGATCGCGCCGACCAGGTTGGCGGCGACCAGGATGCCGGCGAGGACCGCGATGCGGCCCGGGTCGATGCCGCCGGTGCTGAAGTCGTCGATCAATTGCTTGGTCTGGATCGGAAACCAGAGCGTGCCCGCGACCGAGGCCATCGCCGTCAGCGCCGCCAGCGACAGCAAGGCGATGGAGGGCTTGCCGGTACGGATCAGGCGCCACAGGTCGCTGTAGGAACTGCTCATGCGAACTCCACGAAAGGACTGCGGTGAGGTGTAGCGCTGGCTGTGCCGGCATGGCGCGCCCACGGCCGATCGCGCACCGGATCCGGCGCGATGACTCCCGCGGCACGCGCAAGCGCATGCCGGTCGGCAGGTGGGTCTTTGCTTCGGGTTTGCTTCGGCTGCGCGGTCGGCCACGGATTCGATGCGAATCGACAAGGCCTCCGCGCTAGGGCTTGCGGATCATCCCGGACAGGGGTCGGGCACGGCGCTCATCGACCGGACCGAGCGCATGGGCGTCTGCGATGGGAGGTTACGAATCGATGGGATCGCGGCCGGGATGGGTCCCGCGGCGATAGCGCTGGGGTTTTTCAATCGACTTGCTCCGTGTCACGAATAAGTTCGTCGCGCATTCCATGCGGCGGAGTGCGGACGGATCGGAATGGAACGGCTCGCTGTTATTGTTTTTTGGTGCGAGTCGTTGTTCGACGAAACCTTGGATTGCATCTTGCCCGGACAGTGTTACGTCCTGTTGTCAGGGCGGTCAACGACTCGGCGTGTTTGTCGATCGAAGTAGCGATGCCTATCGCATTATCGTTCGTGCGTGGTCACAGAATGCGGAACTGGATTACCGCGATGCCGCAGATCGCAGGCGCCGATCGGTATGCGGAAATTGCTTTTTTACCGGGGAAATTGGCCGATTACCGAATAGTGCTCGAAGTCGGCGCCGCGCACTGGAATTATCGGGGCGCTATTGGCGAGAGCCGACGGCCTTCACGCGCTTGGTCTCAGTTTCGTTCTGCAAGTGCGAAGCGCATCGTCTCGATGGCGGTCGAAGAGGCCGGTTCGATGCGGCGAAACGAATACGGATCGGGTCGCACGGTTGATCGACATGCTGCGCCGGCGAAATCGGCGAGGCGCCTATTCGCTCGCCGATGAAGGATGCGCGATTCGCTTTTTGCCCGACCCAAGCGATCCTCCAAGCCCCCTCGCTTCGACGGAGGAAGCCGCCCGGCATTCCGGGAACGCGGTTTCAAGTAACGAACCGTTTGCGCATGCGTTGGAGGGGGCCGCTCCGTATGTCGAAAGCGACATATCTCCCATCTCGCCGATGTCCGATCTGGAGCGGGGATGCCCAGCTTCCTAACGATCGATGCGCGCCGGAAGGATGCGGTCTGAGCCGTTCTCAGAACGTGCGCGGCAAGGTCGCCTGGAAGCAAGCCACCGCGTCGCCTTCGATACGCACGCCGCGCGGCTCCCCATGTTCGACGCGCACGCTGACGTCCATGTGCCCGGCGCGCCCGTTGCCGGCCTGTTGGCGTGCGCGGAAACGGGCGAGCCCGTCGCGGGCTTCGAGCAGGCCGTGCTTGACCAGATAGGCGCCGAGCGGGCCGTTGGCGTTGCCGGTGACCGGGTCTTCGGCGATGCCGATCGCCGGTGCGAACATGCGGCCATGGGTCAGGGCATCGCCATGATCGTCGCCCTCGCAGTCCAGGGTGAAGACGAAAAAGCCTTTCGCGCCTACCTTCGGGCCGAGCGCGATCAGCTGCGCGGCGTCCGGCTGCAGCGCTTGCAGTCGCCGGCGCTCGCGCAGGCCGATCAGCAGCTTGCCGTGCCCGGTCGAGACGAATTGCACCGGGCAGCGCGGGTCGAGCGCGCGCTCCTCGACGCCGAGCGCCGCAGCGACTTGGCCGGCGAGCGCCTGGGGCAGGCGCGGCTCGAAAGTCGGCCGATTCTGTTCTATGGCGATGCGGAAGCCGTCGTCGCTGCGCAGGGTTTCGATGACCTGGATGCCGGCGCCGGTGAGCTGGCGGCAGGGTCCGGTCGGCAGGCCGCGTTCGAGGGCGAGGACGAAATGGGCGGCGACGGTCGCATGGCCGCACACCGGTACTTCGGTGGTCGGGGTGAAGAAGCGCACCCGCAGATCGTGATCGGCGGCCTCGGCCGGCAGGATGAAGGCGGTTTCTGAATTGTTGAGCTCGCGCGCGATCAACTGCATATGTTCGTCGCTCAGCCCTTCGGCATTGGCGACCACGCCGGCCGGATTGCCCTGGTAACGCTGCCGGGTGAAGGCATCGATCTGATACACACGCAGGTCGGTCATGACGGGCACGGCTCCGGAGGCTGGCCCAGCATCCTAAGCGCGGCCCTGGTCCGCCGTCACGGCGGCCGGCGAATCGCTGCGTTCCAGTCCGCGGCGGTGGCCTGCCTGCGCGTTCGCGCGCGGGCGGCCAGGCGATGGGGCGGCGCTCAGCGCGCCTGCAGGCGCTGATTGAATACGCTGGCGCCGTCGAGCCCGCGCAGGTCCACGGTCAGGGCCGCGCCGTCCGCGTCGATGTTCACTTCGCCGAAGAACTGGTAGCCGGCGAAGGGCGAGGCGTTCGCCCTGGGCGCGGCGCGCTGGAACACCACCTGCGGGCCGAAGGTGCCGTCCAGTCCGTTCGGGCCGAAGGAGCCGGCGTTGAGCGGGCCCGCGACGAACTCCCAGAACGGTGCGAACTCCTGGAACGCGGCGCGGCCCGGGTCGTAGTAATGCGCCGCGCAGTAGTGGACGTCGGCGGTCAGCCAGACCACGTTGCGCACCTCGCGGATGGCGCGCAGCAGTTCGGCGAATTCGAGCTCGCGCCCGCGCGGCAGGCCGTGCTCGCCGTTGGCCACCGCTTCCCAGCGAGCGCGTCCCTGCGCGTCGATGCCGTCCGGCACCAGCAGGCCCAGCGGCATGTCGGCGGCGACGATCTTCCAGGTCGCGCGCGACTGGCGCAGACCATGAGCGAGCTCGCGCAGTTGGCGGCGCCCGAGGAACGCGGTGTCGGCGTCCGGCCCGGACTGCAGGTTGGCGGTGTTGGGGCCGCGGTAGCTGCGCATGTCGAGCATGAACACATCGAGCTGCGGGCCATAGCGGACCACGCGGTCGATCCGCGTGCCTGCGCTGCCGCAATCCATGCGCAGCGGCGAATACTCCAGGAAGGCCTGACGGGCGCGCCGCGCCAGCACCGCGACGTCCTTGACCGTGTAGCGCGCATCGGCGCTGAGATCCTTCGACGCCGACCAGTTGTTGACGACTTCATGATCGTCCCACTGCCACAGCTGCGGCACCTGCGCGGCGAAGCGGCGCAGGTTGTCGTCGTGCAGGTTGTAGCGGTAGCGGCCGCGGTATTCGTCGAGGGTCTCGGCGACCTTGTGCACGCCTTCGGCGACCAGGTTGCGCCAGATGCGGCCGTCCTCGGCCGCGACTTCGGCCTGGATCGGACCGTCGGCGTAGACGGTGTCGCCCGAGTTCAGGAAGAAATCCGGATCGCGCAGGCGCATCGCCTCGAAGATGCGCATGCCGCCGAATTCGCGGTTGATGCCCCAGCCCTGGCCGGCGACGTCGCCGCCCCAGACGAAACGGATCGGGCGCGCATCGGCGCGGCCTTGCGGCGCACCGCGCAACCGGCCTTCGGTCCAGGCGCTGCGGATGCCGCTGCGCGCGTCCTCGAAGGCGACCCGCACGTAGCGTTGCGCCGGGCCGTGGCTCAGCGGCAAGTCCAGGCGGGCGGTGTAGTCGCTGGCGGCGCTCGCGAGCGGACCGCGCAGCGAGCGGGCGCGGCGGAAACCCTCGTTGTCGGCCACTTCGACCCACATCCGCGAGGCGCGGTCGCTGCGCGCCCAGACCGTGGCCTGGCGCGTGCCGACGTCGCCGAACTGGATGCCGTAGTCGAGCCGCGGACGCGCCGATTCGGCGGTGAGGATGGCCGGTGCGGCGGCGGCGGGCAGGGCCCAGCTCGCGGCGGCGAGCCCGAGGGCGTTGCCTGAACGGACGAGGAAACGGCGGCGGTGCGGATCGTCGGCGTGCATGGCGCTGGCTCGGCACGGGGTGACCGAACCCTAACCCGTGCATATGGCAGGCATGTGGCGAAGCAATGGCTGCCGACGCCCCTGCGGCTGGGCGGCGGCGCGCAGGGCGGAGAGCGACCGCCGCGGCCGGTTCAGTCCGGCTGCGGCCAGCCGATGCCGCCGAAATTGAACGCCGACACGTCCTTCAGCGCGATACGGCAGAACACCCCGCGATCGGAGGGAAACGCCTGTTGCGCCCCGGGCGTGTGATAGATCGCATCCTTGAGGTGCAGATACAGCGGCGGTCCGGGCCGGGACGTATCGCCGTCGACCCTCTCGGTCAGGCCTTCGACCGCCTGCTGCATGCGCGCGGTGATCGGGTGATGCTCGGCGTAACGTTTGAAGCCGATCACCGTGCCCGAGATCAGCACGCCGGCCACGAGCAGGGTGACCTGCACCTCGGGTGCGCCGTCCTGGGTCGCGGTGTCGGCGACCACTTCGAGCACGATGTCGCGGGTTCCAAAGTCCGCCAGCAGGTCGTTGCCCGCGCCGCTGTCCTGGGTCATGCCGTTCTCCTCGTCGGTAGCTGCCGCGCCGGCCGGGCGCGTGGGTTCGCTGCCGCCATCGCGGCCGCCAAGCAGGGGTACGCAGTCCGTCCGCCAAAACGGCCAGGGCGCCGCCGGAGCACGGGACGGACCGCCCGGTCCGCCTGGCTCTGCCTCGTCGGTGCGCTCGATGCCGGCAGGTCTCGCTGGCGATCGGTTCGCCTCCAACCGCGCCTTCGACGATCCGCTTCGCTCGCGCAAGCGCCGTCTGCGTGCGGATCGCCAACCCTTCGCGCCTCGATGCAGCGTTCCGCCGCGAGCGCTTCTGCTTTCGCCGGGCGCATGCGATAACCGGCCGATCTTCAATCGTTTCGGAGCCGTGCATGGCCGCCATTCCCACCGTCGTCGCCAGCGGCGACGGCGCGCCGTACCAGATCCGCTTCAGCGACGACCTCGGCCATCACTGGCTCGCCGACGAACCGGCCGAGCAGGGCGGCGCCGACAGCGGCCCCACCCCGGAACGTCTGTTGCTGTCGAGCCTCGGCGCCTGCACCGCGATCACCCTGCGCATGTATGCGGCACGCAAGCAGTGGCCGCTGAGCGCGGTCGAAGTGGAACTGAGCTTCAATCCCGACGGCAGGCCTGCCGAGGGTACCGATATCCGCCGTCGCATCGCGCTGAGCGGCGAACTCAGCGAAGAGCAGCGCGAACGCCTGCTGCAGGTCGCCAATGCCTGCCCGATCCATAAAGTCCTGACCGGCGAGGTTCGGATCGCGACCGCGTTGGCCGCGCCGGTCGGCTGAGGAGGCAAGGCGTCAGGCTTGCGTCGCGCAGCCTGGCCGCACATGGAAGCGCCGCACCGGACTCGGTGCGGCGCCTGCGATCAGGACTTGAGGAACTCCAGCAAGTCCTGGTTGAGCTTTTGCTTGTGGGTGTCGGTCAGGCCGTGCGGGGCGCCCGGGTAGACCACCAGCTTGGCCTGCTTGACCAGCTTGGCCGAGGCGCGCGCCGCCGCGTCGATCGGTACGACCTGATCGTCGTCGCCGTGCAGGATCAGGGTGGGTACGTCGAACTTCTTCAGGTCTTCGGTGAAGTCGGTTTCCGAGAACGCCTTGATGCTGTCGTAGGTGTTCTTGTGGCCGCCCTGCATGCCCTGGACCCAGAACGAATCGATCATGCCCTGCGACTTCTTCGCGCCCGGCCGGTTGAAGCCGAAGAACGGACCGCCGGCGAGGTCCTGGTACAACTGCGAGCGGTCGGCGATGGAGCCTTCGCGCAGGCCGTCGAACACGTCCTTCGGCAGGCCGCCGGGGTTGGCCTCGGTCTTCAGCATCAGCGGCGGCACCGCCGAAATCAGGCCGGCCTTCTTGACCCGTCCGGTGCCGTGACGGCCGATGTAGCGCGCGACTTCGCCGCCGCCGGTGGAGAAACCGAACAGGCTCGCGCCTTGAATGTCGAGATGTTCGAGCAACTGCGCGAGGTCGTCGGCGTAGTGGTCCATGTCGTTGCCGTCCCAGGGCTGGCTGGAACGGCCGTGGCCGCGGCGGTCATGGGCGATGGTGCGATAGCCGTGTTCGGCGAGAAACAGCATCTGCGCTTCCCAGCTGTCCGAGCTCAGCGGCCAGCCGTGGCTGAAGACCACCGGTTCGCCGTCGCGCGGGCCCCAATCCTTGTAGTAGATCTGCACGCCATCTTTGGTGGTGAAAGTGCCCATGGGGTTTGCTCCTGTACGGTGGGGGGAAAGGGAGAGTGTGGGCGATGCCGGCGACCACGGCGTTGATCGCGGTCGCAGGCAGTCGTTTTGAACTGGCGGGGTCAACTGCGAAAGTCGGGATCAGGGCGCTGTGTCGACGAGCACGAGTTCGGCATCCTCGATCGCGACGACGCGGATCGCGCCCTCGTTGCGGATCGCCGCGCCGTCGCGAGCCTGCACCCGCACGCCGTTGACCTCGACGCTGCCCTTGGCCGGCACCAGGTAACCATAGCGGTCGTCGGCGAAGACGTACTCGGCCGATTCGCCGGCGGCGAGAGTCAGTCCGAGCACCCGCGCATCGGCGCGGATCGGCAAGGTGTCTTCGTCGCCTTCGATGCCGCTGGCGAGGGTCACGAAGCGGCCGGCGCGGTCGCCTTTCGGGAACGGCTTGCTGCCCCAGGTCGGCGCGCCGCCGCGCTGATCGGGAATGATCCAGATCTGGAAG
Organism: Lysobacter sp. 1R34A; assembly: GCF_051217035.1. Lineage (NCBI taxonomy): Bacteria > Pseudomonadati > Pseudomonadota > Gammaproteobacteria > Lysobacterales > Lysobacteraceae > Lysobacter > Lysobacter sp. 1R34A. The sequence goes on from NZ_JBPKJP010000001.1 coordinate 203,562, forward strand.
ATGCGGGTGGTGCCGGATTCGAGGTTGTACTCGGCGTGCTGGATGCCGGTGCCCGCGCTCATCACCTGGACGTCGCCGGCTTCGGTGCGGCCGCGGTTGCCGAGGTTGTCCTGGTGGGTGATCGCGCCGTCGCGGACGTAGGTGATGATCTCCATGTCGGCATGCGAATGCGGCGGGAAGCCGGTGTTGGCCTGGATCGTGTCGTCGTTCCAGACCCGCAGCGCGCCCCAGCCCATGCGTTCGGGATCGCGGTAACCGGAGAAGGAAAAGTGATGCTTGGCGTCGAGCCAGCCGTGGTCGGCGCCGCCGAGGCTGTCGTAGGGGCGAAGTTCGATCATGTCCGTGTCCTCTTGGTGGGGTGCCGTGCGGCTTGAGGAGAACGATAGGCCGACGCGATCGGGTTTAGAATGGAACCAATGGAAAACCATTCTTTCCAAAACAGGCATGGACACCCGCAATGCAGAAACTGCCCGACCTGGAAGCCTGGGCGATCTTCGCCAAGGTCGCCGAAACCGGATCCTTCGCCCGCACCGCGGCCGAGTTCGGCCTGTCGCAGGCGACCGTGTCGAAAGCGATCACCCGCCTGGAGACGCGGCTGAAGACAGTGTTGTTTCACCGCACCTCGCGCAAGATGTCGCTGACCGAGAGCGGCCGCGGCGCGCTCGAACGCGCCAGCCGCATTCTCGCCGAGGGCGAAGCGGTCGAGGCCGAGGTCACCGCCCAGGCCAAGAGCCCGCGCGGGCAGGTGCGGATCGCCGCGCCGATGTCGTTCGGCGTCGCCCATCTGTCGCCGTTGTTGCCCGAGTTCATGGCGCGCTTCCCCGATATCGCCGTGGAGATCGCGTTCGACGACGGCGTCACCGACCTGATCGGCGGGGGCTACGACCTAGCCCTGCGGATCTCGACCCTGGCCGATTCGAGCCTGCTGGCGCGGCGCCTGTGCGGCGTGCGCATCCTGCTGGTCGGCGCGCCGGCCTACCTGGAACGGCGCGGCCGGCCGAAGCATCCGCGCCAACTGGCCGATCACGACGCGCTGTTCTATACCTATTCGCGGTTCGGCAACGCATGGCGTTTCAGCCATAAGCGCCACGGCGATTTCTCGATCAGCGTGTCGACGCCGCTGCGGGTCAACAATGCCGAGGCCTTGAATCCGGCCTTGCTCGCCGGGCAGGGCCTGGCCCTGCAGCCCGAGTTCCTGGTCTGGCGCGAACTGCGCAGCGGCAAGCTCGAGGTGGTGATGCCGGAGTGGGCGCCGCCGCCGATCGCCCTGCATGTGGTCACGCCGCCGGGCCGCATCCGCCCGGCCCGCGTGCAGGTGCTGATCGATTACCTGGTGCGCAAGTTCGAGAAGGCGCCTTGGGCCGAGCCGTAGCGACGCCCCGGCCGCGGCGGGCCGGCGATGCGCAGGCCTCTGCGATGGTGTGCTGCCGTGACCGATCGCTCCCGGATTCGATTCGACAAGACTCGGCCTCGCCCCGACGCCCCCGCGCCGTGATTGAGAGGGGGCTGAATTTGTGATATTCATCACGAAACTCTTGGCCGAGGCACCGGGGCTAGCCCCGGCCCGGGAGGAAGGACGCCCATGAGGCGCATCCGTTGCCTTGTCCGCAACGCAGCGAACCGAGTACGCCAACCGTCCTGCTCGGCATCGATCGAACGACGGTTGCGAAGGGGGTCACGTGTTTAGCCATCGCCGCCCATGTTCGTTCGGCCATGCCCGCGACGCACGCACGTTCGCCTGCGCTTCGGCACTGGCCATGCTGTCCTTGCTGGCGCTTCCGGCGACTGCCCAGATCCAGCGCAGTTTCATCAATCTCGGTTTTGAAGAGCCAGTCCTGTCGCCTGCAGGCTGTTTCACCCAGACCGTGGATTCGCGGGTCACCGGCTGGACCACCACCCACTTCAGCGCCATTTCCAACGGCACCTGCAGCAGCCCGCCGGGCGGCGAAGTCGGGCCCTTGATCGAGCTGTGGAGCAACGGTTTTTTCGGCGTGCCGTCGCGTGCCGGCAGCAATTTCGCCGAGCTCAATGCCCAGGCGGCCTCGCGCCTGTTCCAGCGCGTCTGCCTGGTCACCGGTGAGCAGGTCCGCTGGCAGCTCAGTCATCGCGCCAGAGAGAGCGCGGGCACCGGCATCGACGTGATGGCCTTCAACATCGATACGGCGGCGAACCAGATCGGTCGCTTCGCCACCAATACCACCGGCGCGGGCACCGTGCAGGCCTGCGGCGGCGGCTTGATCGGCGGCGCGAGCTGCGCCGCGCCGACCATCACCAATACCTGGGCCGATTACACCGGTACTTTCACCTGGGCCGGCACCTCCGGCATCCACGATTTCGGCTTTGAAGCGATCAGTACGGCCACCGGCAACAACAGTGCCGGCAATTTTCTCGACGAGATCCAGATCTTCCTGACCCCGTACCTGGAGTTCCGGGCATCCTCGAGCTCCGGGCCGGAATCGACCGGCGCCGGCGCCGGCCCGCTGATCGCGGTGTCCGGCAACCTGGCGACTGCGATCACCGTGACGATCCAGGTCACCGCGGCCAGTACCGCGACGCTCGGCAGCGACTACACCACGCCGACCGGCACCAACACTTTCACCATGACGATCCCGGCCGGCAACTACGACGGCGGCACCGGCAGCCAGTTCCCGACCGGCATCGTCGTGGTCAACGACACCATCGTCGAGAACAACGAAACGCTCGTGATGAGCGTGGTGCCTAATCCGTCCGTCTACACCATCGCCAGCACCAGCACCTGCGGCGGCGTGGCCGTGCCGTTGTCCGCCTACACCATCCTCGACAACGACGTCGATACGCGCACGACCAAGACCGTCGGCAATGCCAATCCTGCGCCGGGCGGTACGACCGTGTTCACGGTGACCTACCAGAACAACACCGCACGTCCGACCGTCGGCACGGGCGCCGATCTGAGCGTCCACGACGCGCAGGTTTCGATCGCCGACGCGTTGCCGGCGGGTTTCACCGCGTTCTCGTGGACCTGCGCGGCCAGCGGCACGCCCGCGCCGGTGTGCCCGGCGGCCAGCGGCACCGGTGCGATCGGCGCGACGGCGACCCTGCCGGCCGGTAACGGCGCGGCCGGCGGAACCTTGACCTATTCGATCACCGGCACCCTCGACCCGGCCCGGTGCGCGGCCGCCACCAACACCAGCACGGTCGCGGTGGTCGCGCCGATCCAGGAAGCCACCAGCGCGCAGGCCTTGTTCGTCACGCCCGCGCCGGGCGGTACGGCCAACAACACCGCTAGCGCGAGCGTCGATCCGGGCTGCGTGACCTTGAGCAAGACCACCAGCCCGGTCGCAGCCGCGACCTTCGGCTTCGCCCTGACCAATACCGTGCTGACCGCCGCGACGGTGAGCACCCCGGCATCGGGCACGGCGCAGGTCGACGGCAATGCCGCAGCGGGCCTGCAACCGTTCGGGATCGTCGCGCCGGGCACCGCGATCACGATCCAGGAAACCGCATTGCCGGCGATCTACCAACTCTCCAGCGCGACCTGCAGCAACGGCACCGCCAACGTCGGCAGCCTGAGCGGCACCACCGTGACCATCGCCGCCGCCGATGTCGTGGCCGGCACCGATTTCACCTGCAGTTTCACCAATACGCGCAAGACCGCTTCGGTGGCGTTGGCCAAGACCTGGGTCGGCGCGGTCGTCAACGACAGCGCCAACCTCGGCGCCACCGGCGGCGTGGCGAATCCGGCCTTGGCCTCGGTCGCCGGCAGCGCCAACGAGACCGATACCGGCACTGCGGTCGTCGTCGACACCGGCGCTGTGTTGACCCTGTCGGAGACGCTCGGCGCCGGCAACGTCGGGCTGTACAACCCAGGCGCCTGGGCCTGTTCCGGTACCGGCGGCCTGTCGGGCAACACCCTGACCGTCGGCGACAACGACACCGCGATCGTGTGCACCATCGTCAATACGCGGCAACAGGCCGATTTGCGCATCACCAAGACCAATACGCCGGGCGTCAACAACGATATCGACCCGCCCGACGACACCGTGACGCGCGCATCGACCACGACCTATACCGTGGTGGTGACCAACGAAGGCCCGGATACCGTGGTGGGCGCGCGGGTCAGCGATACCGCCGGTCCGGGGATCGTCTGTCCGGCGGGAAATGCCGTGACGTGCAGTGGGCCGGCGGGCGCTTGCCCGGCGGGCCCGCTGACCTTCGCTGCGCTGTCGGCCGGCGTGACTCTCGGCAGCTTGTCCGCGACGCCGGGCAGCAATCGGGTCACGTTCGTTTTCCAGTGCAGCGTGCCCTGAGCGGCGCATAGGGCAGGGCGGCGGTAAGCCGCGCGCAAGGTGTCGCGGGCGGCAGTCGACGACGCCCAGGGGCGTAGCGGTCGCCGATCAGCGACGTCCGCAAGCGTCGCGCGCCAACCACGCCCGATAGTGCGCCTGCGTGTCGGAGCCGGTGCGCGTGGCGCCAGATCAAGATTCGGGCTCAGGCGCGGTCGGCTTCCAGTGCGGCGGCGCGGTCGCTGCGCGCGCGCAGCGCCGAAATCAGCATCTGCACCGCGGCGTACAGGGTGACCGCCAATACCAGCCAGCGCAGCCATTCCAGCGGCAGCGACTTGACCAGGAAGGCCGCGATCAAGACTCCGGGAACGCCGCCCAAGGTCAGGCCGAGAGCCGCGCGCAGGTCGTAGCGGCCGCTGCGCACGAAGGCCGCGCCGCCGACCGGCATCAGGAAGGCGCAGGCGCCCATCATGATCGGGAAGGCCGCGAGCGGGTTCATGCCGAGCAGGCTGACCAGGATCAGGCAAGGCGCGTACAGGCCGATGCCGAGCATCATCAGGGCGCCGAGGACGAAGCTGGCGCCGATCGCGAAGGCCAGGGTCGCGCCGGACAGGCCCAGGGCCTCGCCGCCGCCGGGCAGCCATTGCAGGTTGGTGGCGAGAAACAACGCGGCCGAGACCAGCAGGGCGATGCCCATGCCGACCTGGATCGCGCGCTTCGGCAGCCGCGCCACCACCCGCACGCCGGCCCAGGCGCCGGCGACTGCGGCGGCGATCATGCCCGCCAGGGTGACGAAGTCGACGCCGACCACGGCGATGAAGATCAGCGCCTGGGCGATGGTCGGCAAGGCGTGGCCTACGTTCAAGGTGCCGGGAATGCGATCGTCGGCGACCCGGCCGCGCAACTTGAAGATCGCGGTGGTGGTCGCGAACGACCCGATGCCGAGCGTGTCGAAGAAATTCGCGACCAGACCGGTCAGCCAATCGCCGAGGCGCGGCGGCGGGCCGCCGGCGTCGGGGCCGGCATGCTGGCCATCGTTCCGCTTGCGACGGGCGCGTTCCAGGCTGTACCAGCGCCAGGCATAAGCCAGCGCGAGCAGGGCCAGGGCCGACCAGAGCAGGGCGACCTCCAGACTCGGACGATTCATGCCGGCGCCCCGGCCAGCGGGACCAAGCGGCTTTCGACTTCGACGGACATGGCGCCTCCGGACACGACCCGGGCCATGGTCGGACCGGCGCGCCGGCGCGGCTTGCATCGCTTGCGCGCCCCGGGTGCGGATAACGGCACAGTGCCGCGCGGCCGGAAGCGGGCGACCGGCTCGGGCAGTACCGGAGCGTGACCGGCGTCGCCGAACCGCCGGGCCGTCGCGGGGACGCGGAGGGAAATGGGGCACTCGCTCGTCTGATTAGGGATACCGACCCGCGCCCTGTGGCGCGGCGCCGCGCGGACGATCCGGTCATCAGCGCATCCGGCCTTCAGCGTCGGTACGCGAGCCGCCGCGGGCAGGCCTTGCGTCGGCTTCGGGACGAAGCCCTCACTCGCCAAGGATGGCGAGGGCGCACCTTCGGGTGCGCATATCCTCGAATCGAGCGAGGGTCCAAGCGCAGTCCGCCCTGTCGCCCGCGGCCGTTCACCGCAGACGCAGCGGACGACGCGGACGGATCAGGGCGCGGGCTTGCGGTAGACCACGATGAGGGTCAGGTCTTCGTCGCCGAGTTGGCGCAGGCCGTGGCGGCTGCCGCGGCGGGTGAGGACCGCGTCGCCCGCGCCGACCTCGCGGCGGCGGCCGTCGAGCATCAGCTCGCCGCGTCCCGATAGCACGTAGTAGATCTCGTCCTTGTCGTTGGTGTGGTCGCCGATGCTCGCGCCCGGATGCAGGCTGCGCTGGCGGAACACGATATCGAAGCCGTCGGCCTGGGCGAAGAACGGATAGGCGGTGGTGCGGCCTTCGCCTTCGTGCGGGCCCGGCTGCGCCTGGGCGATGTCGCGCGCCTGCTCGACGTAGGAGTCGCTGCGCAGTTTCGCCGGCGGCTGCGCGGCCTGCGCCGGCGACAGCGCCATCGCGATGGTCGCGAGGGCGAGGGCGGCGCTCGGGTATCGGCGGATCGACAGGGTCATGGCGGGTTCTCCAGTGTGTCGGCGCTCAGCGCGCCAGCCAGCCTCCGTCGACGGGCAGGACCGCCCCGTTGACGTAGTCCGATGCACGGCTGGCGAGGAACACCGCAGCGCCGCCGATGTCGGACGGCTGGCCCCAGCGCCCGGCCGGTATCCGCGCCAGGATGTCGCGGTTGCGCGCCTCGTCCGAGCGCAGCTGCGCGGTGTTGTCGGTGGTCATGTAGCCGGGCGCGATCGCATTGACGTTGAGCCCCTTGCCGGCCCATTCGTTGGCGAGCAGGCGGGTGATGCCGGCCAGGCCGGACTTGCTGGCGGTGTAGGACGGCACCCGGATGCCGCCCTGGAACGACAGCATCGAGGCGACGTTGATGATCTTGCCGCGGCCGCGGGCGACCATGCCGCGCCCGGCCGCCTGGGCGAGGAAGAACGCGCTCTTGAGATTGACGTTCATCACCGCGTCCCAGTCGGCCTCGCTGAAATCGAGCGCGTCGGCGCGGCGGATCAGGCCGGCGTTGTTGACCAGGATGTCGACCGGCCCGAGGGTTGCGGCGGTTTCGGCGACGATGCGGTCGATCGGTTCCAGGCTCGACAGATCGGCCTGCAAGGGCAGCAGCCGGCGGCCGAGGCCGCGCACCAGCGCGGCGGTCTCGTCCATCGTGCCGCTGGCGACCGCGGCGATGTCGGCGCCGGCCTGGGCCAGCGCCAAGGCGATCGCCTGGCCGAGCCCGCGATTGGCGCCGGTCACCAGGGCGACCGTGCCGTCGAGGCCGAACGGATTGCGCGGATGCGGATCGGTGTTCATGCGCGCGCCCTCACTTGAGTTGGCAGATGTCGAGCTGGTGCATGTCGGTGTAATCGAGGTTCTCGCCGCCCATCGCCCAGATGAAGCAATAGTTCTGCGTGCCCGAGCCCATGTGGATCGACCATGGCGGCGAGACCACCGCCTCGTCGTTGCGGATCACGATGTGGCGCATCTCGGCCGGCTCGCCCATGAAATGCATGACCCGCTGGTCGCTGAGTTCGAAGTAGAAATAGACCTCGGAACGGCGGTCGTGCAGATGCGGCGGCATGGTGTTCCAGACGCTGCCCGGCTTGAGCACGGTCAGGCCCAGCAGCAGCTGGCAGGAGCGGCAGGTGGCCGGCACGATGTATTGATAGATCACCCGCTCGTTCGACGTCTCCAGCGCGCCGCGCTGCAGCGGCACGGCCTGGTCGATCGAGATGTGCACGGTCTCGTGGCGCGCATGCGCCGGCGTCGAGGCCAGGTAGAACTTGGCCGGCTCGGCGGCATCGTCAGAAGCGAACACGACGTTCTGCGTGCCCATCGGCACGTACAGGCCGTCCTTCGGCTGCAGTGCATAGGTCTGGCCGTCGACGAGCACCGTGCCGGCGCCGCGGCCCACGTTGACGATGCCGAGCTCTCGGCGTTCCAGAAAGGATTTGCCCGCCGCCGATGCCGGCTCGGTGTGCTGCGGCAGCGCGACCGGCGCACCGGTCGGCGCCGCGCCGCCGATGACGAAGCGTTCGTTGTGCGAATAGTTCAGACGCACCTGGCCGTCGGCGAACAGATCGCCGATGAGGTAGCGATCGCGCAATTGCTCGTTGCTGGCGCCGGCCATCATGTCGGGATGGGTGGCGTGGTAGGTCTTTTGGAACATCGAAAGCTCCGTCGGGTCGGGTGTCCGGGCCGGAGTGGGGACCGGGTAGGGGACGATTCTAGACCGGAAGGTTAACCGGTGTCATTCGTTCCTTCGGAGGGCGCTCTGGGACGAGGCTTGGATCGGGTCGGGTCCGGGTTGACGGAGCTTTCGCGCTTAAATATTTATCTAAATCAATAAGTTATGGATTCCGAAAATGTGCCGGATTTGGCTGGGCAGAGCGGAGACCCTTGCAGGAGCGACGTGAGTCGCGACCGCGGAGCGCGCGGAGATCTGAAGGCCCTCGTCATCCATCGAAGCGGCGCACTTTCGCCGGGGTAGGAGCGGCGCAAGCCGCGACCGCGCTGGTCCGGTCTTGCGGCGTATGGATCAAGAAAGATCTGGATCAGATCAAGATCAGGATCAGATCAAGATCAAGATCAAACCCAAAGCTTCCGCCACTAAAGCGGCGGGTTACTTTCTTTTGTCTAAAGCAACAAAAGAAAGGTAACCAAAGAAAAGTGCTTTGTTTTGAATCAAGGGCCCGTATGAGCGATGCCAACGCGGGAATTTTTCATACGGGACATCCCTGTCCCGATGAAAAACGGCCCGCATCCCTGCGGGCCGCCCTCCGGGTCTTCTTTAGCCTTCGCGAGTGCGAAGCGGTGCACAGCCAAAGCCAAAGCCAAAGCCAACAACAGGGAATCGGAGCACGTCGACCCATCCCTGTAGGAGCGACGTAAGTCGCGACCGCGGAACGCGCGGAGACGCAGGGCTGGCGTTATTTACAGAAACGGCGTGCTTTCGCCGGGTAGGAGCGGCGCAAGCCGCGACCGCGCTGCTCCGGTCTCGCGGCGTTACGGTCTGCAACTACAGATCAAGATCAAACCCAAAGCTTCCGCCACTAAAGCGGCGGGTTACTTTCTTTTGTCTAAAGCAACAAAAGAAAGGTAACCAAAGAAAAGTGCTTTTCTTTGAATCAAGGGCCCGCGCGTTCGATGCATACGCGGTGATTTTTCATACGGGACCTCCTTGTCCCGATGAAAAACGGTCCGCATCCCTGCGCGCCGCCCTCCGGGTCTTCTTAGCCTTCGCGAGTGCGAAGCGGCGCACAGCCACAGCCAAGCCACAGCGAAGCCAGCAATGGCGCGCCGCCGCTTCCTGTAGGAGCGACGTAAGTCGCGACCGCGGAACGCGCGGAGACGCAGGGCTGGCGTTATTTACAGAAACGGCGTGCTTTCGCCGGGTAGGAGCGGCGCAAGCCGCGACCGCGAATCCGCGGCTGCCGGCGCGGTTGATCGGGGCCGCGTGGTCGCGGCTCGCGCCGCTCCTACCCACGAGCGCGACGACTATCGCTATCGAGATTTTGATCGGCATTGCCGCTTTGCCGGTCAATGGAAGACCCGGAGGGCGGCCCGCAGGGAGGCGGGCCGTGCGCCAGCAGGCCAGGGATGGCCTGTCTGGAGCATCCCTGCGTCGGCTTCGATCGTGCGGGCCTTTGATTCCAAGAAAAGCACTTTTCTTTGGTTGCCTTTCTTTGGTTGCTTTGGACAAAAGAAAGTAACCCGCCCCTTTAGTGGCGGAAGCTTTGGGTTTGATCCTGAACCTGATCTTGCTTTAGAGAGACGCCGCAAGGCCGACGCAACGCGGTCGCGGCATGCGCCGCTTCGATGACTGATGTTGGCTTTATGGCCTTTACCCGTCCCTTGGTCGCGACTTGCGTCGCTCCTAGGCTGGCCGTGTCGCGCCGGCCGGGCAATGACGACAGCCATCGTTATTCGGCCGTCTCTTGGAACAGCGCACCATCGACAGCCCTCCCACTCAGCGCGCAGGCGGCTGGCAGGAATCGCGGACGATCAGATGGGGGCGGACGCTGGCGGCGGCCAGGGCCGAGGCGGCGGCGGGTTCGGCCAGCAGCATCGAGGCGGCAATGCGGCCCATGTCGCGGATCGGCAAGCGCACAGAGCTCAACGCCGGCCACAGGCGCGATGCCAGGGGGCTGTCGTCGAAGCCGATCACCGACAGTTCCTGCGGGATGCTGATGCCGGCGCGCAGGGCGACCTTGTAGACGCCGGCGGCCATTTCGTCGTTGCCGGCGAAGATTGCGGTCGGGCGCTGGTTGCCGGCGAGCAGGCGTTCGGCCGAGGCGACGCCGGACTCGAAGGTGTAGCCGGCCTCGACCACGCGCTCGCGCGGCAACTCGATGCCGCGCTTGGCCAGGGCCTCGATGAAGCCGGCGGTGCGTTCGTGCGCCGAGCGATAGCTGTTCGGGCCGGTGATCAGGGCGATGTCGCGATGGCCGAGCGACTGCAGATAGTCGGCGGCCTCGGCCGCGCCGTCGCGGTCGTGGGTGATGACCATGCGCGAGGCCTGGTCCAGCGAGACCGAGGCGATGCGCGAATAGCGGCAGTCGATCTCGGCCAGCATGTCGGCCAGGGCCTGGTCTTCGGATACGCGCGGCACCAGCATCACCCCGTGCAGCTTCTGCTGCTGGACGAAGCGGCGCACGCCGTCGATATAGCCCGGGCTGCGGCTGTCGCAGGGATGGACGACCAGCTCGAAGCCGGAATCGCGGATCGCGTCGAGCGCGCCGTACTGCATGTTGACGATGTACTGCGCGGTCGGGTTGTCGTAGACCATGCCGATCAGGAACGAGCGCCGAAACGCCAGCCCGCGCGCGAACGGGTCCGGGGTGTAGTTGAACTCCCGCATCACCGCTTCGACCCGGTCGCGGGTCTCCTTGTGCACCAGCGGCGACTGGTTGATCACCCGCGAGACGGTCTTCTTCGACACCTCGGCCAGGCGCGCGATGTCGTTGATCGTCTGCGCCTTGCCGGGCACCGCGCTCGCGCTCTTGGCGGCCGGCGGTGCGATACGTTCAGTTTTCTTGCGCGGCGGCATGGACAAGGCGATGGGGACCGTAGGGATGGGGGATTCTAGCCCGCATCGCAGGCCGAGCGCGCCCGCGCCGGCCTGCGGCCACGATCCGCGACCGCGCTCAATGTTTCAGCAGGGCCGGCAGCCACAGCGACAGTTCCGGCACGAAGGTCACCACCAGCAGGACGCCGAGCGCGGACAGCCAGAACGGCCAGATGGTGCGCAAGGTCTCGCCGATGCTGATCTGGCCGATGGCGGTGCCGACGAACAGCACCGAGCCCAGCGGCGGCGAGATCAGGCTGATGCCGCCCTTGAGCACCAGGATGATGCCGAAGTGCACCGGGTCGACGCCGATGGCCTTCGCCAGCGGCAGGAAGATCGGGGTGCAGATGATGATCATCGGCGCCAGGTCCATGAAGGTGCCGAGCACCAGCAGGATCAGGATCATCAGCAACAGCAGCAGGTTCTTGTCGGTGGTCAGGCCGGTCAGGGCCTCGACCGCGGCGGTGGGCACCTGCAGGTAGGCCAGCAGCCAGCCGAACGACGCCGCCGAGGCGATCACGAACAAGATCATGCCGGTGGTGCGGGCGGCGCCGGCGACGGTCTCCAGGAAATCCTTCCAGCGCAGCTTGCGGTAGACCAGGGTGGTGACCAGCAAAGCGTAAACCACGGCGATCGCGGCGCTCTCGACCGCGGTGAAGATGCCGGCGCGGATGCCGACGAAGATCAGCGCGACCAGCGCCAGTCCCGGCAGCGCCGAGACGAAGCGGCGCAGCACGATGCCGAAGCCGGGAAACGGTTCGATCGCGTAGCCGCGCCGGCGCGCGATGATCCAGCAGGTCACCATCAGGGTCACGGTCATCAGCAGCGCCGGCACGATGCCGGCGGCGAACAGGTCGGCGATCGAGATGCTGCCGCCGGCCGAAGCCGAATACAGGATCAGGTTGTGCGAGGGCGGCACCAGCAAGGCCACCATCGCCGCGGTCATGGTGACGTTGACGGCGAAGTCGCGGTCGAAGCCGCGCTTGACCATCTGCGGAATCATCGCCCCGCCGATCGCCGAGACGTCGGCGATGGCCGAGCCGGAGACGCCGCCGAAGAACAGCGACGACAGCACGCTGACCTGGCCCAGGCCGCCGCGCAGATGCCCGACGAGGGCCGAGGCCAGGCCGATCAGGCGCTCGGAGATGCCGCCGCGCAGCATGATCTCCCCGGCGAAGATGAAGAGCGGGATCGCGATCAGCGAGGCCGAGCCGGCGCCCGCGGCGGTCTGCTGGACCACCACGATCGGCGGCAGGCCGATGTACATCAGCGTCGCCAGCGCCGCAGACGACAGCGAATACGCGACCGGCACGCCGATCAGCAAAAGCGCGGCGAACACGCCGAACAGAATCGTGACTTCCATCAGGGGCTCCCTTCGATGCGGGGCGACGGCGCGTATGCCTGGACGATGCGTTGCAGCGCGAACACGGTCATCAGCGCGCCGCCGATCGCCATCGGCGCGAAGGCGGCGCTTTGTGGCAGGGACGCGCCGGCCATCGGAATGTCGAGCCCGTCGAGCAGCAGTTCGCCGCCCCAGAACGCCAGCGCGGCGCCGATGAGCGCGATCACCGCCTGCGACAGTGCGGTCAGGAACCGCCGCAGCGGCGGCGGCGCGACGTGCAGCAGGATGAAGAAACCGAAGTGCGCGCCGCGATGCACGCCGGCCGCGGCGCCGAAGCTCATCGCGGTATTGAGCAGGATCAGCGCGACCGGCTCGGTCCAGCCGGGCGAGTCGTTGATGACGTAACGGGCGAACACCTGTACCGCCTGGACCACGACCATGCCGACCAGCGCCGCGCCGGCGATGGCGACGGCGACGGAGGCCACACGGTCGAGCAGGCCGCTCGGCGCGGGAGGGAGAACCTGTGGATCGACATCGCGTGCTTCATTCACGGGTAGGGCCTCAAGCCAGTGAGCGTACGTCGCGGTACAGCGCTTCGAGCGCGGGCACGCGGTGGTAGTCGTCCAACAACGGCGCCACCGCCTTGCGGAACGCAGGCAGGTCGCAATCGTTCATCTGCACCCCGGCCTCGACCAGGGTGCGCCGCGCCACCGCCTCGGACTCGTCCCACAGGCGCCGCATCACCGCCACCGAGGCCCGGGCGATCTCCAGCAGCAGGCCGCGGTCGTGCGGGGCCAGGGCGTCGTGGCTGCGTTTCGACATCAGCAGCACGTCCGGCGCGTACGAGTGCTCGCTCTGCGACCAATGGCGGGCGGCCTCGAACTGCCGGCTCGAATGAAAACTGCGCAGGTTGTTCTCGGCCCCGTCGATCAGATGGGTCTGCAGGGCCGAGAACACTTCCCCGTAGGCCAGCGGGGTGGGGTTGCCGCCGAGCAGGCGGATCATCCGCATGAAGATGTCCGACGACGGCACCCGGAACTTGAGCCCGCGCATGTCGGCCGGCGTGCGGATCGGCTGGCGCACGTTGTAGAAGCAGCGCGCCCCGCAGTCGTACATCGCCAGGCCGACCAGGTCCCGGGCGGCGAAGCCGCGCAGCACCCGCGCGCCGACCGGGCCGTCGAGTACCCGGCGCAGATGCGCGACCGAATCGAATACGTACGGCAGCGACAACACCTGGGTCAGCGGAAACGCGTTGTTGAGCGCACCGCTGTAGACGCGGGTGATGTCGATCGCGCCGAAGCGCGCCATGTCGATCGCCTCGGACTCGCGGCCGAGCTGGCCGGAGTGGTACATGCGCAGGCGCAGGCGGCCGCCGGTCGCCTGTTCGAGTTCGCGGCCGATCCAGTCGACCGCGGCGACCGTGGGATAGTCCTTGACGTGCACGTCGGTGGCGGTCAGCACGCGGGTGTCGCCGCCGCTGCCGCCCCAAGAAGCCGAGGCCACGCCCGCCGATACGCCGGCGGCGCCGAGGCCGAGCAGGAACTTGCGTCGTGTGCTCATGGCCGGCGCTCCGTGGTCGCGATGGCGGTGGCGGTCTCGCAGCCCAGGCGGCCCCAGCGACCGAAGTCCACGCGGGCGGACTGACCGGCGAGGATGTCGTGGATGCCGGTGGCCGCGCCAGTGGTGACGTGCATGCCGGCCTTGAGCGGATGGCCGCGCCGGGCGCAGCGCCCCAGGGCGAAGGCCAGGGCCGCCAGCGGCCCGCCGGGGATCGAAGCCGCGCCGCCGGTGCCGACCGGACGCTGATCGATGAAGCTTTCGCAGGTCAGCTCGCGGTCGTCGAGCCGGCGCCACTCGGCGATCGCCGGGCCGACGATCAGGCCGGCGTTGTTGCCGAAGTCCGACACCACCACCGCCGGGCCGAGCCGATTAATGGAGGCCAGCGGGCTGCCGGCCAGCTCGATGCCTATGGACAGGCTGGCGACCAGATCGGCGGCTTCCTCCTCGCTGTATTCGGTCTTGCCGGCCGGGGCGTCGCTGCCGAGGGTGAATACGTATTCGGCTTCGATCGCGGCGAAGCCGCGCTCGATCACTGGGAAGCGGCCGCGTTGTCCCGCCGGGACATTCTGCACCGCGCCGGCGAAGATCGGACCGACCAGGCGGTCCTCGCCGAGCGTGGCCTGCCAGGCGTCCGGAATGCGCCCGACTTTCCACCCGGCGACGGCGCGATGCCACAGCGCGATGGCCTGGTCCTGGATCCGGTAGCCGGCGTCCAAAGTCTGCGGCTGCGGGCCTGGATAAGCCTCTAGCGCCTTCGCGTCGAGCCGGGCTCGCACCAGGCGGATGGCGATCGCCAGCTCGTCGCGCTGGTCATCGAACGGGTGTGTTGGCATGCCTGGACGGTCCCCCCGGGGCTCGATTGTGCGTCCGGGTGTTGTATAGGAAACCGGTGTCATTGACAATCCGGCGTATGCTCGAATCAGACCGGGGAGGGTGCGATGGGGAGTGGCGAGATGGGGCGAGGCATCGGCGGCAAGGCCGCGAACTTGGCGCGGCGCGATAAGCGGAACACGGCGTGCGGCGTTCTGCTCGCGGTACTGGCCGTGATCGCCGGGGTCGCGACCGCGCAGCCCGCGGCCGCCCCGAACCGCGACGGCGCGGCGCAGCCTCTGGCCTTTCCCGGCGCGATGGGCTGGGCGGCGCATACCCCGGCCGGACGCGGCGGCCAGATCCTGCGCGTCACCACCCTGGCCGGCGAAGGCCCCGGTTCGTTCGCCGAAGCGGTGGCGACGCCGGGCCCGCGCATCATCGTGTTCGAAGTCGCCGGCGTGATCGACCTGGGCCGCAAGGAACTGCGCATCAGCGAGCCCTACCTGACCATCGCCGGCCAGACCGCGCCGCAACCGGGCGTGACCTTCATCCGGGGCGGCCTGACCATCGCCACCCACGACGTGGTCGTGCGGCATATCCGGATACGGCCCGGAGAGGCCGGGCTGGAAAAACGCGCCGGGGTGGATTTCGACGCCATCAACACCGTGCGCGGCGCCCGCGACGTGATCGTCGATCATTGCTCGCTGAGCTGGGCCACCGACGAAAACCTGTCGGCCTCGAGCACCCGTTTCGCCGGCGAAAGCGAGGCCGCGTGGAGACAGGCGGCTTCCCGGCGCATCACCTTCAGCAACAACCTGATCGCCGAGGGCCTGGCCAATGCCACTCACGGCAAGGGGGAGCATTCCAAGGGCACGCTGATCCACGACCACGTCAACGATGTGCTGATCGTGGGCAATCTGTATGCGCACAACTACGAACGCAATCCGCTGTTCAAGGGCGGCGCGCGCGGACAGGTCCTCAACAACCTGATCTACGACCCGGGACAACGGGCGGTGCACTACAACCTGATCGCCGAGGAGTGGCTCGGGCACGCTTATTCCGAAGGCGAACTGGTGCTGCGCGGCAACGTGATGCGCGCCGGGCCTTCCACCGAAGACGTCGCCTTGCTGATGGTCGGCGGTTCGGGCGATCTGGCCTATTACGCCGACGACAACCTTGCGGTCGACCGGCTCGGCCGGCCGCTGCCGCAAACCGGGCGCTACACCACCACGCCGCTCGCCCTGACCCGAATGAAGAAGGCGCCGGCCTTGCCGTTCGGAGTGCGCCTGCTGCCGGCGTCGAAGGTGCAGGACGCGGTCATCGCCGAGGCCGGTGCGCGGCCCTGGGACCGCGACGACATCGATCGCCGGATCCTGGCCGATACGGTCGAAGGCCGCGGCAAGATCATCGACAGCGAGAACGAGGTCGGCGGCTATCCGAAGGTCGAGCCGACCCGGCAAGCCTTCGTCCCGGCCGACTGGGACCTGGCGACGATGGAGCCGCTGAAGCCGCTGCCGCGCCGCGCGCCGCTGCGCTGAAGCCGCGATGCAGGATCCAGGGCGCCGCGACAGCTTGAAAGCGCTTGCAGGCGCGTTGGCCGGCGCCTGCCTGACGTCCGCGGCCGTGGCGGCCGCTACAGAAGTCCCGTCCTCGGCGGCGAGGGCGGCCGCCTGTGCGCATCCGAGCACGGAGAGCCCGGTCGCTGCGACCCGCAGCGGCCGCGTCCGCGGTTACCGGGACCGCGGCGTGCTGGTATTCAAGGGCATCCCCTACGGCGCCGACACCTCGACGCGGCGTTTCCTGCCGGCGCTGCGCGAGCGGCCCTGGCAGGGCGTTCGCGATGCGCTCGCACACGGCGCGTCGGCGCCGCAACGCACACCGGACGGCGGCATCGGCGAAGACTGCCTGTACGCGAACGTGTCCACTCCGGCCCTGCGCGACGGCGGCGCGCGGCCGGTGCTGGTGTATCTCCACGGCGGCGGCTACGACAGCGGCTCGGGCAGCAGCCCGCTGTACGACGGCGTGCGCCTGTGCCGGCGCGGCGATGTCGTGGTGATCACACTCAATCATCGCTTGAACGCCTTCGGTTATCTGTACCTCGCCCAGCTCGGCGGCGACGAATTCGCCTGGTCCGGCAACGTCGGCCAGCTCGATCTGGTCCAGGCCCTGCACTGGGTGCGCGAGCATGCGGCCGAGTTCGGCGGCGACGCGCGCAACGTGACCCTGTTCGGCCAGTCCGGCGGCGGCGCCAAGATCGCCACCTTGATGGCGATGCCGGCAGCGCGAGGCCTGTTTCACCGCGCCATGACCATGAGCGGGCAGCAGGTCACCGCGGCCGGGCCGCGCGCAGCGACCCAGCGCGCGCAGCGTCTGCTCGACGCGCTGAAGATCGCGCCGAAAAATCTCGCGCGGCTGCGCAGCCTGCCGATGCAGACCCTGGTCGAGGCGACCTCGCTGCGCGATGTCTCGCGCGTCGAAGACACCGCGCTGTATTTCGGGCCGGTGCTGGACGGCAAATCCCTGCATCGGCATCCGTTCTATCCCGATGCGCCGGCGCAATCGGCGGCGATCCCGATGGTGATCGGCAACACCCGCGACGAGACCCGCGCCTTCCTCGCCGGCGATGCGGCGAACCTGGCCCTGGACTGGGAGCGTCTGCCTGGCAAACTCCGCGAGCACCAGTACGTCGACCTGGATCCGGCCACGGTGATCGCCGAATACCGGCGCCTGTACCCCGACTACACGCCCTCGCAGATCTTCTTCGCCGCGACCACCGCCGGCCGCTCCTGGCGCGCGGCGATCATCGAGGCCGAAGCCCGCGCGCGCCAGGGCGCGCCGGCCTGGGTCTATCAACTGGACTGGGGCTCGCCGCTCGACGACGGGCGCTGGGGCGCGATGCACACCCTCGACATCGCCCTGGTGTTCGACAACACCGGGCAGGCCGGCGCGCGCACCGGCGACGGGGAGCAGGCGCGGGCGCTGGCGGCGCACATGAGCGAGGCCCTGATCGCCCTGGCCCGGCACGGCGACCCGAACCACGAGGGCCTGCCGGCCTGGCCGCCGTACTCTTTGCAGCGGCGCGAAACCCTGCTGTTCGACACCCAACCGCGCCTGGCCGAAGACCCGCGCGGCGGCGAGCGCAGGCTCTACGAACGCGTGCCGTTCGTGCAGCGCGGCACTTTGTAGCCGGAGCGAGGAGTGAGTAGGGAAGTGAGGAACGAGTAACGAGTAACGTGCAACGAGTAACGTGCAACGAGTAACGTGCAACGAGTCGCGTCCCGAAGGCCGCACCGGTTCCTGGTTCCTAGTTACTCACTTCTCACTCCTCGACACTCACTTCTCACTCCTCACTTCTCGCTTCTCACTCCTCTTCACTCACCCCTAGCCAGCACGCAACGCCCCGGCCGGCCCAGCGCGGCACTCAACGGCAGGTCGAGCAGGCGTAGCCCATCGACGACTTCCGCGGCCATGCAGCGCGCGCCCATCGGCGAGAAATGGGTGTCGTCGCTCAAGCCGTCCGGGTAGTTGCGGTGTTCGCCCGCGGGCAGCCACAGGAACAAGGCCTTGGAGCGTTGATCGCCCCAAGCGCCAAGCACGGCCTGGCTGCGCCGCTCCATGTCGATCAGGGCCACCGCGCGCTCGGCCGCGACTTGCCGGACCAGGCCGGGGTATTCGCCGTGACTGTCGAGAACCGCGCCGGCGTGGTCGAAGCGGCGTCGCGCCACCGGCGTGAGCAGCACCGCGGTGGCGCCGCGCTCGCGGACCTGGTCGACGAAGCGTTCCAGGTTGCGGCGGTAGTCGGCCGGCGGCGTGTATCGGTCGGCCTTGTGCATGGACTGGTCGTTGTGGCCGAACTGGATCAACACGTAATCGCCCGCGCCGAGGTCGTCGAGCAGGTCCTGCCAGCGGCCTTCCTCGATGAACGTGCGGGTACTGCGGCCGTTCATCGCGCGGTTGTCGAGCCGGGCGCGGCCGGCCCGCAGTTGCGCCGCGAAGGCCTCGCCCCAGCCGGTCTCGGGCCGTTTCTCTTCGCGCTTGATCGACATGGTCGAATCGCCGGCGAGGAATACGGTCGGCACCGGGCCGGCGCAGGAGAGCAGCGGCCATCCGGCCAGGCAAGCGATCAGCAGCAGGTTACGCATCGACGCACCGGTGAGGAAAGGGCAGGGAACCGTCGTGCGGATTCGGCCGAGGCCGGTACGGCTCATTCGAGAGCCGCACCGGTCCGCGACGCGACGCGGCGGCTTACAGCTTGAAGCGCAGGCCGAGGAAGTACTGGCGTCCGGTGTGGTGATAGACCGAGACGCGATCGGCCAGCGAATCCACCCACTGGTCGTTGTATTCGTCGGTCAGGTTGAGGCCTTCCAGAGTCAGTTCGAGCTTGTCGTTGATCTTCCACGACGCCGACATGTCGATCGTGGTGGTGCCCTTGGTGCCTTCGACGTCGGCGTTGTTGCGGCCCGGGACCGTGGTCAGGTAATCGTCGCGGTAGGCGGCCGAGACCCGCGCACTGAAACGCTCGCCTTCGTAGTACAGGGTCGCGTTGTAGGCGTTCTTGGACAGCCCGACCAGGTCGGTCTTGAGCGCCGAGGCGCCCGCGGCGGTGACGTACTGGATCTTCGAATCGACGTAGGTGTAGTTGAACTGCACGCCGAAATCGTTCCAGAAGCCCGGCAGGAAGCTGAAGGGCTGTTGATAGCTGAACTCGACGCCGCGCAGTTTGCCGCCCGGCGTGTTGACCGGGATGTTGAACTGGAACTCGTCGGTCGGCAGCGCGCCGGTGCCGGCCAGCAACTCGTTGGGCAGGCCTGAGGTGTTGTAGGGGCGGATCTCGCGCGAGGTCTGCACGAAGCTGTCGATGTTCTTGTAGAAGAACCCCAGGCCGAGCAACGCTTCTTCGGCGAAATACCATTCCAGGCCGAGGTCGTAGGTCTTGGCGCGGAACGGGTCGAGCAGGGGGTTGCCGCCGGCGACGACGCGGTTGCCGCCGCTCACGCTGACGGTCACGCCCGGGGTCAGATTGGCCAGGCCCGGGCGCGACATCACCTTAGCCGCGCCGAAGCGGATCAGGAAGTCCGGGGTGATGTCGGCGACCAGGTTCAACGAGGGCAGGGTGTCGTTGTATTCGCGCTCGACCGTGGTCAGCACCGGCGTGGTGCCGGCCAGGGCGAAGCCGGTCGAGGACTGCTTGGTCTTGACGTGGCGCACGCCGAGGTTGCCGCTGATTGGGATCTCGCCCAGGTTGGTCGAGAAATCGGTCTGCAGGTAATAGCCCAGGTCCTTTTCCTCGACGCTGCGGTTGTTGCCGCGGGCGCTGGCCACGTCCGGCGACAAGGCGAAGGTCCCGGAGTTGCTGTAGATGTCGAACAGCCGGTTAAACGCATCGATGTCCGGGATCAGCCAGCGCGAATCGTTGGCGCCGCCGACGCTGGTGCCGTGCAGGGCGACCGAGCGGGTCAGGTCGGCCAGATGGGTGCCGGCCGGCAACGAGGGCACGGCCAGCTCGGAAACACGACGCATCTCGCTGCTGTCGAACTGGTATTTCTTCGACTGGATGCCGCCCTTAAGCTTGAAGCCCGGGGCGAGGGTCCAACGGAAATCCAGTTGCCGGTTATCGAAGGTGTTTTCCGAGGCCTGGGGGCGCAGGCGGATCTCGGACACGCCGTTGGCGAAGCTCCAGGCATTGGGGTCGTTGACGTCGAAGCCGTTGTCGATGACCGGCAGGCGGCTGCTGTCGCGATAGTCGTAGACATAGCCCTGCGCATTGCTGCGGTCGAGGGTGATCGTGGTCTGGATCGGGTTGTCGAACTCGGACTTGGCCCGGCCGATCTGGCCGCTCAGCGCGAAGTCGTCGCTGAACTTGTGTTCGCCGTAGAAATTGGCCTGGGTGAACTTGGTGCTGAGTTCGTCGTAGCGCGCTTCCGAACGCACGTCGACGTTGTTGAAGCGGCCGTAGACCAGGTTGCCGCGCTCGTCGACCTCGCCCTCGAGGACCACGGTCTGCGGCTTGCCGGTGCCGGTGCGGCTGAAGGAAATGCCGTTGAGGAAATTCTCGGTGCGGGTCGCGTCGAACTTGGCGTACAGCAGGTCCAGGCCGAGTTCGGTCTTGTCGCTGGGCTTGAACTGCAGCGCGCTGGTGATGCCCAGGCGCTGCTGGTCGTGCTCCATCACTCCGTAGCGCGGAATGCGCGGATGAAACGTGCCGGGAAGACGGGCGGCGGCGAACGGCGAACTCGCGGCGAACCCGCCGCTGCTCGGGCCGTTGTCCCAGCGCACCGTGCTGTGGCCTTCCTCGACCAGGCGCCGGTCGGTGTAAGCGACCGATAGCAGGGCGCCGAAGCGGCCGTCGGCCCAGGTGTTGCTGATCAGCGCGGTGGCGCGCGGGTCGATGTCCTTGGACAGGTCGTTGAAGCCGAGTTGGCCGCCGGCGACGAAAGTCAGGCCGTCGTAGTCGAAGGGGCGGGCGGTTTGCAGATCGACAGTGGCGCCGAGCGAGCCTTCCTCGACGTCGGCCGAGGCGGTCTTGCGCACTTTCAGGCTGTTGAACAGCTCTGAGGCGAAGACGTTGAAATCGAAACCGCGGCCGCGGTTGGCGCCGCCGGAACTGTCGGTGCCGCCGGCGGTGGTCAGCGCTTCCATGCCGTTGATGCGCACGCGGGTGAAGTCCGGGCCGAGGCCGCGCACCGAGATCTGCCGGCCTTCGCCGGCATCGCGCGCGATCGAGACGCCGGGAATGCGCTGCAGCGATTCGGCGAGGTTCAAGTCGGGAAAGTCGGCGATGTCCTCGGCGACGATCGCGTCGACCACCCCGACTTCCTCGCGCTTGATGTCCAGGGCTTGCTGCAGGCTGGCGCGAAAGCCGGTGACGACGACGGCATCGAGATTCTTGGCGTCCTCGACCGGTGGCTGCGTTGCCGGCGTCTGAACCGCCGGGGTGGACTCCGCGGTTGCGGGCGGGGCCTCGGCCTGCGCCGGTTGTTGCGCGTACCCTGCCGATGGCGACATCGACAGCCCTAGCGCGATGGCGGCGGCGAGCACGGTAACCGGTGTCTTTCTGGTCTCTAGTTGCACTTGCATTCCTCTCCCCTTACGAAGGTGCCAGACCGCTCGGGAGCCGGTCTTGACGGGCTTGCTGCGCCTGATATGGTGTCCCCTGAACAAAAATGACACCGCTGGTCAAAACCCTAACAAAAGCTTGGACGAACAGCATGCTGCGGTGCGCAATCGCTAATGGGAGGCCGGTCACGCCAGGCCGGCGGGTCATTCTGAAGGGGGCGGTATGAGCGGACGAGTCGTATGTTTCGGCGAGTTGTTGCTGCGGCTCGGCGCGCCGGGGCGGCAGCGCCTGCTGCAGTCGCCGCTGTTGGAGGCGCATGTCGGCGGCGCCGAGGCCAACGTCGCCGTGTCGCTGGCCCGGCTGGGGCACGAGGCAGCGATGGTCAGCGTGGTGCCGGACAACCCGCTCGGCGAGGCCGCATGCGGCGAGCTGCGCCGGCACGGTGTCGACACCCGCGCGGTATCGACCGCACCCGGGCGGATGGGCCTGTACTTCCTGGAAACCGGGGCGATCCAACGCCCCAGCCGAGTGTTGTACGACCGCGCCGGCTCGGCGTTCGCGATCGCCGGGACCCGGCCCTACGATTGGCCGGCGCTGCTTGCCGGCGCGGCTTGGCTGCATTTGTCGGGCGTCACCCCGGCGCTCGGCGAACGCGGCGCGGAAGCGGCCATCGTTGCCGCACGCGCTGCCCGCGACGCCGGCGTGCGCGTGTGTTTCGACGGCAATTTCCGCAGCTCGCTGTGGCGGGAATCGAACTGCGAACCGGCGCCGATCCTGTACACCTTGATGAGCCTGGCCGACCTGGCGTTCGCCGATCATCGCGACATCGCGGTGGTGCTGGGAACCAAGGCCGCCGGCTTCGCCGACGCCGAAGACACGGCCGCGGCCGCGCGGCTCGCCTTCGAGACGTTCCCGAATCTGCAACGACTGGCCTGCACCCACCGCGAACAACGCGATGTCGACCATCACCGGCTGTCGGCGTCGCTCTTCCATCGCGACGGCAGCGTGCTGCGCGCCACGCCGAGGGACCTGAGCGGGATCGTCGACCGGATCGGCGCCGGCGACGCGTTCGCCGCGGGCCTGCTGCATGCGCTGTTGAGCGGCATGAGCGACGAACACGGACTGGCCTTCGCCTTGGCGGCGGCGAGCCTGAAGCATTCGGTCCCCGGCGACTTCAACCTGGTCGACCTCCAGGACGTGAACGACCTGATCGCCGGCGGCGGTTTCCACGTGCGTCGCTGACGCCTGCGCCGACGCGCTCAGGCGTCGCGAAGCATTCGACCGACCCGTCCGGCCGCGACGCTGGAACCAACGCGCGGCGGACGATCGGTGACCGATGATCAGTCGTGCGGCGCCTGCGGATGAAAGTCGGCAAAAGGCCGCGTCAGGCGGCATCGGGCCGCCGGGGCGGGTCGGAGCGTACCGTCCCGATCCGCCATTGCCTGCCTTTGCGGTCGCCTACCTACGACGGCTCAATGGGGCTGAGACACCCGCCGGCCGACTTCGGCCTTGATCGAGCGCAGGCTCTGTTCGCGTTCGAGGTCGGCCAGCGACACCATGCCGCACAGCCGACCGTCGTCGTCGACCACGGGCACGCGGCGAATCTGCTCGCGCATCATCAGTTCGGCGCAGTCCTTGACGTCGCTGTCGAGCGGAATCGTCAGGGCCGGGCTGGTCATGCACTCGTGCGCGGCGACCTGGGTCGGGTCCTGGCCGTGGGCGACCAAGCGGACGACGATGTCGCGGTCGGTCACCACACCGACCGGCATGCCGTTTTCGTCGACGATGGGGATCTCGCCGACGTCGTGGTCGAGCATCATCCGGGCCACCTCGCGCAGTCGCGTGGACGAGGTGGCCTTGACCGGCGAGGGCGTCATGATCGCATCTACTTTCACGAGGGTTCTCCTCTTGTCTTGGCTGTTAAGGCTTCCGGGAAGAGCGGCGCGACAGGCGAGCACCCAGGATCAAGCAAGCGCCATCAAGCAAGCGCCGTGCCAGCCGCGCCGCGCGGTGCCGCCGATCCGTAGCCGAGGGCGGCGCTACGTCGCCGGCGAACGCACTGCAGTTTTTTCGCAGGCGGCACCTGTTGCCGCGGCCAGGCTGTGGACGCCTGCATTCAACTGCGCAGGTTGACCGGTATGGCGTGCTCGTTGCGGCTTTCGCTGAACACGCCGACCCGGTCGCCGAATTGCTTGAACACCAGGTCGACCTTCTGGTCGCCCACGATCAGGCCGCGCACCCGCACGTCATCGATGCCTGGCGGCAGGCGTGGGCGATCGACATGCACCACCCCGTGTTCGCCGTCGATCTCCACGCCCAGGCAGGCCTGCAACAACAGGAACGGCGAGCCCGCGGCCCAGGCCTGCGGCAGGCAGGCCACCGGATACGGAATCGGCGGCACGCCGGGGCGGCGAGCGAAGCCGCAATACAGTTCCGGCAGGCGCATGTCGAAGTGCACCGCGGTCTCGAACGCGCTGCGCAGCAAGCGCGCGGCGACGTCGCGGCCGTGGTAGCGGGCGATGCCGCTGGCGCACAGCGCGCTGTCGTGCGGCCACACCGAACCGTTGTGGTAGGACATCGGGTTGTAGCGCGGCTCGCCCTTGGCCAGGGTGCGCAGGCCCCAGCCGGTATAGAACGCCGGCGACATCAGTTGCTCGGCCACGGCCTTGGCCTGGGCCGGCTCGGGCAGGCCGACGTACAGCAGGTGCCCCGGGTTGCTGGCGCGCACCTCGCACAGCCGGCCTTCGCCGTCGACCGCGATGCCGTAGTAGCCGGCCTCGGGCATCCAGAACTTGGCCTGGACGATGTCGCGCAAGCGTTCGGCGCGCGCGTCCCAACGCGCCGCGTTCGCTTCGCCGCGACGGCGTCCGAGATCGGCCATGGCGCGGAACGCCGCATAGGCATAACCCTGCACTTCGATCAGCGCGATCGGCCCGACCGGGAAGCGGCCGTCGGCATGGAACACCGAATCCTCGCTGTCTTTCCAGCCTTGGTTCGCCAGCCCGCTGGCCTCGCGCCGTGCGTAGTCCAGCAGCCCCCAGGGGTTGGCGTCGCAGACGCGCTCGATCCACGCGGTCGCCGCGCTCAGCGCCGGCCACAGCGTATCGATGAAGCCGTGGTCGCCGGTGCGACGCGCATAGGCGCCGGCCAGCAACACGAACAGCGGGGTGGTGTCGACGCCGCCGTAGTACAGGCCGAACGGCAGTTCGCGCAGGCTCGACATTTCGCCCTTGCGGGTTTCGTGCATGATTTTGCCCGGCGCGGAATCGAGGAACGCCGATTCCTCCTGGGCCTGGTGTTCGGCCAGGAAGCGCAGCACGCCGCGGGCCAGTCCCGGGTCGAGCCACAGGGTCTGCAGCGCGGTGATCACCGCATCGCGCCCGAACGGCGTCGAGAACCAAGGGATGCCGGCATAGGGATAGGGGCCGCTGGCCAGTTCGCTGGTCAGCAAGGCCAGATCCGAGCGAGATCGCTGCATCCACTCGTCGAACAGCGGGCCGTTGCTGCTGATCCTGGCGCCGCGCCGCTGGCGATGGCGCATGCGCAGCCGCGCCTGGGTGGCGGCCTGACGGAACCGTTCGCGCGACGGCGGCAATTCGTCGCCGCCGGCCAGGCCGGCCTCGACGTACAGCTCGGTATGCCCGCCGGGCTCGATGCGCAGGTCGATGTCGAGCCCGCCGCCGTCTTCGGCGACGGGTGGCCGCGAGAAGGCGATGAACGAGCTGCGCAGCACCCCGTCGAGCCCGCGGTACTGGAACCGGCGCCGGCAGCTGTCGTCGTGCGAGGCGAGCATTTCGCCGCGGGCCTTACGCACGCTGCCGCGCACTTCGAACATGTCCCGGAAATCGGCGGCGAGTTCGAACCGCAGCGGCAGCACCGCGGTGCGCGAGTCGTAGTTGGTGCAGGAGATCCGCTCGTACATCCGCTCCTGCAGCAGCAGGCGGGTACGAGCGATATGCACCAAGCCCTGCGGCGTGCCGGATTCGCCTATCGGCGACAACGCACGGTTGGTCATATGAGCGACGAAGAACACGTTGTCCCGGGACACCGAGGCGCTCAGCAAGGCCGGGCGGCCGCCGCCGAGGCCCAGGCGGTACAGGCTCAGCAAACGCGTGTCGTCATGGAACAGGCCCTCGGTCGGCCCGGCGATGTCGCCGTAACCGTTGGCGATCAGGAAACTGTCGCCGTCCTTGAGTACGTGGCTGGTGTAGAGAGCGGCGGAGGCGGCCGAGTCCACGTCACGCCCTCAGTCTGAGCCCGCGGTCGCCGAGCCCGACCAGCCCTGCGTACAGGTCCACATAGTCGTGAGCCATGGCCGCGGCAGAGAAGCGGCGCTCGAATACCTCACGCACCCGCTCGCGATCGAGCGAAGCGACGTCGTCGACCGCGGCGACCGCGGCGTCGATCGAATCGACGATATAGCCACTGATGCCCTCGTCGAGCACCTCGGGCACCGAGCCGCAGTTCCAGCCGATCACCGGCGTGCCGCAGGCCATCGCCTCGATCATCACCAAGCCGAACGGTTCGGGCCAATCGATCGGGAACAACAAGGCCGCGGCCTGGCCGAGGAACTCGGCCTTCTGCGCATCGCCGATCTCGCCGACGAACTCCACGCCCGGCGTGTCGAGCAGCGGTTCGATGGTTTCGTGGAAATAGCCCTTGTCGGCCTTGTCGACCTTGGCCGCGATCTTGAGCGGGTAGCCGGCGCGATGAGCGATCTCGATCGCGCGGTCCAGGCGTTTCTCCGGCGAGATGCGGCCGAGGAAGGCCAGGTAGCCGCCGCTGGGCCGGGCCACGAACGGGTACAGATCGGTCGGCAGGCCGTGGTAGACCGTACCCAGCCAGCGCGCCCTGGGCAGCGGCCGGCGTTGATGATTGGAAATCGAGACCAGCGGGTAGCGCGACCAGCGCTTGTAGGCGTCGGGCAGGTCCTTGTGGTCCAGGCGCCCGTGCAAGGTGGTCAGGGTGCGGTCGGCGCGGTCTTCGAAGAACGGGAAATGCAGCAGGTCGACGTGAAAATGCAGCAGGTCGAATTCGCCGGCGCGTTGCTGCACCTCGTGCATCATGTTCAGGTGCGCGGCCACGTTGGATTTCAACGGGCTCGGGTCGAGCCGCAGGGCCTGGTCGCGGACCGGCACCAGTTCGGCCTTGGTGACCGCGTCGGCGGCGGCGAACAAGGTGACCTGATGGCCGGCTTCGACCAGCGCGTCGCTGAGGTGCGCGACCACGCGCTCGGTGCCGCCGTACAGGCGCGGCGGCACGGACTCGTAGAGAGGGGAAATCTGCGCGATCTTCATAATGCGTTCTTGCCTATATTGGATAAGGGCGCCAGCGCGGCCAGGCTGCGCGCTGCCCGCGCCGGCGAAGAGGGGATCGAGACCACGGCGCCCGCCTCGCTGCGCGCAGCGTCCGGCGGCGGCGCGTTCAACGCCTGCAGAAAGCTGCGTCGCCACACGGTGATGTCGTTGCGCCGCAGAACGTCCATCATCGTCCGCCAACGCTCCTTGCGTTCCGGCAACGGCATCCGCGCGGCCTGGGCGAGGGCGTCGGCGACTTCGTCGCTGTCGTGCGGGTTGACCAGCAGCGCCGCGTCGAGTTCGCCGGCCGCGCCGGCGAACCGCGACAACACCAGCACGCCGGGGTCGGCCGGCGATTGGCTGGCGACGTACTCCTTGGCGACCAGGTTCATGCCGTCGCGCAGCGGCGTCACCAGGCCGACTCCCGCCGCACGGTAAAAGCCGGTCAGCACGTGGTGGGGATAGTCGTGGTTGACGTAGCGGATCGGCGTCCAGTCCGGACGCGCGTGGAGGCCGTTGATATGGCCGGCCAGCGTTTCCAGCTCGGCGCGCAGCTGGCGGTATTCGACGGCTTCGCCGCGCGACGGCGGCGCGATCTGCAGATACGTCAGGCGCCCGCACAGGTCCGGATGGCGGGCCAGATAACGCTCGAAGGCGCGCATGCGTTCGGGCAGGCCCTTGGAATAATCCAGCCGGTCCACGCCGATGATCAGACGACGCTCGCCGAGGCTGTCGCGCAGGCGGCGGACATCGTCGGCGCCGTCGGCGGACGCGGCCAGGGCCTCGATGGCCGCGGTGTCGATGCCGATCGGATAGGCGCCGACCTGCAGGCTGCGGCCGTCGCCGGTCGACCACAGCGATCCGACCAAGGGCCGCAGGCCCAGTTGATCTCGCAGATAGCCTTCGAGATGCGCGGCGTCGGCGCGGGTCTGCAATCCGATCAGGTCGTAGTCGAGCAGCCGGCCGAACAGTTCGCGGTGATGCGGCAGGGCCGCGACCAGATCGCCCGGCGGGAACGGCACGTGCAGGAAGAAACCGATCCGATTGCCGACGCCCAGCGCGCGCAGTTCCGAGGCCAGCGGAATCAGATGGTAGTCGTGCACCCAGACCACGTCGTTCGGGCGCAGCTCGCGTGCCAGCGCACGGGCGAAGCGGCTGTTGACCCTGCGATAGCCCTCGCTGCATTCGCGTCCGTAGTCGATCAGGTCGATGCGCGAGTGCAGCAGCGGCCACAGCACGCGATTGGCGAAATCGCGGTAATAGGTCTGGACGTCGTCTTCGCTCAGATCGAGCGTGGCGTAGTCGACCACGCCTTCTCGCCGGCGTTGCGGCACCTCGGTGGCGCTGCCGACCCGGCCGCTCCAGCCGAACCACAGTCCTTCGCCTTCGCTCAAGGCCGCGCGCAGGCCGATGGCCAGGCCGCCCGGCCGTTGCGTGCCCGGCAAGGCGACGCGATTGGAAACGATCACCGTACGCGACATGTCAATCGATCTCCTTGATCGTTCCCAGCCACTGCCGCACCTGCGGCGGATCGGTCAGTCGGTAGTGCGCGAGCGTGTCGCTGCGTTCGCCGACCAGCACGCTGATGCCGTCGCGGGCGTTGACCTCGGCGAAACCGCACTCGTCGGCCGGATCGTCGCCGGCGAATACCGGCCGGCGTCCCGCGAACGGCGGCCGCGCCATCAGCGCGGCGATCGCCTGTCCCTTGTCCATGCCGGCCGGGCGGATCTCGATGCCGTGCGCGCCGGGGTGCGCGCGATAGCCGGACAGACGCGCCACCGCGGCGTCGGCGAAGTCGGTCATCGCCGGCGCGGCCTCCGGGTCGGCGCGCCAATGCAGGTTGAGGCAGGGGCCGGCCGCTTCGATCCGGGCCGAAGGATACGTGCGCAACAACTCCTGCGCTTGCGCCAGCAACCCTTCGAATTCGGCGCAGGCCGGCGGCGAGGCCTGCGCCGAGCTGCGGTCGCGCCATTCCAGGCCGTGCAGGCCGGCCATGCAGATCTGCGCGCACTCCGGAAACAAACGGTCCAGCGCAGCCAGGGAACGGCCGCTGACCAAAGCGAGCGCGCCGTCGAGTCGCTGCGACAGTTCGCGCAGACGCGGGCCGAGTTCGGGCGGTGCGCGACTGAGTTCCGGTGAGGGCGCGTGTTCGAGCAGACAGCCGTCGACGTCGAGAAACAAGGCCCAACTCGGCGAGATCTGCGGCGGCGTTAAAGATGAGTTAGGTGCGTTAGCCATGAATGCATGCTAACGGCAAGAATGTGAGCGCACGGTCCACGGACCCGCAAAAAACCGCATGATTCAAGCGCTTTTATGTGCGCTTCGGCCTGCAAATATTGCGCGGAAGGGAAGCAATTTCGGCAACGGCCTCGATGCGGCGGCATTGCCGCGCATGCTCCGTCGTCCGGCACCGGCTCGTGCGATGCGATTGGCACGTCGCTTGCTTTTGCTCTGGATAGCGACGACACGGAGACAGATCATGCATAGAAGCCGTCTGGCGCAGGTGGTGATCGATTGCGAGACGACCGATACCGACTGGGCCGCGCAATTCTGGGGGCAGGCGCTCGGCTGCCGAGTACTGCCGGCCGAGAGCGCGAGCGAGGCCATGTATCGGCGCCTGGCCGTGCATGCCGATCAACCCGGTGTGTTGGTGCAGGCGGTCGCGCATGCCAGCCGGGTCCATCTCGATATTGAGACCGACGACGTCGAGGCCGAAGTGGTGCGCCTGGAAAAACTGGGCGCGGCGCGCATCGCGCAAGTGAAACGCTGGTGGGTGATGGCCGCGCCGACCGGACAGCGTTTCTGCGTGCTGCCGCCGCAGCGCGGGGACTTTCCCGCGCATACCAATGTATGGCCCTGACCGCATGGGCTCGATCGTATGGTCTTAAGCGTGTGGTTCTGAAGCCCCGAGGCGCGCCGGAGCGGACAGCGCCGGGCGGCGAGCTCCCGTTCGCCAAGCCGGTGACCGCGCCGGTGCCGCGTGCCAGCTTGCGCGAACTGCGCGCGCAGGCGGCCGGCTGCCGTGCCTGTCCACTGTGGCGGCAGGCCGCGGCGACCGTGTTCGGCGAAGGGCCGGCGCGAGCGCAGGTCATGCTGCTCGGCGAGCAACCGGGCGACGAGGAAGACCGCACCGGCCGGCCCTTCGTCGGGCCGGCCGGGCGGCTGTTGGATCAGGCCCTGGACGAAGCCGGCCTGGACCGGCGCGCCCTGTATCTGACCAACACCGTCAAGCGCTTCAAGTTCGAACGACGCGGCAAGCGGCGCATGCACGAGCGCGCGAACGCCCACGAACAAGAGGCCTGCCGGATCTGGCTGGCCGCCGAATGGCTGCGCCTGCGACCGCGGCTGGTACTGGCGCTCGGCGCGATGGCGGCGCAGACCTTGTTCGGCGCGACGTTCCGCTTGACCCGCGAGCGCGGGCAATGGCGCGAACTCGATGGGCGCGCACCCGGGCGATGGCGACCTGGCATCCCTCGGCGATACTGCGGGCGCCTTCGCCGACGCGGCAATCGAGATACCGCGAGCTCGTGCAGGATCTGCGCGCTTTGGCGGCGGCGATGCAGGAACTGCCGGCCGCCCGCGGCCGGCGCTAGCGCCGTGCGGGCCCCGCAGCGGGGATTCAGCGGCGAGCCTCAATGGCGCAGACGGGTATCCAGGCTCAGCACGTCGTAGGACAGCACCGAGAGGCGGCCGAAATCGGCGTGGCGCAAATTCAGCAGGACGTTTTTCTCCCTCGGCGATAGCGCGCTCGGCACCAACAGGGCCAGCGAATGGCCGCTGTCGAGCCAGCAATCGCCGACCCGGCGCACATGCACGCGATAAGGACGCTGATCCCAGTCTTCGGGCAGCAGGGTCGCGGCGTGGCAACAAGCGGCCGGCACGCTCGCGACGACCAGGCGCAACGCGCGCACGTCGGCGTCGCGGTTGTGCACGATGAATTCCAGCACAGCGCTCGCCGGGCTGGTGGAGGCATACACCGCGTCTCGCCCGGGCGAGGTCCAGCGGCCGTCGTTCGTCGTGGCTTCGGCCGAGAAGGCCCGGTCGGTCCGGTCCGCCGGGACCACCCGATACAGCAGGACATGCGGTCGGGCCGGGCCAGGCGCCGCGGCGCGCGGATCGGTGGTCGACGGCGGGTCGCTGGCCGGAAAGCTGTCGGCGAGTTGTTTGTCGCGCGGCGTTGGCGTGGCGCGCGGCTGCGTCTGAGGTTGAGCGTTCATGGTCCGGATCTGTCCTCGGTACGGCGGGTTACTCTCGTTGCGCAGCAAGCTTCGTGCCACGCCGCGGCCCGGCCGGGGCGCCGACGCCCCCCGGCGCCGGGAAGAATCTGCAGGCTTGCGCAGCAGTTCCTTCGCGAGGCCATGCATCCGCGCTGGGGCGACGCGTATCGCGAGGCTTGTGCGTTGGCACGCGTCTTGCGGCGTATCCGGGTGTAGCCAGGATGTATTGCGGCGCAGTTGCCAGACCGCAGTCATTCGATCGCGACGGATGCGCATCGACGCGCCGTCGACGTCGTCCGCCTTTCCCCGACGGCGCTCGCCGTCGCCGCTCGATGGAGTTTCCATGAACGAATCCGCGACCCGTATGCCCGAACAATCGCAAGACGAGCAACCCGGCCGGCAATCCGAAATGATCCCGCAGCCGTTGAGCATCCGCGACAGCTATCGCGGCAGCGGCCGCCTGCGCGACAAAGTCGCCCTGATCACCGGTGGCGACAGCGGCATCGGCCGCGCCGTGGCCCAGCACTACGCGCGCGAAGGCGCCAAAGTCGCGATCGCCTATCTCAACGAAGAACAGGACGCCGCCAAGATCCGCGAACTCGTCGTCGCCGAGGGCAGCGAATGTCTGCTGATCCGCGGCGACCTCGGCGACCCGCAGCATTGCCGACGGGTCGTCGAGGAGACCGTAGCCACCTTCGGCCGCCTCGACATCCTGGTCAACAATGCCGCCGAGCAGCACACCGTCGAGGAGCCGGAGCAATTGAAGCCGGAGCAGATCGAACGCACCTTCCGCACCAACATATTCGCGTACATGTACCTGGCGACCGAAGCGCTCGCGCATCTGCCCAGGGGCGGCAGCATCATCAATACCGGTTCGGTCACCGGCGTGCGCGGTCACGAAAAACTGATCGATTACGCCTCGACCAAGGGCGCCATCCATGCCTTCACGTTCTCGCTGGCGCAGGCCGTCGCCGAGCGCGGCATCCGGGTCAATGCGGTGGCGCCGGGCCCGATCTGGACACCGCTGATCCCGGCCAGCTTCGAGCCCGAGGAAGTCGCCCGCTTCGGCCAGAACACCTTGATGAAGCGCCCGGGCCAGCCGGCCGAAGTCGCGCCGGCCTACGTGTTTCTGGCCAGCGAAGAGGCGTCGTTCATCACCGGGCAGACCATCCACATCAACGGCGGAGGACACATCAGTGCGTAGAACCAGGCAGAGCCATAGCCAGAAGCAGCAGCACGAAGCGGTCGGCACCGCAGAACTCAAGGCCGTGGCCGAAGAGGCCATGCGGCTGGGCGCGCGCGTCCTCGACAAGGGGCGCGCTTGGTTGAACGAAAGGAGAGACGAAATGAGACAGCATGATTATCCCGGCGGCCGCAACGCCGAGTCCTCGCGCCACCGGGGCGAGGCCGGCGAGGACGTGCGCTATCAACGCAGCGGCCGCGGCGAACAGGACGAGTCGTGGATGCACGACAAGCAGCGCCAGGCGAGCCGTACGGGCTATTCCGACAACGCCTACGAGCCACGCCGGGGCCAGGGCGCGCAGGGCGGTCGCGGGCAGTCGCAGGGGTACTCGAATTATCCATCCGGCGAACGCTCGATGTACGGCGCGCACGGCCCCGACATCGAGGCGCGGGGCTATCAGGAAGACCAGCACTACGACAGCGGTTGGCGCGCTCGCGGTTTCGACGAGCGTTGGCAGAGCGCGGGCGAAGACGACCGCGGCGACGCGCCGTGGGCCTCGACCTCCAGCTACCGCGGCAGCGGCCGGTTCCCGGCCCAGAACGATGCGCGCCAGAGCCACCAGGCCTACGGCGGCGAAAGCGCAGGCAGCGGCGGTCGTCAGGGCCTCTACGACTACGACGAGTACGACCCGCGCGGCCAAGCCGAGCGCTCGGGGCGCCGCGCGATGGGCGAAGGCTACGGCCGCTCTTCGGGTTACGCCGGCCGCAGCGGTTTCGGCGAGTCGGCCTATGGCGCCGGCTTCGAGGCGAACGACGACTACTCGCGTGGCCGCGGGTACGACGACTATTCGCGCAGCGACCAATCGCGCACCCGCGAGGCCGCCAACCCGTCTTCGTATCGCGAGCAGGGCATGCGCAGCTATCGCGGCCAGGGGCCGCGCCGCTACACCCGCTCGGACGAACGCATCACCGAAGACCTCAACGAACGCCTGACCGAGGACGAGCTGATCGATGCCAGCGACATCGAGGTGCGTTGCAGCGAAGGCAAGATCGTGCTCGAGGGCGAGGTCAGCGCCCGCTGGATGAAGCATCGCGCCGAAGACATCGCCGACGCCTGCAGCGGGGTCAAGGACGTGGAGAACCGCATCCGCGTGCGCGGCGGCGGCCAGGCGGGGATGAGCTCCGAGACCGGCGGACGCCAGCCGGGCTCCGAGCGCCAGCAAGCGGAGCAACGCTCCGGCGCGAGCGGCGCCGGACGCAGCGGCACCGCCACCGGCACGACCACCACCGGCACGACCGGCGCTACCAGCACCGGCACTACCGGCACGGCGGGCGCTACCGGCAGCACCGGCACCGCTTCGCAGAACGCCGGCGGCAACCAGCCGCATTGATCGCCGTTCGATCCGGTATCGAAGCCGCCGCTACGGCGGCTTCGATACATTGCTCAAGCCTCGTTGCACCGCGGCATGGATGCGCTCGATGGCGGCCGGCTTGATCAGGTGTTCGTCGAACCCGGCGTCGACGGTGCGTTCGCGGTCGCCGCTCTGGCCGTAGCCGCTGTAGGCGATCAAATACGGCGCACCCGGCAGCAAGCGCAATGCGCGCGCGACGTCGTAGCCGCTCAGCGGCCCAGGCAGCTCCAGGTCGCACAACACCACGTCCACCGGCTCCTCGTGCCACGCGGCCAGGGCGTGTTCGGCATCGGCACAGGTCCGCACGCGATGCCCCGCCAGGCCCAGCAAAGTGGCCAGGGCCTCGGCGGTATCGCTTTCGTCGTCCACGATCAGGACCCGGCCGCGCCGCTCGTCCGCCGATTCGGCGGCAAGCGCGGATGCAGATGCGACCACCGGGTCGATGGGACGACCGACCGGCAACAAGACCCTGAAGCGGCTGCCATGGCCCAGGCCCTGGCTGCTCACCGCGATCCGGCCGCCGTGCCGTTCGACCAGGGTCTTGACGATGTTCAGGCCCAGGCCGAGTCCACGCGAGCGCCACCCCGGCGTCTGCACAAACGGTTCGAACAGCTTGGCCGACATCTCCAGGTCCAGGCCCTGGCCCTGATCGACGACCTCGACTTCGACGCCCGGCGTACCGTCGGGCATCGTCGCGTGTGCCGACTCGATGCGGATCCATTGCCCAGGCGCGCTGGCCTTGATCGCATTGGACACCAAGTTGTCGAACACTTGGCGCAAACGCGCCCGATCGCCTTCGACACGGCATGCCGGCGCCTCGCCCGGCGCGGCGATGCGCACGCCCGCGGCCTCGGCGGCCGGCAGATTGTCTTCGCGCACCTCCGCCAACAGGCTGGCGATCTCGACGGCTTCGCGGCGCAGCTCCAGGCCGCCCTGGGTGACCCGCGAGACGTCGAGCAAATCTTCGACCATGCGCTGGACATGGCGATTCTGGCGAACCAGCATCTCCAGCGCCCGCGCATGCTGCCGGGGCGATAGGTCGGGACGCTGCAGCAGTTCGCTGGCCGCCGCCACGCCGGACAGGGGATTGCGCAGTTCATGGCTGAGCACCGCCAGGAAATGGCTGACCCGCTGGTTGGCCGCCGCCAACAGCGCCATCGCGCGTTTTTGGTCCTCGATGTCGGTGCTGGCGCCGTACCAGCAACGCAGATGGCCGAGTTCGTCGAACAAGGGTTGGCCGTGGACGACGTGCCAGCGGTATTCGCCGTCAGTGGCGCGACGGAAACGCAACTCGACGTTGAGCGGCTCGCCGTTGCGGATGGCCTGGTCCCAAGAGCGCAGGCCGTTGTCGAGGTCTTGCGGATGGCAGATGTCGCGCCAGTCCTCGCGGCCGCTGAGCCCGCTGTACTCGTGCCAGAGGCGGTTCTGGTAGCGGATCGAACCGTCGGGCTCGGCGATCCAGACCATCTTCGGCAGGTTGTCCAACAAAGCGTGCTGCTCGGCTTCGGCATGGCGCAGCTGCTGTTCGAACAGGCGCTTCTCGTGCACGTCGCGGATGCCGCCGATCCACTCAAGCACCGTGCCCTGTGGGCCGATCACCGGTACCGCGCGCAGGGCGACGTAGCGCGCCTCGCCCAGCGGCGTGAGCACGCGGAACTCGAGGTCCATGATCGACGGCTCGGGCGACCGACGCACCTCGTCCCACGTCGCACGGACGTGCTCGCGATCGTAGGGGCTGATCATTTCGATCCAGCCGTCGTCCTGCGCTTCGCGCCGGTCCTGGCCGGTCAACTCTTCCCATCCCGGAGCGTCCAGCATGCAGCCGCGGCTGTCGGCCGACCAGACGATGCCGGCCCAGGCCATCGCCAGGCTGCGGAACCGGCGTTCGCTGGCCTCGACCCGGCGCGCCGCCTCGATGCGTTCGCTGACGTCCAGCGCGTGGATGACCACGCCCTCCGGCTCGCCCTGGTCCGAGCGATGCGGAACGAACTGGACGTCGAAATGGCGCCGCTCGCCATGGCGGGCCACCTCCAGCGGAAAACGCACCGGATGCCCGGCGAAAGCCCGTTCCAGCAGCGGCAGGTAGGGCGTCAGTTCGGCTTGCGGATGCGCGTCTTCCAGGCGTACGCCCTGCAGCCGGCGATTGCCGAACCAACGGCGGAAGTCGCGGTTGTAGAGACGATACCGGCGTTCGTTGTCGACGTAGGCGACCAGCGCCGGGATCCGCTCGATCAAGGCGAGCATCAAGGCGCGTTGCGAACGCAGCTCGGGGTCGTTGCGATGGCGATCGCCCATGTCCACGGTATCCACTGGGTCGGTCCGGCGGGGGGCTACGAGGAGGAGGAAGGCGGCCGTCTGCGCACAATCAGCGGCGCGTCGGCGCCTCGTCCAGGACCTTCGCCATGCGCGCGCCGGCGTTCGCGGCGCGCCGCAGGTTTTCCTGGGCGAGCTCGATCGCGCCATTGGCGAGCAAGGCCTGGGCCGCAGCGCAGGCCATGTTGGCGGTGTTGAGTTCGTTGCGCAGCCGGTGCAGCCAGCGAGCATGGTCGCCGTGGGCGGCTTCGTCGTCGATCTTGTCGGCGCCGATGTCGTCAGGACGGCCTCCATCGGCGCAGGCTGCAAGGGCACGGACTTCGTCGGGACGGATGTCATCGGCACGAGCCCCGTCGTCGCCGGCTTCCGCCGGGGCGATGGCATCGGGCGAGTGCGGCGGTTCACGAGCGGCCACGTTCAATCCACCTGATGTCCGCTGTCGCGCAGCCGCGCGATCTGATTGTGTATGGTGCGCACGCTCACGCCCAGGGCGCGGGCGGTGCGGGTGCGGTCGTACTCGAAATGGGCCAGGGTCTTGAGCAACATTTCACGCTCGATCTCGGCGTAGGTCATGCCGACGCTGAAGCTGACTTCGGTCGGGCCTGCGGATGCCGGCGCCAGCCTGCGTCCGCCGGGCGCGACGCGGATCTCGCTGTTCACCGTGGTCAGGAACGCCCGGTGAACCGCGCTGCGCAGTTCGCGTACGTTGCCGGGCCAGGGATGCGCGGCGAGCACGCGCTCGGTGCCGGCGACGAATCGCTTGTGAGTGCCATAACGTGCGTTCAATTCCTGCAGGGTCGCACGGGCGATCAGGATCGCGTCGTTGCCGCGGCTGCGCAGCGGCGGCAGCTCGAGATGGAAATCGGCCAGCCGGTAGTACAGGTCCTCGCGCAGCGCGCCTTCTTCGACCGCGCGCAACGGATCGCGATTGGTCGCGGCGACCACCCGCACGTCGGTCGGCACTTCCTCGGTGCCGCCGACCCGGGTCAGGGAGCCGGCTTCGAGCACCCGCAGCAGATAGACCTGCAGCGCCGCGGGCATCTCGGTGATTTCGTCGAGAAACAAGGTGCCTGCGCTGGCCTGCTCGAAGTAGCCGCAATGGCGGCTCGCCGCGCCGGTGAAACTGCCTCGTTCATGGCCGAACAGATGACTGGCCAGCAGGTCTGGAGCGATCGCGCCGCAGTTCACCGCCACGAACGGCCCCTTGCGTCCGCTCAACCGATGCACGGCGCGGGCCGCCAGCTCTTTGCCGGTGCCGCTTTCGCCGCTCAGCAACACCGATGCGCTCGACGGCGCTAGTTGCCGGATTTCCGCGATCAACCGTTGCATCGCCAGCGACTCGCCGATCATTCCCGCCGAACCGGGGTCGCCGACCTGCGCACGCGCCGTCTCGGCAGCGCGTTCGAGCAGACCGCTGAATTGCTCGGGCGACAAGGGCTTGACCAGATAGTCCACGACCGGCCCGGCCACCGCACGGGCGGCGGTTTCCACTGAGGGGTGACCGGTGACGATCGCCACGTGCCCGAGTTCGGGCATGTCCTGTTCATCGAGCAGGTCGAATCCGTTGCCGTCCGGCAGATCCAGATCGAGCATCAACAGGTCCACGACCGGAAGTTCGCTGAAGCCGCGCGACTGCGCCAGCGAGTGAGCCAGGTAGGTCTTATAGCCGTGAGAGCGGGCGAAGTCGGCCGCGGAGCGCGCGAAATCGTGGTCGTCGTCGACGATCAACAGAGTGGGGCAGGCGTCGGCGGCGCGGGGATGCACGGGCTCGGAATGCACGTTTTGCGTTCCTGTCTGGGGAAAAACATACGGGGGAGGGCATGGCGCTGTCGGTCTGGCCACAGTAAGCCGCCGTTTGTTAAGCGTGCGTTGGCGGAAAATAATTCCTGCGTGATGAAAAGATTACTGGGCGCGCATCGAGAGCCGTCGCCGCAACAGACGACGACGCCTCAGCGAGGAGTGCGAATCGATGCGGAGTCGCCGTGCGTTCTTCGAGCGGCCCGCCGATGCCGGTTCGTCATCGCATCGGTGGCACGGGAGTTGCTTGGTCTTGAGCAGGAGCGATGCCGAGCGGTGCCGCCCACCATCGAGAGGCGCAGATCATGAGCAGACTGTTGAGAGACCGCGTTGCATTCGGCTTTCCGTCGTCCGAATCGACCGTGGCGGGCGCGCCCGTACCGCCGCTGGCGTTGAGTTCGCGCGGGCCGCATTCCACCACCCTGAGCGGTAGTTTCATGGGCTATTGCGGCAGCCAGGCGCCGACCAGCGAGATGTCGCCTGACGTCGTGGACCTGGAGTCCGAACTCGGCTACTGGCGCAGGCACTACCGCAGCCTGCCGAACAGCAACGGCCTGCGTTACCGCGACTACGAGCCGGCGATCAAGCTGGGGCTCGACGCCTACATGCGCAGCCACGGACGCGAACTGCCGGAGCTCGAAGACGAGTTGGCGACCTGTTATCGCCGAGTGCGCGGCGACAGTCGCATGGAGTGGGACCAGGCCCGCCGGGTGATCCTGCTGGCCTGGGATCATCTGCGCAACCGGGGTTCGGTCGAATGATCCGAACGAGGCCGCGGTGAGCGGAATGCCGGCCGCTAAACCCGAGGTTACGGCTCTGCCTGCCTTCGATTGGTCGTCGGTGCAGGAGCGGATGTTGGCCGAGTCGTATCGCTTCCTCGCCGCGAGTCCCCTGCTGCTGGTGGCCTTGCTGCTGACCGTGGCGGCGTGGTGGTTCGGCGGCTGGCTGTCGCGGCGGACGGTGGTGGCTCGAGTGGCGCGCCACAACCCGTTTCTCAAGGATCTGCTGGCCAGCACGATCAAGGGCGGCGTCGTCCTGCTCGGCCTGAGCGCCGGGCTGCAACTGATGAACGCCACCGCCGTGGTCGGCGCGCTACTCGGCACCGCCGGCGTGGTCGGCATCGCCCTGGGCTTCGCGTTCAAGGACATCATCGAGAACTACATCGCCGGCGTGCTGTTGAGCCTGCGCCAGCCGTTCCGCCCGCACGATCACGTCAGGATCGCCGAGCACGAAGGGCTGGTCGCCGCCATGACTGCGCGGGCGACGGTGCTGATGACCCTCGACGGCAACAATCTGCGCGTGCCCAACTCGATCGTGTTCAAGAGCGTGATCCTCAACTACAGCCAGAACCCGAGCCGGCGCTTCGAGTTCGACCTGAGCCTGCCGGCCGGGGACGTAGCCGCCGGCGAACTGGCGAGCGGCGAACTGGCAAGAATCAGGCAACGCGTGGCGGCGGTCGACGGTGTATTGAGCGAGCCCGCGGCGGCGGCCTTCGTCGTGAGCAGTGCCGACGGCAAGGCGACGGTGCGCGTGCGCGCCTGGGTCGATCAGCGCCACGACGATATCGACGAGGTACGCGGTGCGGCCTTGCGCGAGGCGATACCGTTCGAGAAAGCGCCTTCGGCCGCGGCCAGGCGGGCCACGCCGCTGCCGCGGCGCAACGACGGCGCGCCGAAGCGCGCGGACGGCCATCTGCACCTCGTACGCGCGGGCAACGCGATGGTGCGGCCGGACGATCTGCTGGACCCGTCGGCGCCGGCCGAGTAGGCCGGGAAGGCGGACCGTCCCGGGCAGGCTTGACACATACCGACCAGATGGTATGTTCGTGCCATGGCCAGACCGACCAAGCAATCGCCCGAACGTGGCAACGCCCGCACCCGGCTCCTGGAGGCGGCACGCGACCTGATCCGGGCCAAGGGCTACGCCGCCACCACGGTCGACGAGCTATGCCGCGCCGCCGACGTGACCAAGGGCGCGTTCTTCCATCACTTCGCCAGCAAGGACGCACTCGGCGTCGCCGCGGCCGAGTTCTGGGCCGAGACGACCACCGAATTCTTCGCCGCCGCACCCTACCATCGGCCGGCGGACGCCTTGCAGCGCGTGCTGGCCTACGTGGCGTTCCGCAAAGCGATCATCGTCGGCGAAGTCGACGAATTCAGCTGCCTGGTCGGCACCATGGCCCAGGAAATCCACGCGACCTCGCCGGAGATCCGCGATGCCTGCGGCCGCAGCATCTTCGGCCATGCGGCCACGCTCGAGGCCGACATCGAAACCGCGCGGCGCGAGCGCGGCATCGCCGGCGACTGGACCGCGGCGAGCCTCGCGCGCCACACCCAGACCGTGATCCAGGGCGGCTTCGTCCTGGCCAAGGCGGGCAACGATCCCGCGCTCGCCCGCGAAAGCCTCGATCATCTCGATCGGTACATCCGGCACCTGTTTCATTTCAACGAGGAACAGCCCGCATGAGCGCCTCCGCCACAGCGGCGACCGCGATGATCGGATGCGCCTGCGGACGCACCCGGATGGAGGCGAGCGGGGCGCCGATCCTGGTGTCCGAATGCCTGTGCGACAGCTGCAGGGCGGCCGCTGCGCGCCTGGCCGCGTTGCCGGGCGCGGTCGATAGGCTGACCGCCTATGGCGCCACGCCTTGCGCCGAATATCGCAAGGACCGAATCCGCATCGTGTCCGGCGCCGAGCACCTCGCCGAGTTCCGCTTGTCCGCCGATGCCGGCACCCGCCGGGTCGTGGCCACTTGCTGCAACACCCCGGTGTTCCTCGAACTCAAGGGCGCGCACTGGCTCAGCGTGTACCTGCATCTGTGGCCGCCGCACACCCGGCCGACAGCGCAGCTACGGACCATGGTCGGCGACCTGGACGATGCCTCGCGACTGCCGGACGACCTGCCGAATCTGAAAAGCCAGTCGCTGTGGTTCTACGCCAAGCTGCTCGCGGCCTGGATCGCGATGGGGTTGCGCAATCCGCGGATCGAAGTGAAGGAGAAGCTCGATGCCTGAGGACAAGATCGAAATCGAAAACGTCGCCAGCCCCGGCCGCACCACCCGGGTCGACCGGACGAAATACCTGGCGATGCGCAAGGCCTTATTGGCGGTATTGCCGGACCGGCCGCCCGGGCTGAAGGTCGCGGACGCGAAACAGGCGTTGCTGCCGCATCTGCCGGACGAGTTGTTTCCGCAGGGCGAGACCGCGGGCTGGTGGTTGAAGGCGGTGCAACTCGATCTGGAAGCCAAGGGCGTCATCCGGCGGGCACCGGACAAGCCGGTCCAGTTGTATCTGCAGCGCAAGCGCTGATCGCCGCGCGACGGCATGGGGCAGTGCATTCGACTGCGCCGGCTCGGGCGCGAAGACGGTCGTGCGCGACCCCTCGGGTCTGCCTGCGCGCGCGTCCGCGCCCATAAACGAGCGCATCGAGGGCGATTGCTGCGGCGCATCGTGCGGCATCATGATCGCCCGCACAATTCAGTTGGGCCGGCAATCGCGTAATCGCGCCTCGCTTCGGCTCATGCGCGCCGCGCGCCGGCGCCGTTGTTATCTTCCCGACGCGGCATCCTGCCGCGAGAACGCCAAGGGAGGAGTGCGATGCATCGCTTCAAGTTGATCGTATTGGGCG
Source organism: Lysobacter sp. 1R34A (assembly GCF_051217035.1). Taxonomy (NCBI): domain Bacteria; kingdom Pseudomonadati; phylum Pseudomonadota; class Gammaproteobacteria; order Lysobacterales; family Lysobacteraceae; genus Lysobacter; species Lysobacter sp. 1R34A. The sequence continues at coordinate 245,110 of NZ_JBPKJP010000001.1, forward strand.
CCCTGTTGGCCCTGTCCGCCGGCGCCGGCGCGGCCACCGATTCCGCCGGTTGTTTCTGCTCGGTCGTGTACTACGACGAGGCCGGCACGGTCGTCGGCATCCGCCAACCCGCCGCTTGCGGCGATCCAGGCTGGGGCGTGGTCACCAACCGGTCCAAGGTGTATGCCGGCTGCGTGATGTAACGGCAGTACCTGCTCCGCGAACGCCGGCTGCGAGCCGGCGTCGCCCGATCCGCATGGGCGACTCCCTCGCGATGCGCTACCGCGCAACCGTGCAGATCTCGCCGCTGCCGGCGTAGCCGCGGCACAGGGGGCTGTCGAGATTCGTCAGACTGTACGCAAGCGCGCTCCCTGCGCTCGGCATGGCGTGGACGGCGCGCGGCCTGCGCCTTGCAGGCAACGCGGTTTCGGCGCGGCGACGGACGCCGCGCCGGGCCGGCCGCGCGGTTTACCCGACAGGTAATGGCCAAACCGTGCGTCCTGGCTATCGTGGCCGGATGAACGCGATCCGACCTCTGGGCGAACTCTTGCGCGACTGGCGCGAACGCCGCGGTCTCAGCCAGTCGAATCTGGCCGAGCTCGCGGCTACCTCCGCGCGACACATGAGTTTCATCGAGACCGGGCGTTCGCAGCCGAGCCGGGCGATGTTGATACGCCTGGCCGATCGCCTGGAGGTGCCGCCGCGCGAACGCAATGCGCTGATGCGCGCGGCCGGGTGGTCGGCGCTCCATCCCGAGCGATGCCTGCGCGACGATCCCGCGCTCGCGCAGGCGCGTGAAGCGGTAGGTCTGGTGCTGCGTGGGCACGAGCCGTATCCCGCGCTCGCGATGGACCGCCATTGGAACCTGTTGGCGCGCAACGGCGCATCCGGCGCTCTGTACGACGACGGCATCGCTGCGTTCCTGCTGCGGCCGCCCATCAACCTGCTGCGCCTGAGCCTGCACCCGCAAGGTCTGGCGCCGCGCATCCTCAATCTGGGGCCGTGGCGTGCGCAGTTGCTGCAGCGCCTGCGCCGGCAGGCCGACTTCGCCGCCGACCCCGTCCTCGATGCCTTGCATGCGGAACTGAGCGATTATCCCGGACCGGCATCGGACACGGTCGCATCGACCGGCTTCGCCATGCCGATGCGATTGCGCGCGCCCTGCGGCGTACTGTCCTTCGTCAGCGTCACGACCCTGTTCAAGGCGCCGGTGGACTTGGCGCTGTGCGAACTGGCGATCGAGACCTTGCTGCCGGCCGACCGAGCGACGGCGCAGTCGCTGCGGTCGGCGTGGCTGTCCCGGCGCGGGCCGCAGCCTCGATGGCAGCCCGAGCCGCCTCCATGTCCACAACCGGAGCCGAATTCGAAGTCGGATTCGGAGCCTGATCGAGATTCGGGTTAGAACGGCATTGCAGCACAGCGCGGCATCCGCGAGCCGGGCAGGGCGGCGAGGTCCCGGCCATGTTCGGGGCAGCGGTGCGTAGGCAAAATCACCTATCGCTCGCCGCGACGACGCGGCGACATTCTTCGGCGGGGCGAAATGGCGAAGCGGTTGCGGTCGATACTCCGGTGGACGGCATCGCTGTCGGCCTTGCTCGCGTTCGCGGCCTGGCTGTCGTTGCGCGGCAGCCTGCCGCTGCTCGATGGCCAGTCCGCGCTGGCCGGGCTCGGCAGCTCCGTCGAGGTGACGCGCGACCGCGACGGCGTCGTCACCGTCGACGCCGCCGACGAGCGCGACGCCGCGCGGGCCTTGGGATATGTCCATGCGCAGGAGCGCTATTTCGAAATGGACCTGATGCGCCGCACCGCCGCCGGCGAACTGGCCGAACTGCTGGGCCCGTCGATGCTCGATGCCGACCGCAAGCGCCGGATCCACCGCTTCCGCCACCGCGCCCGGCTCCAGGCCGATGCCTTCGCCGGCGCGCACGCGGACGTGTTGCTGGCCTATACCGAAGGCGTGAACGCCGGCCTGTCGCAGTTGAAGGTGCGGCCCTGGCCGTATCTGTTGCTCGGCCAGGCGCCGCAGCGGTGGCGTGCGGAAGACTCGGCGCTGACCGGCTACGCGATGTACGTCAATCTGCAGGACGCCTCCAACACGCGCGAAGCGGCGTTGCGATCGATGCGGCCGCACCTGCCTGCGGCCTTGTTCGATCTGCTGGTGCGCGACGGCACGCGCTGGGACGCGCCGATGCAAGGGCCGGCCCGCGGCGACGCGGTCCTGCCGGGAGCCGAGCGCGTGGACCTGCGCGAACTGCCGGGGCCGATCCGCGAACGTCCGGCCGCACTCGACACCAGCGGCACGCCCGGCAGCAACAGCTTCGCGGTCGCCGGGGCATTGACCGGCGATGGGCGTGCGATCCTCGCCGACGACATGCATTCCCGGTTGAGCGTGCCGAACGTGTGGTTCCGGGCGCGCCTGCGTTATCGCCACCCGAGTGGGCCGGTGGACGTGTCCGGGTTCACCCTGCCGGGCTTGCCTGTCGTCGTCGCAGGCAGCAACGGCCGGCTCGCCTGGGGGTTCACCAACGGCTACGCCGATACGCTCGATTGGGACCCGCATTGCGGCGGCCATGACGCGAGCGGCTGTGCGGCGCTGCTGCGGCGCCAGCCCGCAGTGGAACTCATCCGGATCAAAGGGCGCGACCCGGAGTCGCTGCCGGTGCGCGGCGACGAACGCGGCCCCCTGGTCGTCGACGCGATCGGCCAACCGCCGATGCAACTGCATTGGACCGCGTATCGCCCCGAAGGCCTCAACCTCAACCTGGCTGCGCTGCACCACGCGCGCGATGTGGGCGAGGGCCTGGCGCAGGCCCGCTCGGTCGGCCTGCCCACGGCGAATCTGCTCCTGGCCGATCGCCAGGGCCGGATCGCCTGGACCTTGATCGGCCCCACCATCGCCGCGCAGGCCTCCAGCGACTGCTGGCCCGGGTCGCCCGCGGCGAATGCCGCCGGTGCGCAAGCCGCTGCCGGGCCGGATGCGGATTCGGACGCGTCGATGCACCGGCAGTGCGCCGCCGCCGAATCCGGCATGCCGCCCGTCATCGCCGATCCGCCGGAACATCGCTTGTGGACCGCGAACAACCGCATCCTGGACGGCGCCGCGCTGAACCGGGTCGGCGACGGCGGCTATTCGCACGGCGCACGCGCAACTCAGATACGCGATGCCTTGCGGCAACGGCAGGCGTTCGAGGAAACCGATCTGCTGGCCATCCAGCTCGACGATCGCGCGCTGCTGCTGACGCCCTGGTGGAAGTTGATGCAGGCTCAGGCGCGATACAGTCGCAGCGACTCCGCGCTGGCCGCGGTCGCCCAGGCGGCCGCTCGCTGGGACGGGCGCGCGAGCACCGGCTCGGTGAGCTACCGACTGGTGCGGGGTTGGCGGCTGGCCGTGCATGCCCGCATCCTCGACGGCCTGACCGCACCGGCCCAGGCGGCGATGCGGCAGCGTTTCGTGATGCCGCAACTGCCGCAGTTCGAAGGCGTGGCCTGGCCCATGGCGACCACACGGCCCGAGCATCTGCTGTCGAAGCGCTATCGGTCCTGGGACGCCTTGTTCGAGGACGCGGCGCTGGAGGTACGCCAGGAGCTCTCCGGGCAGGGCGCGCTCGCGCAGGGTTCCTGGGGCGAGCGCAACACCGCCTCGATCTGTCATCCGCTGGCCTCGGCCGTGCCGCTGCTCGGCAAGCGCCTGCTGTGCATGCCGCGCGATCGCTTGCCCGGCGACAGCGGCATGCCGCGCGTGCAGGGCCCGTCCTTCGGTGCGACCGAACGCATGGTGGTGTCGCCCGGCCACGAGCGCTTCGGCATCGCCCACATGCCCGGAGGGCAGAGCGGTCATCTGCTGTCGCCTTTCTGGGGACGCGGGCACGGCGACTGGGTGCATGGGCGTCGCTCGCCGTTCCTGCCCGGCGCCGCGGTCTATTCCCTCGAATTGCGGCCCCGACCTGGGCCTTGACGGGCTGCCGTCCGGCCGCGGCGCCCGTCCCGCGCGAGCTTGTCGAATTGCAGCCGCCTGGTTCGTCTTGTCCATAGATCGCCGGTTCGGCCAGCCACGACCCGCTGATGAAACGGGCCGACGATCCGATCTCGAACGACGTGTATTCAACCGTACCGACAAAGGAGCCCCTCATGTCCCTGTCTCATTCCGGCCTATGCCTGGTCGCCGCTGCGGTGCTGACCGGCCTGGCCCTGTCGGCCGCGCCGGCCGCAAGCGCAATGGCGGCGGAACCGGCCGCGGCCACCGCCGCGGTGTCCTCGGCCAAACGCGCGGCCATCGCCAAACGCGGCGACCTCGCCATTCATTACGACATCGTCGGCGACCTGAAATCGCCCAAGACTCCGTTACTGGTGCTGCACGGCGCCTACATGTCGGCCGATGCGATGGCCGCCATGGTCGACCGGTTCGCCCGCACGCGCCCGGTGATCGTGCTCGACCAGCGCGGACATGGCCGCACCGGCGACGGCCCGGGTCCGATCACCTACGAAGCCATGGCCGACGACGCCGCCGCCGTGCTCGACGCAGCCGGGGTGAAGCAGGCCGACGTATTCGGCTATTCGATGGGCGGGGGCGCGGCGATCCAGCTCGCCGTCCGGCACCCGGCCAAGGTCGCGAAACTGGTCACCGCATCGGCGGGTACCCGGCTGGATGCGCTCTACAAGGAAGTCCTGGCGGGCATCGAGCAGATCACGCCGGCGGTGTTCGACAACAGCCCGATCCGGAAGGAGTACGACCGGCTCGCGCCGCGGCGCGAGGATTTTCCGCGGCTGGTCGAGAAGCTGAAAGTGCTGGACGCCACGCCGTTCGATTGGAGCGACGACATGAAGGCGCTGAAGCACAAGACCATGATCGTCATGGGCGACTACGACATCATGGGCCCCGAGCATGGCGTGGAGATGTTCCGCATGCGCGGCGGCGGCGCGCCCGCGTTGGCCGCGCAAGGCTTCCTGTCGGCCCCGCCGCCGGCCCGGCTGCTGATCCTGCCCGGCACCTCCCATATCGGCATCATGGCCGAAGCCGAAACCATCGTGGCCGCGACCGTCCCCTTCCTGGACGACGCCACCCCGCCGATGCCGGCGGGGTTCTTCTGACGGCGCGATGTCGATCTTGCGGGAAGGAGGCGCTGCGAGACGTTCGGCGTGGTCGCGACTCACGTCGCTCCTACAAGGAGATCAGGCCATCGAGGCAAGGCCGTGGCAACGCGGTCGCGATTTGCGTCGCTCCTACCCGAGAGCGGCGTTGCCTTTGCTGTTGCGGTGCGCCGCATCGTACCAGCGAATGAGGCGCGCATCGTCGATCGGCGCTTGCGTGGATCTCGATGGCCAGCGCGAAAGGCAGTTCTGTGGAGGCGGGCAGGCGCTCAGCGTTGCGTCAGCGTTGGCAGTGCGGCAGGCGCTCCAGGAAGCCGCGGGTCAACGCGACCACGCGGTCCAGATGCGTCTCCAGCAGCCAATGGCCGCCGTCGTCGAACAGATGCAGTTCGGCGTCGGGCAGATCGCGTAGATAGGCGCGCGCCGACGCTTCGGGCATGTAACCGTCGCGCGGGCCCCACAGGATCAAGGTCGGCGGCGCGTGTTCGCGCAGATAGGCCTGGTATTTCGGAAACCAGTCCAGATTTTCCTTCAGCCCCTCCATCAGCGCCAGCGCGATCTCGGCACGCCGGGGCGTGGTCAAGGCCCAATGCAGGTTCCACAAGTCCGGGGACACGAGCGGCGCGAGGCCGGGGCCGATGCCGTTGAGGAACTCGTCGCGATAACCGTCCTCGCTCACCGCATCGACGAGTTTCTGCCGGGTTTCGTCGCTGGGATGCTCGAAGTGGCGCAGCAGGCCTTCGTACTGGGGGCCGAGCGTGTCGGCGTAGATGTCGCCGTTCTGCACGATCAAGCCGGCGATCTTTTCCGGCGCCTGGATCGCCAGGCGCAGGCCGATCTGCGAGCCGTAATCGTGCAGATACAGCACGTAGCGCTGCAGGCCCAGCCGGTCGGCGAACGCGGCCAGGAAGCGGGCATAGCCGTTGAAGCTGTAATCGAAGCCCTCGGGCGTGCCGCTGTAGCCGAAGCCGGGGAAATCCGGCGCGATCAGGCGCCACCGGTCGGCCAGCGCCGGCATGAAGTTGCGGAACTCGTAGGACGAGCAGGGGTAACCATGCGGCAACAGCAGCACCGGTGCATCGGCGGCGCCCGCTTCGCGGTAGAAGATCTCATGGCCGTCGACGACCGTGCGGCCGTGCCTGACGGCGGCAGTCCGGTCGGCGTCCGATTGCGCGGGTTCGGTGCGAATGGAGGGCGTTGTGCTCATGTCGTCGTCGCTGCAGCGCTGCAAGCCTGGCGACATCTAAGAGGCTGGGACGTTGTACGTGCGTGAGCGCCGACGCCCGATCGCGCAACCCCGGGTTAACGCGGGCATCGCTATGGAGGCGCCTGACGCGTCCGGCCGGGCGGCTCTCTTCAGGCCGCCGGCCGATCTTGAACCGCGTTCGAAGTCAGCAACTCGATCATGGCGCGCGCCGCCGCCGATTGACGCCGGTGCGGCGCATACACCACCGAGAACGGCCGCGAGCGGCCGCGCAACTGCGGCAGCACTTCGACCAGGCGTCCGCGGTCGATCCGATCGCGCACGATGAAGTCGTAGCTCTGGCAAATCCCGATGCCGTGCTCGGCCATGGACACCACGCCCAATACATCGTCGGAGATTTCGATCGACGAGCCCGGCAGCCAGTCGATGTCGCGCTCGCCATCGCGGAACGCCCACGGCGCGATGCGGCCGGTGCGCGGCATGACGAAGGGCAGGCACAGGTGCGCCTGCAGATCCTCCAAGGTCTGCGGCCGTCCCATCCGCTGCAGATAGTCCGGCGCTGCCACCAGCAGCAAGGCCGCGTCTTCGAGTTTGCGCGCCACCAGGCCGCTGTCGGGCAGCTGGCCCAGGCGGATCGCGAGATCGAAGCCCTCCGCGACCAGGTCGACATTGCGGTTGGTGATGTTCAGTTCCACCTGGATCTGCGGGTATTGCCGGGCGAACCGCGCCAGCAACGGCGGCAACCGATAGTGCCCATAGGTGGTCGGAACGCTGATCCGCACCCGCCCGGCCAATTCGCCTTCCTGGCCCTGCACCTCGCGCTCGGCCTCGTCGAGCAGGGCGAACGCCGAGCGCGCCTGGTCCAGGTAGACGCGGCCGGCCTCGGTCAGGCCGAGCCGGCGCGTGGTCCGCTGCAGCAGTTGCCGCCCCAGGCGCGCCTCCAGGCGGGCGAGGGCACGGCTCAACACCGAGGGTGTGGTAGACAGCGCCACTGCCCCCGCGGTGAAGGAGCCGTGCTCGACCACGGCAATGAAGGCTTCCACGTCCCCGAGGTAGTCGAATTTCCGGCTCATCTTGTCTTCAAAAGAACAAAAGATTTTCTGGATAGCCAGTTTATCGCCCTGGAAGTGCGCAATACAGTGACCTCCTTCCTTCCCGCAGGGTCACCGCCATGAGCCAGACCGTCTCCATCCCCTCGCTGAAACCGGTGTTGTTCGTACTGACCAGCCACGGCACCAAGGGCAACACCGGGCAACCGACCGGCTATTACCTCGGCGAGGTCACCCACCCGCTGGCGGAACTGCAGGCGGCCGGCATAGCGGTCGAGTTCGCCTCGATCCAGGGCGGCGAGCCGCCGGTCGACGGCCTCAACCTGGACGACCCCATCAACGCGCGTTACTGGGCGCAACCCGAGTTCCGCGAGGCGGTGCGCCACACCCGGCGCCTGCGCGAGGTCGACGCCTCGCGCTATGCCGGCATCTTCTTCGCCGGCGGTCACGGCGCGATGTGGGACTTTCCCGGCAACGCCGATGTGCAACGCGTCGTCCGCGAGATCTTCGAGGCCGGCGGCCCGGTCGCCGCGGTCTGCCACGGCCCGGCCGCGTTGGTCGACGTTACGCTCGGCGACGGCGCCTATCTGGTGGCCGGCAAGAACGTCAGCGCCTTCACCGACAGCGAAGAACGCGCCGTGCAGCTCGACCGGGTCGTGCCGTTCCTGCTGGCCTCCACCCTGGAGCAGCGCGGCGCGCGCCATCACCCCGCGCCGGACTGGACCGCCAAGGTGGTGGTCGACGGGCGCCTGATCACCGGCCAGAACCCGCAGTCGGCCAGCGGGGTAGGGGCGGCCCTGCGCGATGCTCTGCTGGCGCAATGAACCCGATCCTCGTCCGAAGCGAAATCCACCAGACCGAATCCACCAGGAACTCATCATGAAATCCCTGCGCAGCCTCGCCATCGCGACCGCCTTGTTTCTCGGGGCCGGCTCGGCCCAGGCCGGCGACGTGCTGGTCGTGTTGTCCGATGCCGATCGCCTCGAGCTGAAAGACGGCAAGGTCTTTCCGACCGGCTTCTACCTCAACGAACTGATGCAGCCGGTCAAGTTGCTGCTGGATGCCGGCCACCGGATCACCTTCGCCACGCCGACCGGGCAGGCCCCGACCGTCGACGCGAAATCCGTCGACCCCATGTACTTCGGCAACGACGCGGCCGACCTGCAGGCGCATCAGAACCTGCTCGAGCGGTTGAAGTTGACCTCCAGGGAGAACTCGCCGGTGCTGAGCCTGGCGCGCATCGAACAACTGGGCTACGGCCGGTTCGATGCGGTCTATATCCCCGGCGGCCACGCGCCGATGCAGGACCTGCTCAAGAGCCCCGCGCTGGGCCGTTTGCTGGCCGACTTCCACGCGCGCAACAAGACCACCGCCCTGGTCTGCCATGGGCCGATCGCCTTGCTGTCGACCTTGCCCGATGCCGCCGGCTATGCGGCCGCGATGGCCGCCGGCGGGGCCCAGCGCCCGCCGCAATGGATCTACAGCGGCTACCAGGTCACCGTGATCAGCAATCAGGAAGAAGAGCAGGCCAAGCCGCAACTGGGCGGCGGCGAGATGCAGTTCTATCCGCAGGCCGCCTTGCAGCGGGCCGGGGTCCAGTACCGCAGCAACTCCGCGCCGTGGGCCGCCAACATCGTGATCGATCGCGAGCTGATCACCGGCCAGAACCCGGCCTCGGCGCTCGGCGTGGCGCGGGAACTGCTCAAGCGTTTGCAATAGCGCCGGCATGCCGTCCGGCGACGGCGCCGCATTCGCTTCCTGCGGTATTCGCCAGCTAAACGGTGGCCAGCTAAACGATGGCCGGCGCGGCAATGCTGCGTCGCAATGCGCGCGAACTACAGATTTTCAGGCTTGAACCTGTTGAGCCGGCTGAGGTTGGGGCCGGACACCATGAACTCGGCGTCGCCCCGATAGTGAAGGGTCTTCGGGCGTTTCGGAGAGGCCGCCACGTGGGCCTTCACGACCTCCCAGATAAACAGCCCGTACCGATCGATCTGGCGGTCGTCGACCAGCTTGCATTCGAAGTTGGCGTGGCACTGCGCGATCAGCGGTGCCCGTATTTTCTCGGCCGGCTGCGCGGTCAGGCCGAACTTCTCGAACTTGTCGATGCCGTCGGCGCCGCTGCAGTTGCCGATCGCGGCGACGGTATCGACCAGGTCCGAGGTCGGCAGGTTGATCGCGCATTCGCGGCTGCGCCGGATCAGGTCGAAACTGTAGTTCTCTCCCCAGATGTAGCAGGCGAACAGAGCCGGCGAAAACCCGAGCATCATGTGCCAGCCCATCGTCATGATGTTGGTGCGGTCTTCCCATCGCGAGGACACCAGAACCACCGGACCCGGCTCCAGATAGCGACGGATCTCGCTCAGCGGGAAGTCCTGCTTCTTGCGATTGGGCATCGCGATTCTCCGGGGAAACGGCGGCGCCGGTATGCAACACAGGGGCGGGTTGCCGCCGACGAGCCAGCGGCGACGCGTCGCGGCGACCCGGCTCGCCTCGCGTATCGAGTGGCGCCACGCTCGCCTTCGCTGCGCGCCGCAAGCCTGGACGACATCTAAAGGCCGCGGGCGTTACCCGTGCGTGAGCGCCGCTGCGGCATCGCGTAACGGATGCCGGCCTGGCTGCGGCGTCATGCAGCGTTGTCCGGAACGATGTCGGATCTCAACCGTTAGAGCGGCATTGCGTGGATCGATAAACCCAGGCTCAGCTGGCCTGCGGCGCAGCAGCGTTGATCGCCCATTGCGCGGCGAATGCACGCCGATAGGCGGGGCGTGCTTCGCCGCGCACGACATACGCGGCCAGTCCGGGAAATTCGTCGAGGATGCCCGACGGCCGCAGCCTGAGCAGCACGGACACCATCATCAGGTCGCCGCCACTGAATGCACCGTCGAGCCAGTCGGCATCTCCCAGGCGGGCGGACAGCTGGACCAGCCGATGGCGAATGCGATCTTCGACCAGGGGCAGGCGTTCCTTGGCCCAGGGCCGGTCGCCTTCATCGAACTTGGCGACGACGAGGTCGAGGATCGGCGGCTCCACGGTATTGAGCGCGGCGAACATCCAGCCGATGGCCCGCGCCCGCGCATTGGCCTCCTCCGGCAACAGACCAGAGTGGCTTTGCGCGAGATGCAGCACGATAGCGCCGGTCTCGAACAAGGCGAGATCGCCGTCCTCGTAGGTCGGAATCTGGCCGAACGGCTGCAGGCGAAGATGGGCGGGCTCCTTCATCGCGCGGAACGAGATCAGGCGCACCTCGTACGGCTGGCCCACCTCTTCCAGCGCCCAGCGCACGCGCGTGTCACGCGCCAGGCCCTTGCCGCCGTCGGGCGACCGTTCAAAGGCGGTAATGACGACGCTCATCGTGATGCTCTCCTGGTAGACACCGGTTCGGTTTTGCTCGCTTCAGCAGTACGACGAACGAGCGAACCCAGGTTCGACAATATCGGGCGATCGCAGGCGCGATGGCGACTCGGCGGTCCCGGGCCCGAGACGGGGGAGGGCGCCATCGCGACCGAAACACTTATGCTCGCCCGGTTGATCGACTTGGCCCGACCGCGTCGGGCCGAACTTCCGGAGGCGTCATGACCATCAAGCGCATGGACAATATCGGCATCGTGGTGGAAGACCTCGACGCCGCCATCGAATTTTTCGCCGAACTCGGCCTGGCGCTGGAAGGACGCGCCCCGATTGAAGGGGACTGGGCCGACGGCGTCACCGGCTTGCGCGACATGCGCGTCGAGATCGCCATGATGCGCACGCCGGACGGTCACGGCCGGCTCGAGCTCTCGCGATTCCTCGCGCCGCCCGTGGTCGCCGATCACCGCGACGCGCCGGTGAATGCCCTCGGCTACCTGAGGGTCATGTTCACCGTCGAGGACCTCGACGACACGATCGCCCGCCTCGGCAAACGCGGCGCGAAGCTCGTCGGCAAAGTGGTCGACTACCTCGACATCTATCGGCTCTGCTACCTCCGCGGTCCGGAGGGGATCCTTGTCGGGCTGGCCCAGGAGCTCGGGCAGCAGGCGCCGCGATAAGCGATCGCCGGCGTAACACCCTGTGGCGGCTCCGCTTCGCTACGGCCGCCACAGGGGGATCACGACGGTCTGCGGCCTGGCCCGCATCAATAATCGAGGCGGACCCGCAGGCCGACCGTGCGCGGGTCGTTCCAGTAGCCGCGGATGAAGCCGCCGGCGTCGTCGGCCCAGTTCTTGGTCATCTTGTCGGTGGCGTTGAGCACGTACAGCTCGGCGCGCCAGAACGAGGGCGACTTCAGGCTCAGGCTGGCATCCACCGTCGTATAGGCCTCTTGCGCGTCGGAGATGTGCGCGTTGTCGAGATTGCGCAGGGTGAAGTACATCTTGTCCTGCCACTTCACGCTGAGCCAGGGTACCAGCTCATAGCCGTTGCCGAACTTGAAGGTGTGGGAAACGTTGACGCCGGCGGTGAACTTCGGCGTCATCGGCAGATGATGGCCGGTGATGTCGTAGATCTGGCGGCCGGCCAGGGTGGGGTCGGGGCCGCTGTAGGGTTCCGGGCAGGGCACTGCGCCGAACTCTTCGCGCACGCCGCAATTCCATTCGTCGCTGAAAGTGGGGTAGTCCTTGATCTTGCTGTCGATGTAGGAGAAGAAGCCGCCGATGCGCGTGTTCGGCGTGGGCAGGTAGTCGACTTCCAGTTCCAGCCCGGGGATGTTGACCGTACCGACGTTGACCGTCTGCCACTTCTTGATCACGTCGCAGGTCGGGTCCCAGTCCGGGCAGGGCTCGTTGACGTGCACCTTGGCGGCATAGAAGTCGCCGGTCACCTGCATGTCCTTGTAGCGGCTGTAGAAGGCGGTAACCGACAGGCTCAGGCGCTTGTCCAGCAACAGGCCCTTGTAGCCGATTTCGAAATTGGTGACGGTTTCCGGCTGGTACGGGAAAAAGGTGTACTGCGGGCCGGGCGGACCGTCCACGCAGACCTTGCCGCCGCAGGCATCGTCCTTGTCGCCGAAGCCGCCGGCCTTGTAGCCGGTGGACAGTGAGGTGAACAGGATTTCGTCGTCGGACAAGTCCTTGGTCAAGCCGAGGCGCCAGGTAACCTTGCGCCAGGACTCGGAGTGTTCGTTCTCGGCCGGCGGTCCCCACAGCTTGTAGGCGTCGATGCCGCCGAACGGTCCCATGCGTTCGGTGAGGTCGCGGCCGTTGTGGGGGCGGAAGCCCGGCTCGCCCGGCGTGCCCGGGTGGTACAGGCCGTTGTAGTAGGCGGTGGATTCGGCGTCCCAGCCGCCGTAGACCTGGCCGCCGCGGTCGGTCTTCTCGTCGCGGCTGTAGCGTGCGCCGACGGTCGCGGTCCAGGTGGGAGCGAAACGCCAGTCCGCCTGGGAGAAGATCGCCTTGGCGTCGATCTGACGGTTGGGCTGATGATAGAACTGGCTGATCGGGTAACCGAACGGCGCGTTGACCAGCATTTCCTGGGCGTAGTTGATCTGATTCTTTTCGTGCATCCAGAACAGGCCGGACACCAGTTTCAGGCGTTCGCCCTGATGCTTGAACTGCAGCTCGTGCACGAACGACTTGTACTTCGAGTCCAGAGTGATCGAGGTGTTGTCGCGCACCGGCCACACGCCCCAGTCGCCTTCCGGCGGTACCGGCAAGGTCGCGGTGACCTGCGAGGGAATCTCGTGGTAGCCGCCGTCGTCGTCGGCGATCTGCGAGCGCTTCTGGGTGGCGAAGGCCACGCTGTATTCGATGCTGTTGGTGTCGCTGAGGAACCAATTGAGGTTGGAGCGCACCGTATCGATCGACATGTCGGTCTTGCCGGGCACGTTGATCTTGACGTCCCACTTGCCGCCCTGGCAGGCGAAACGGGTGCCGGCGGCCTGCTTGCAATCCTTCAGCCCCACCTGGCCGGCGCCCGAGTTCTGGAATTTTTCGTACGCCAGCAGCCACTCGACGTTATCGGTGACGGCGAAGCGGGCGGCGAGGCGCACCGCCCATTCGTCGCGGTTGTAGTAATACTCGTCGCGCCCGACCTTGACGTTGCGGCGCTGATCGACGTCGGGGATGCCGTCGGCGACGAACCCGCGCTCGGGAATATCGACGTCGGTGAAGTCCTGTTGCTGGTCGACCCAGCCGTCGCGCTCGACCTTGGTCGCGGACAGGCGCAGGGCGAAGCGGTCGTTGACCGCGATGTTCTGGATCAGATTGAGCTGACGCAGGTTATAGCTGCCCACCTCGAGTTCGGCGCTGCCGAAGCTAGAGTCGAAACGCGGCTTGGCCGGAATGATATTGATGCTGCCGCCGGTGGAGTTGCGGCCGAACAGCGTGCCCTGCGGGCCGCGCAGCACTTCGACCTGGTCGACGTCGAACATCAGCGCCAACGCGCCTTGCGGGCGCGGCGAGTACAGGCCGGCCACATGCAGGCCCACGGCCGGGTCGCCGATCTCGGTGAAGTTGTTGGCGCCGATGCCGCGGATGCTGACCTGCACGCCGGAATCCGGGCCGGCGGCGATCTGCAGATTGGGCATGCTGCCGGACAGACCACGCACGTCGCGGATGCCTTCTCGGGTCAATGCTTCCTGAGTGACGGCGGTGACGGTCACCGGTGTCTTCAGCAGGTCCGATTCGATGCGGGTCGCGGACACGTGCACGGTCTCGAGCGTGGTGCGGGCCTCGCCGGGCTCGGCAGGCTTGGCCCCGGCAGGCTCAGCTCCCGCCAGCCCGGCCCCGACCTGTCCGGCGCTGGCCGGTTGGCTCTCGCCGGCCGCACTGGACTGGGCCATGGCCGGTGCGGTCGCGCAGCCGATCAATACCGCGGCCACTGCGACGGCGATGCCGGTCGGTCGAACATCGCTGGGATGCTTTTTCATCATGGGCTCCTGGTTGTACGGCGGCTCGGGCCGGCGGCCCCGCGCGCAGTGGCTGATGGCGTCGCCCGCTCAAGGCGAGGCAGGCGTGTTCGAAGCGGGCCTGTTCGAAGCGGATGTGTCTTTCGCCGAGTACACGGTGCGGTTGCGTACCAGCGGCCTGGCCCAGGCGCCGACGCTGAGGATGTAGAGCAGCGGTATGAAGACCAGCGACAGGCCCGCGCGCAGGCTCCAGTGATCGGCGATGAAGCCGATCAGCAGCGGCACGATCGCGCCGCCGAGGATGCCGCTGCACAAGATTCCCGAGAACGCGCCGTGGTGTTGGGTGACCGAGTTCAAGCCGAGCGAAAAGATCACCGAGAACATCACCGACAGAAAAAAACCCGCGGCGGGAAAAGCCAGCGCGGACAGATCCGCAGGACCGTACAGCGCGAGCGCCAGGCAGGCGATGGCCAGGCTCGAGAAGAGCGCCAGCACCCACTTCGAATCCATCAGCTTCAGCAAGCCCAGGCCGGCGAGGCAACCCAGCGACATCAGGCCCCAGAAGCGGCTGACCGCGACGGCGCCCTGGTCGGTGGCCGACATGCCGTGATAGCTGTGCAGGAACTGCGACATCCAGTTGGCCAGGGACTGCTCGGTGCCGACGTAGGCGACGATCGCGAGGAAGAACAGCCGCACGTCGCGGCGTCGCAACAGGCTGCGGTAGGCCTCGCGGCTGCCGGTGCGCTCGTCCTCCTTCAATGCGACCGCCGGCAGCGGCAACCTGTAGTTGAGCAGGGCCAGCAGCACGAAGGCGGCGCTGAAGTACCAGTAGAACGTCAGCCAAGCCAGCGGCTGCCCGTCCACGCCCGGGCGCTGCATGTAGTACTTGAATACCAGCGGACTGAGGAACGAGGCCAGGCCGAACACGAGCTGCGCCATCACCGAGAAGAAAGCGAAGTGCTCCTCGCCGGCGGCCGTGCGCATCAGCGGGTTGATCACCACCTGCAGTAGCGCCATGCCCAGGCCGATGACGAATAACCCGGCCACGACCGAAACGTACCCGGGCATCACCGCGATCGCCAGCGCGCCGATGCAGTTCAGCGCGAAGGCGGCGAACAGGGTGAAGCGCGCGCCCCGGGCTTCGATCAGCACGCCGCCCGGAATCGAGATCAGGCCGTAGGCCAGGAAGAACGAGAACGGCATGAAGCCGGCCATGGTCAGGCTCAGCTCGAAATCCTGGATGGCGATCGGCATCAGCGGACCGATCAGGTTGGTGATGAAGGAGATCGCGAACCAGATCAGGAGGATGTAACTGACGATCATCGGCCGGTGCGTCATGGTCGCGCCTTCGGGTCAGGATTGCGGCAGCAGGCAATGCGAGAGTTCGCCGGGGGCGATGCTCTTGCGCGGGAAGCGGGGCAGGATCGCGCTGGCGGTGCGGCAACCGGCGGCGAGCGCATCGCTCAGGCCGGTCTGGTTCGCGCCGGATTGATGCGCGCTGGCCTGGTTGGCGCCGGCTTGATTGGGGCCGGTTTGAGTCATGCGCGCCGCCAGATAGCCGGTGTTGAAGCCGTCGCCGGCGCCGACGGTATCGAAGATGTCGAGGGCCGCTTCGCCGGCGTAGCGAATGCTGTGTCCATCGACGTGGCCCAGGGCGCCGGCGGCGCCGAGCTTGACGATCAGATGGGCACCGGGCTTGAGCAGGCCGGCGACGCGCTGGACAGCCAACTCCAGATCACGGTGGTCTTCCACGCTCGGGCTGCCGTCCGGATCCCGATCGCCATCCCGACGGTCGGCGATGCTCGTCGCTTCCAGCTCGTTGATCAGCAGATGGTCGCAGTGGGCCAGCCAGCCTTCGACTTCCCGGTGCACCTGGGGCGTCCAGCCTTCCGGCGGCCAGCCGGTATCGAGCGCGACCCGATAGCCCTTGGCCGAGGCCTCGGCCAGCAGGCGGCTGAAGTCCTCGCGCAGCGCCGGCAGCAGGAACGGGGCGGTGAACAAGGCGACGCTGCCGGGCGATGCCGGCGGCAGGTGTTTCAGTACGAAGGCCTGGGTCAAGTGCTGCAGATGCCCGCAGCTGGTGAAGAAAGTGCGTTCGCCATGCGCGTGCAGCAGCCCGACCGACACGGTGGTGTCGCTGGCGCAGGTCTGCAGGTCCACCCGGATGCCTGCCAGTTGCAGCCGCAGCCATTGGGCCAGGTCGTCGTCGCCGATGGCGCCGATCAGATGCGGGCTGAGGCCGAGGTGGCGCGCGGCGAGGGCGGCGTTGGCCGCCGAGCCGCCGGCACGCAGTTCGCTGCGCGGCAGCAGTTGCTCGGTACCGATCTTAGGCCAGCCGTCCAAGGTGCCGAGGACGAGGTCCACGCTGACGTCGCCGACGATGACGAGTCGGGGCGGGTCGTATCCAGGCTGGACGAGCTCGGGCGGAGCGGCCTGCGCCGGCCTCGACTGGGACGAGCCGGACTGAGACAAGCCTGATTGAGGCGAGCCCGATTGTGGTGGGCCGGACTGGGGCTGATCGAGCTTCATGGGGCCGACTATAGGCAGCCCGATTTCACCCTGTCAATAAAAATATCCAGTGGAAGTATAATTAAATCCGGCGCCCGCCAGCGACTGAGCGATGGCCGAGCAGTTCGGCCGCCTGCTCCCCGAACTCGTCCTTCTGGAGACCCTCCAGGCGCGGCGACAGCAACTCGTGGATGGGCAGCACCGCGGCGCCGAGCAGCGAACAATCTTCCTCGCGCTGGGAAATCATCAGCCGCGGCAGTTCCGGAGCGGGGCGGCCGCGTACCGAGCGATGCAGCGGTTGGGCGAGGTCGACCAGGCGTTGCACCAGCTTTTGCGGCGCCGATCCGCCGATGACGATGGTCTGCGGGTCGAGCATGTTCTCGATCATGCAGATGGCGTCGCGCAGCCGCTGCGAGGCCTGCAGGCACCATCGCTGCAGAGGCTGATCGTCGGCGTCGTCCAGGCGGTTGAGCAGATCCGGGGTGCGGATCTGGCCGTCGTCCAGGCCCAGCGCCTCGGCCAGCGAATGCAGCGACAGATAGCGCTCCAGGCAGCCCCGATTCCCGCAATAGCAGGGCGTGCCGCCCGGGACGACCGGCACGTGGCCGATCTCGGTGGCGTTGCCGTCGGCGCCGCGATAGGTGTTGCGGCCGACGATCAAGGAACCGCCCAGGCCCATGCTGAGGTGCAGGTAGAAGAAATTGTCCAGATGCCTGGCGACCCCGTACAGGGTCTCGCCGAGTGCGCCGGCCACGCTGTCGACGCTGTGGAACAGGGGCAGGCCGGTGGCTTCCTGCAACTGGTCGAGGATCGACAAGTCCTTCCAGCCTTCGAGCGCAGTGGGGCCGACGAAACTCAGTTCGGTGTCGCCGAGCGGGCCGGGCAGGGCGACGCCGATGCCCCATAGCCGGCCATTGGCCTGGCGGCGCAGCTTGGCCACCAGCTCGAGCAGGCCGGCCAGCAACTGCGGGCGATCGCAGCCCTGCAACTGCACCTCGCAGCGCGCATCGATCTGGCCCAGCAGATTCACCAGCGCGCCCGAGGCGCGGCCCGGTTCCAGGCTGATGCCGATCGATTGGCCGGCGTCGGGATTGATCTCGAAGGCGATCGGCGGCTGGCCGCGGGTCTTCAGGTCCTTCTGCCGGCGCGAGACGATCAGGCCGATCGATTCCAGCTCGTTGGTGATGTTCGCGACCGTTTGCGGGCTGAGCGAGACCTTTTCCTGGATGTCCTTGCGCGAGGCCGCACCATGCTGGCGAATGAAATCCAGCACCAGCCGGCGGTTGTAGGGGGCGCTGGATTGCTGGGTGGCGCCGCGACCACTATTCATGGGGTTCGAAACCGGTTGGGCATGGGGAGGGGAGGTCTCGGCATTATTCATACATCCATGTGAAGTATTTATTGACGGCCACCGCTGGGGTAGCTAAGTTGCGCTGGCCCTAGTCTATCCGGAACCGTGCCGATGACCTGTTTGCCGCAGTCCCGCAAGACCGGAGTTCGAGTGACGGCCGCGCTCGCCCTGGCGCTGTCCAGTTGGCTGCACACGGCCGGCGCCGCCTCCGACCCGGAATCGGCGGCGACGCCGAAGACCTCGGTGTCGGTGAGCCTGCCCACGGAGCCGTTGCTGGTACAGATCAATCAAGTGGCGCTGGAGCGGCGGGGGCCGAAGCGGGCCGTCGTCGAATACGCAGGCAAGGCCGGGGAGGGCGGTTACACCGTGCTGCGCGACGGCAAGCCGATCAAGCGCGGCGAACTGCGGCCGCTGCAGCCGTTTACCGAGTGGACCCCGGGCAAGCGCTATTTCGATGTCGATTTTTCCGAGGTCCAGGAACCCGGCAAGTACCAAGTGGAAGTGCGTATCGGCGAGCAGCGTGCGCTGTCGTCACCGGTGCCCGTGCGCGACGACGCGGTCTTCGCCACGACCGGCGCGCAGCTGCTGGCGTACTTCAAGCGCAGCCGTCACACGGACGAGACCGATCGCAAGCTGCGCATCTTCCAGACCTCGCGCAAGGTGGACGTGTGGGGCGGGTGGCAGGACGCCGGCGGCGACAAGGGCAAATACCTGTCCCACCTGGGTTACGCCAACCATTTCAATCCGCAGCAGGCTTCGATGGCGGCCTGGGTGCTGGCCTACGGCGCGCATGCGCGCAAGGATCTGTTCGCCGCCCATGGCCTGCAGGCCCAGGTCGAGGACGAGGCGTTCTGGGGCGCGGACTATCTGCACCGCATCCTCGATGCGGAAGGTTATTTCTACACCACGGTGTTCGACCAGTGGGGCACGCCGGGCGTCGAACGCATGGTCACCGGCTACGAAGGTGCGGCCGGCACCTTCACCACGCTGTACCGCTCGGCGTTTCGCGCCGGCGGGGGCATGGCCATCGCGGCGCTCGCGCGCGCCTCGATGCTGGCCGAGCAAACCGGCCGCCATGGCGTATTCGACGGGGCCCGGTATCTGGCCGATGCGGAGCGTGCCTATGCGCACCTGCGCCGGTTCAACCCGCAGTACTGCGCCGACGGCAAAGAAAACATCATCGACGACTACACCGCGTTGATGGCGCTGGTGGAACTGCACAACGCCACCGGCCAGTCGCGCTATCTCGATGATGCGCGCGAGCGCGCCGCCAACCTGATCGCTCGGCAGCAAGCCGACGGCGGCTTCGTCAGCGACGGCGGCCGCCGTCCTTATTACCACGCCGCCGAAGCGGGCCTGCCGGTGATCAGCCTGGCGGCTTATCTCGATATCGAACCGGAGCAGGGACGTCGCCAACGCGTACTCGATGCGATCGCGTCGGCGCTGAAATACGAGCTGGCCATCACCAACGCCGTCGCCAACCCGTACGGCTACGCCCGCCAGCGCTTCCAACTCGCGCAGGACGGCAAGGCCGCCGGCGACGTGCTGGAAGGGTTTTTCATTCCGCATCGCAACGAAACCGGTTATTGGTGGCAGGGCGAAAGCGCCCGCCTGGCCTCGCTCAGCGCAGCGATGGTCATCGGCGGACGCAAGCTGGCCGGGCACGGCGCCGCCGGCTATGGCCTGCCTGTCGACCAAGCCGCTTACGCGCAAAGCCAGCTCGACTGGACCCTGGGCCGCAATCCCTACGGCATCTCGATGCTCTACGGATTCGGCAAGAAGAACCCGCCGACCGTGCTGGAAAGCGCCGGCGAAATGTTCGTCGGCGGCATCTCCAACGGCATTACCGGCGCACCGGGCAGCGACACCGGCGCCGGCATCAGCTTCGCGCCGGGCCCGGATTCCGAGCAGTGGCGCTGGGTCGAGCAGTGGATCCCGCACACGACGTGGATGCTGTTTGCGGCCATGGCGATGACGACTGGCGAGACGACTTCCGAAGCACGCTGAGCGGATTGCAGCGTTCGCGTCATCCGCCGCCCGCTAAAGGCCGCATTTGAAGTAGTTCAACGACCGGCCCGGGACTCGCCTTTGATGTAGGCTGTGGGCAATGGAGAGCGCAGGGGGCGCTATGCGAGCATGGATTGCAGTGTTGCTGTTGCTGTCGGCGCGTTCGGTTGTCGCGCAGGACATACACAAATGCGTCAGCGGCAAGGAAGTCAGCTACCAATCGGAGCCGTGTGCGCCAGGCCAAGCTTACGTCAAGACCTGGGGCACCGAGATAACGAGCAGCGACGCTTACGGCAAGATTCGCCCCGCACGTCGGCCTGCCGTCGATCCGGACTATCTTGCGCGGCAAGCCCATCGCGCCAGGAATGGCACGGGACCGGGCACGGTCATTGGACCTAGAGCGCCCAGCTTCAACGCCTGCGAGCAAATGAAGCGTCAACGCGATGCATACCTCGATAGCGAACATGGCCGGCATACCGGCTACGACGGGCGCAGAGCCTGGAACGATCGCGTCTACGACGCCTGCAAATGAAGGCCCCGGTCGTGGGGCCGTGGGCCGCGCTACCCGACGGCCGAGCCGTTTACCCGATATTCGGCGAGGTCGACCACAACGACCTTGCCGAGTTGCTGCCTGGATTTCCGTGCCGCGTTCTTGCTGCGGGCCAAATCCCGGCGTCGCTCGTAATCCTGGCGCCAGGCCAAGCCACGCAGGCGTTCGGGGGTGAAGCGTATGCCGTCAGGTGTGACCAAGTCGCGGCCTCGGAGTCGCCAACCGGTCCAGGGTCCGATCAAGTCGACGTGGTTGTGGACCTCGCGTTCGTGCAGGGCGGCGGCGCAGTCGTTGGGACACGGAGTATTAGCGGGCCAGCATGGCGGGCGAGTGTTCACGGAGACCTCCGGTGGTAGTGGGCATTGCCAGGAGAGCACGCAGGAAGGCTGCACCAGGCCTAGCCACAGGCTAATTCATTACTTCGCATAATGCCTATTATGTTCTACGCCGAGTGCGGCGCTGGCTCTTCGCGTTGCGTCGATATTTTCCTGTCTATGGTTGGCAACCCAGGCAACTGCAAGGTGGGTACCAGCATGGATATTGACCTAACTGGCGAGTGGTACGGGTGGCGTGTACGCGGCCGTTACCTGGTCTCCGATGACGGACAGCGCATCCCCGTCGAACGGCTGCGCGGCCTGCTGTTCCGCGACGCCGGTGAGCTGCGCCTGGCGGGCTTCGAATCGCGTCGGAAGGCCGAGGCGAACCGGCGGTCAAAGAGCCGCGGCTTTAAGGTCAAGGTCGTCATCGTCGACCTAGCCGAGTATCGGCAAAACGGCCTGGCTGTCGGCTAGCTAATCGAGCTGGCAGATCTGTCGATCGCCGCCAATCAAAGTTGCTCGCTCAGATCCGAGCGCGCAAAACGAGGCCCCCGATCGGGGGCCTTTTCGTCTCAGCGAGTGCGACGGGCGGCGGTAGGATGCGCGCATGTCCGATCTACCCTCAAAGCTCCAGTGGCAACAGCTAGGCACCGGCGAACACGCCCTTGTGTGGAACGAAATGAACATCGTTGCCGCGGTCTACCTGGTCGACGGGCGTTGGATGACCACCGTAAACGAACACCGGCCGAAGATACGACGCCAGGCGCGTGCAGGGTCGCTTGCACAGGGGCGCATGTGGGTCGAGCGCTGGGCCAGCGCGAACTTCGCGGCGATACACCACCAGTGCGCGCACTGCATCCTGTTCTCCAACCTCACCCTCAAAAGATAAGACCCCCGAAGGGGCCTTTTCGTTACGCGTCTCAAAAGCGGGTTTGCGGGGAGGGGGGGTCCCGGCCGGTTGACCCCTGCCCGGAGTCCTACCCTACCCCTCGTTCGGACCAGGCGCGGGCGCGGGTGAGGCGTTTGGCTGGAAATCCCCTTCGTCAGGGCTAAACGCCTGGCGAAGATCGCGAACGATGGATTGCAACACCGGGAGCAGGAAGAAGATGACGCCGCACAGGATCGGAGCGGCGGCTGCAGTTACCTCAGCATCGGTCATGGCTAGTCCTTTAGTGACGCGTTACGGTTTGTGGTACCGAGTCGCCAGCTCAGCGGCAATATCCGACATGAGGATTTCTCGGGTTACCGAGCTTACCGCGTCCGCATTGGAGTCGAGCCAGGCCAGCGCCTGGCACAAGACCGGCGTCTCAGCCGAGGCCGGTTGCTCGAAGGCCTGGCCGAACCGCTCGACCTTGTTGCGACGGTAGCGACGTGCCCGCTCGGCCGGGCTCAGCGCGCTCGAATAGATCGGCGGCCTGCCCTTCTTCTTGGGTAGCGGTAGCTCGATGGTGCCGGGGTCTTTGGCGTGCTTCATGAGAGATCCTCCGTTAGGTGCATATTATCGTGACGCGTCACGAATGTGCAATTACGATTCATCATAAGTGACGAGTCACTTATTCGGGCGGGGTCGCCGCGGCAGATCCACCGACCCCGATCTGCCCATACCGGGCGACCTGGGGGGCGGACAGGACCGGACCAGGTGCGGCCTGGCCGGCCTGGCCTGGTGCGCTAGGCGGGGCCTGGTAGGCCGAACGGCGGTCGGGCTCCCTACCCTCGCCCTGGGCGCCAGTCGACGCGTAGGAGCCGCTCCGGCGATCCTTGTAGGGGTTGTAGACGGGGCCGTCCCTGGCAATGCGCCGGCACTCTCCGTCGCCCAGGTCGTATTTGGTGCCTTGCTCGGTGAGACAGGTGCAGCTCGCGTCCTGGCGATCGCCGTTGGCGTCGACGCCGGCGTCGGTCGACATGCACAGGAGCTGGGGGTCGGCGCTCGCCGATCTATGATCGAAGACCGGCGCCGTCCAGGGCATGGTGCCGAAGCGCGGCAGGTGCGCCGTCGCATAGTCAGCCGCACTGTTCCACTTGGGTTTGTTCTCGTCGGGGCGCTGGTCAAAGCCGCTTGCCCGCGCCGTTGCCGGCGCGGTCAGCGCGTCCTTGCCATCGCCTTCCGTCTTAAAGCTGCCGTAGACCGTGTAGCCGACAAAAGCGAATAGCGCAACCGCGACCAGGGCCATCACCGCAGCGCGCTTGTACTTGTGCGGAATGGTGCGCTTGACCGTGTGCACCTCGGCACTCTTGTACAGCGCGTAGCACTCTTTCGGGTATGCCCAGGTGTGGTGATCCTCGACCGCCAGCGCCTTGTCCGATCGCACGTTATCGATCACGCGCGAACGGCTGTAGATGATCGCGCTTTCCTTGCCGTTCTCGCGCACCAGGTGCTCGTGATAGCCGACCAAGGCCCGGATGTTCGTGTGAATCAAAGCCGGGTGTTGCGTCATCAGAATCAAACGGATGCCGCCGTGTCGGATGGTCTCCATCGCCTTGATGTAGTCGGGCACGGCGCCGGCGCCGGCGCGGAAGAAGTTCTGCGCCTCGTCGACCACCAGGACGGATTTCGGCGGAAGCTGTTCCCACTGCGTCGGGTCCGGAAAATCGGTCACGCCGTCGATGTTGAGCCCGTTGATGTTGCAGGCGAACACCTGCTCACCGGCTTCAACGGCATTCTTGAGATACCACACGGCGCGCAAGCTCTTGCCGCTGCCTGGCGGCGCGGTGAGTAGCGAAATGGATGCGTTGGCTGCTATAGCGCTCACGGTCAATCCTTCTTGGCGAAGAACACTTTCTTCATGGAAATCAGCGTCAGGCCCGAGACCACAATGCTTGCGGCCTTCGTGATGCCGAGCAGCGCGAACCAGCACTGCCAATCGGCCGGAATCTGATTCCACGCGGCGATGACGTGCTGAATCAGCGGCTCCATGACGTACTTGTCGGTGGCCAGCACCAGGCCGAAGCGGGCCAGCAGTCCGACGACGAGCAGGACGCCTTTGGCGAGGAAGTAACGCGCGATCCAGGGACCGAGCGCAGCGAGTAGGCCTGCGAGGATGGCGGGCATGGTCAATCTCCAAGCTTGAACGCGACCCAGAGGTACGCGAGTGCGACGAGCAGCCAGCCGATCATCTGGCCGAGGCGCCAGAACTCCGGCGGCATGTCGAATATCTGATGGCCGAAGAAGGTCGTTGAGACCATGACGCCGCAGCTACCGGGACTGCCGCCGCCAAACAAGCCTTCATCGATGTTGCCGCTGCTGGGTGCGGCCCAAGCTTGGTCGACGCTGAGCCCTTCGGTGCCATCCGTGCCGCTGGCGATCGCGTTCAACGCGCCGGCCTCGGTCGCACGTGCGTTGGTCATGTACTCCACGACGCCATCGCCGCCGCCAGGCGTGCCGGGCTGCTGAGCCGCTATCAGGGCGTTAATGGCACACGTGGTGCGCCACTGCTGGAGCAGCTGGGAATACTCCAGCGCATCGCAGTTCTTGCCGACGCACACCGGTGGCGCCGAGCAGCCAGAGCTATCGGTAACCGTAAACTTCCGACGCGTGTTGCAGTCGATGCGCCACTGGATGCGCGCCTGGCCGCAGAGAATCGCATCGCCGCTGCACTTGGGTGGCTCATCGCAGGTGTCACCGCCAGAGAACCGACCATCGTCGCCCTCGCCGTCGTCGGGCTTGCCATCACCGTCAGCATCCTTCTTGCAGGTGCCGTCTTTGCCCTTGGCCTGGCCTGCCGGACAGCCCTCATCGACGCAGGATCCGTCCGGCCCTTTGACCTGGCCGGTGGGGCAAGCGCCATCGGGCGTGCACTTCCCGGCGGCCATGTGCTGCCCTACGGGGCACTCGTCGTTGTTGTCGACGCACTTACCGTCCGGCAAGCGCTTCTGCGTCTTGGTGCACTCCGGCGGCGGGGGTTCCTTCGGGGGCTTGTCGCCGTCTGGATCGTTCGGATCGCACGTCTTGCCGGTGGCCGTACCAGTGCCCCATATCCAATACCCGGCATAAGGACCATCGGTGACTGTGAACTTGTCCTCGGGGTCGGTTCCGTGCTGGAACTTCCGCTCGCAGCCGCCATCGCAGAAAACCGAAAGGTTCGGATGACGCGACATGTTCGCGCGTGTCTGGGTTGGAGTCAGGCTTGCGCAAGCCGTTTGATAGTAGTGG
This sequence comes from Lysobacter sp. 1R34A, assembly GCF_051217035.1. NCBI lineage: Bacteria > Pseudomonadati > Pseudomonadota > Gammaproteobacteria > Lysobacterales > Lysobacteraceae > Lysobacter > Lysobacter sp. 1R34A. The sequence goes on from NZ_JBPKJP010000001.1 coordinate 270,136, forward strand.
TGGCCGTAAACGCCGCTGGGCCTCGGCTCCAGGAAAAACTGCAACAAGCCATCGCAGCCGTAACCAGCTCCGTTTCCCCTGCCCTCACACGACCATTCCTTAGGGCTGTGGTTCGGATAATGCACACACTCGGCCGGGAACTTGCTGGCGATCTTCGCTTTGCTCGCCTCGCATTTGGCTTTGGCATCCCCTTCGGTGGTGCCGTGATAGTTCTCGGCGTAAGCCAACGCCGGCAGAAACAGCAGCACAAGGACGAAAATGAATCGCGACGTCGTGACGTTGCACATGGCTCAGTCCCAGTTCGTCGAGGCGACGACACCGAGGCACATCCACCACACCAGTTCAATCAACGGCAGCAAGTGGGTTGCAAAGCTCATGTCTGTTCCCCTGAAAAAAGAGGGCGGCCGAAGCCGCCCGTTGTGTGACGCGTAACGGAACGGCGTCCGATCAGCGCGGCTTGAACAGGCCGGCAGCGCGGATGCTCCACAGCACGGCACTGAACGCGATGATCAGGACGACGGCGGCGGGGCCGTAGGTCTTGAACAGGTTCACCGTCTCGGTGGTGTCCGGGGCGGTGGTCTGGGCCATCGCCAGGCCCGGCAGGATGGCGAGGGTCAGCGCGGTCAGCATCGAGACGCGGGCGCGGTTGAAACGGGTGATCGTGGTGGACTTGAACATGGTTGATCCTCAGAAGTTGCGAGGTGGTTTGAAGGTGCGTGCTACGAAGGCGACTACTACAAGCGTCGAGAAGAACGCGAACCCCACTGCATTCGCTTGTTCATGCGTGGGGAGCATGTCGGCGATACCGCCCTGATCGATCCAGGCCGTTTGCTGGCACGTGCCATCGGCAGCGGGCGCGGGATCGATGCAGGTCAGTACGCGCGGCATGGGTTAGGCCTTCGCCACGGCGACAGGCTTGATTTCGGAGAGCGGGCGCAGGGTGCGGCGACGGGCCAGTTCCAGGCGACCGAACTTGCCGGGCACCAGGTCGGCGGTTACGTCCCAGGAGTACTTGTCGCCGACCTTGAGCGCGAGTTCGGGAGTGTCGAACTCGTGGTCGATCTTGACGCGCATGTGATCGGCTTCGAGCGAGGCCTCTTGGTAGTGGATTTGCTTAGCGAAACCCTTGCTGTCGGTCATGGTGCGAACCTGGGCGGGGCCGGTGATGGTGATGATCGGAGCGGCAATCTGTGCGTTGGCGTTCATGGCGTGGTCTCGTTGTTGGCGTGGTCGTTGGTTAGTTGCTTGCTGCGAATTTCAGGCGGACTGGTAGGGTCAAGCTAAGGACCGTGGCCGCTCGGCCGTCCTTTCTTGGTGCCCTCCCAGCGCGATGCTTGCATCAGTCCGCCAGTGGTCGGTTCGTCGTGCGAGACCCCGACCAGGTCTCTTTGCTGCGGTGCTACTGCGTAGTCGGGACGTGCGGGTTGCCACGCTCCGAAATTCGGTGACAGGTCTACTTGGCCGTCTTTGACGACGTACTTGCTGACGTAGTCCGCGACCTGGTGCTGCGATCGCGGCTGTTCGAGCTGATTTCGCCCGAACTCGCGGTACCACCATTCGTGCCAGGCGTACCGGGAGATGAGGTGGTTAAGGTCAGCAGTCGGCGCGGAGAGCAGCGCATGGAAGTGCAGCCGTCCGTCCTTGTGGAACTCGCTTCCGCGCGCCCACTGGATGCCGCGATGCCATCGCGTGTTCCACTTCGGTCCGTAAACCTCGCGGTTGACACAGCTGACGAAGTATCGAAACGCCTTGTCGGCCGCTTCTGGATGCATAGAACCGTTCGCGCCGGTGCGGTTGACCGCGACGACCTTGCCGGTGTGGCGGTCGGTGTAGTGCTTGACGGCTCGAAAAGTGAGAGTTGCGAACACGTGTGCGGGACGGGGCCGCAGAAGCTCAGACCATGCGTCGCGCAAGCGCGTATCCGCGTGACCGTATAGCTCCGGTTGTTCTTTGAGGTCTGCATGGCCGGGCCCCACATCACGCCTGCGGGCTCAAATCGTCGTGGCCGTAGAACCACGCCAGATCGCACGGAGAAGCGTTCTGCAGGTCGAGGTATCCATCGGGTCCGACCATGCTGTGCAGGCGCAGCGCATCGTCCATGCGGGCTATCTCTGCCGCTTTGAACTCGTCGATGGTGCCGGTGAAGTTCACGAACGGCAGGTCGTGGGTGTAGTCCACGTCCGGGTCGTCGACCTGGTCGTCGGGGACGTTGTTTCGTGATGCGTCACGAATGAGGGTGTCGCCGGCGTCGTGCATCGACCACTGGGCCAGATACGCGATCTCGCGTCCTCTTTGGCCGGTCAGCTCCCGGAACACGCCAGGTAGCTCTACCACTAGGACGAGGAGGCCGACGCCGGCGACGAGGAACGCGGCGTAAAGGGCGATTACGTGACCCATCACAGAACCCTCCCCTGCCGACGGCGCTGCAAAGCGCGGCGGCGGCGCCAGGCGCGCCACTGATAGAGGGTGTCGCGGAGGAATTCGGCGAACGCTCGGGTGCACAGGCCTGCAAGGCAGCTGGCGAGCATCGCGACGGCGAAAACGCGGGCGAGTTGCTCGCCAATCTGTTGCTGTGTGCTGATGTCCATCCCCTACCCCCGTAGTTGCCGGGGAGCGGCGGCGCCGGCCCTAGGGGGGAGCGCCGGGACCCCGCTCCCCGGCGGTGCCCTTTGACCTAGTCGGGTAGAGGCGTGGGCTGCTAGACCCAGTTGCGCTTGCCCGGAGGTGCTTTGTCACTTCCAAAGTGACGGCGCAGATGTAAAGTCAGAAGTAACTGTCTGTCAAGGCGAAAGTAACAATGAGCACCCTGAATTCTTTGCTTGACAAAGCTGTCGCAAAGTGCTTGCCGCAGAATGATTCAGCGCTAGCCAAGCGCATGGGATTGACCCGAGCGTCGGTGAGCAGGTGGCGCCACGACGGCGCTATCGGGCTCGAACATCTGACCGCACTTGTCGATTTAGCCGGTGAAAAGCCCGAAGTGGCGATCCTTGTCATGGAGGAGCAGGCAACGACGCCAGCGAGCCGATACGTCTGGGGCGCGTTGGCGCGCAGGCTCGGGGCGGCGGCGGCGGCGATAGCCGTGTTATGCGTAGTGTCGCTGCCCGCCCCTGCCTCTACTTTCAAGCACTTGCAGACCGCCCTGAATTATGAACAGGGGGGCAATGCCTATTATGTTATAACCAGATGCGGCGCCGCCTGCCTATCGACCTACGGATGCGCGGCAGATCGAAATGCATCTGGGATGGGTCCGTAGACCACCGGATCACGGGCCACCAGCTGCAGACCCACTGGGACCGGCAGACCGCGACATAGGCGACGGGACGTGTGATGAGGATTCGCTGCGGCGGCGATCCAGAAGGCGCCACGGCGGCTGTGGTTCCACGCGTGGCGTGCGGATGCCGGCATGGAGGCCGATGCTCCTGTCATGGGTCGGAGACTGATGAGGAAACCGATCACACGCAGCGCCGGTTCACCTGAACGCATGCCGTTCTCCATCGCATAGTGCCGCTGCTAAGCGGTGCCGACCAGCTTTCGGACGCCCCCAATGGATCGAGGACTGCCCTCCCCCCGATAAACATCCCTAATCCCCGCCCCTCGCCGCCTGGCGACCCTCGCATGCCCGTTTCGGGTCGAATGCAGACATTGAACAGATCGGCACTGCCACCGGATCGTCAGGGACCGGTGCCTGACTTCGACGGGCTCTCGCTGCCGAGATCGCGATCGAGCAGACAGTCTATGAACGCGCGAAGTGCGGGAAGCAGGTAGCGTCTGCTGGAGTAGTAGAGATACAAGCCCGGAACCGTCGGCGACCAGTCACTGAGGACGCGCTTCAAGCGTCCGTCCTGCAACGCCTCCGCAATGCCATCGTCGTTGTAGGCATAGAAGATGCCCAGGCCCTGGAGCGCGGCGGGCACGACGATGTCCTGATGGTTGGACGTCACCGCGCCATCGCCAAAGAATTCGACCTCTTTTCCTTTCTTCTTGAACGCCCACCCTGCGACCTTTCCGCTGCCCGGAAAACGCCAGTTGATGCAGGCGTGACGACTCAGGTCGGCAGGTGTCCCGGGTTCGCCGTGTCTGGCGAGATAGTCGGGCGAGGCTACGGCCAGCAGTTCGATGTCCGGGGTAAGTCGGACCGCGATCATGTCCTTCTGCAGGCGGCCGCCCACGCGGATGCCTGCATCGAATCCTTCGCCCGCGATATCGCTCAAGCCATCGTCGATCACGATGTCGAGCGCTACATCGGGATGCGCCTTGGCGAAACGACCCAGTCGCGGCGCGATCACCTTCTTCGCTGCCATGCTGAGGGTGTTGATCCGCAGGGTCCCCGCGGCACGCGCACTCGTACCCACGGCCTGCGCAACGGCCTCGTCCATGTCGCGGAGCATCGGGGCGATGCGCTCATGCAATCGGCGGCCCGGCTCGGTCGGCGAGACGCTGCGCGTCGTCCGATTCAGCAGGCGAACCCCCAAGCGCGATTCCAACTGACGGACGATCTGGCTGAGGGCGGATCGTGACAGCCCCAAGTGATCGGCGGCCCGCGCGAAGCTGCCCCGGTCGACGACGGCCACGAAGGCCTTGAGTTCCGCGAATTCAGAGCCGCGCATTGTGCACCGATCTCTACATAGCCTGATCAGATAGTAGGTGATTCTCTTATCTATGAGAACGGCTCAACCTTGCTCCGTGGACCCAACCGGAGCATTGCAATGAACGATCTGAACCTGCCCGAGCCCATCGCGGCCTACTTCGATGCCGACACCCAGGACGCGCAAGCGGTGGCCCGCTGCTTCACCACAGACGGGCTGGTGCTGGACGAGGGCAAGACCCACTCGGGCCTCGCTGCGATCGCAGCCTGGAAGACCGACTCGTCCGCCAAGTACACCTACACCGCCAAGCCCCACACGCTGGAGAAGCAGGAGCGCACCTACATCGTGACGGCGCGCGTCGCCGGCAACTTCCCCGGCAGTCCGGTGGACCTGCGCTATGGCTTCACCCTGGAGCGCGGCAAGATCGCCACGCTGGAGATCGCGCCGTGAGCTTCGACCTCCAGTTGGCCGGCAAGCGCGTCCTGGTGACAGGCGGCTCGCGCGGTGTGGGCGCTGCCGTCGTCGAACGGTTGTCCCAGCTCGGCGCGCATGTCGTGGCTACTGCGCGCTCGCAGCCGGAGCGGCCCATCGACGATGGGCACTATATGGCGGCCGACCTGGCCACGGCCGAAGGCGCTCGCCAAGCGGCGGAGGCGGCGCTGCGCCATCTCGGCGGCGTGGATGCCCTGATCAACGTGGTAGGGGGATCGTCGGCGCCGGCGGGCGGGTTCGCCGCCCTGGACGATGCGGAGTGGGCGAAGGCGCTCGATCTGAATCTGATGTCGGCCGTGCGACTGGATCGCGCCTTGCTGCCCGCGATGATCGCGCAAGGCTCGGGTGTGATCCTGCATGTCACCTCGATCCAGCGCACGCTGCCGCTGCCGGACGCCACGATCGCGTATGCCGCTGCCAAGGCGGCGTTGTCGACCTACAGCAAGGCGCTGTCCAAGGAAGTCACGCCGAAGGGCGTGCGCGTGGTTCGTGTCTCGCCGGGCTGGATCGAGACGGAGGCGTCCGTCGCGTTAGTCGAACGCGTCGCGGCCCATGCGGGGACGGACTACGAAGGCGGCAAGCAGTTGGTCATGAAGGAGCTGGGCGGGATTCCGTTGGGACGCCCGGCCAAGCCGGGTGAAGTGGCCGACCTTATCGCCTTCCTGGTCTCTCCCCGGGCCGCGTCGATCTCGGGGACGGAATACACCATCGACGGCGGAACCGTGCCGACGGTGTGACCACGCTGGCCGGCCGCATCGGTGTATCCCGGTTCCCGGGTGTTTCGCGAGAGCACGCCTTCCCGCCGACTCGTCCCTCGATCCGCGCAAGTTCCCGTTCGCGCCTGAAAAATACGTTCGGTCAAGTTATCAGGACTTTGGGTCGCCGATGGTGCGGGCTCGCCCCGCAAAGTAGCCCTGCCGGCCAACGCCGCACATCGAACTGCCACCGCCCACCGCCCGAGGACACGTCCATGCTCAAGCTCATTCCCGCAGTGCTCGCAGCCGCTCTGGCGGCCAGCATCTCTCCTTTCGCCCAGGCCCATGATGCCGCAGCCCGCGATAGCGCGCAGGTGAAGAATGTCGTTCTGGTGCACGGCGCCTTCGCCGACGGCTCAGGCTGGCGCCCCGTCTACGACGAGCTGACCGCACGCGGCTATCGCGTATCGATCGTGCAGAACCCGTTGACCTCGCTCGCCGATGACGTGAAGGCCACACAGCGCGTGCTCGACCGCCAGGACGGCCCCGCCATTCTCGTCGGACACTCCTGGGGCGGCACGGTCATCACCGAAGCCGGCGTCCATCACAAGGTGGCAGGCTTGGTCTATGTCTCCGCGCTCGCGCCGGATGCCGGCGAAACCACCGCCCAGCAATACGCCGGTTTCGCGCCCACGCCCGAGTTCGTCATCGAAACGGGCAGCGACGGCTACGGCTTCATCAGCCCCGCCAAGTTCAAGGCAGGCTTCGCCCACGACACCAGCGATGCCGACGCAGCGTTCCTGCGCGACTCCCAGGTGCCGATCAACATGTCGGTGTTCGGGACCAGACTGACGCAGGCCGCTTGGCGCACGAAGCCCAGCTGGGCCGTGATCGCCACCGAGGACAAGGCGTTCGACCAGGCCATGCTCGTCCATATGGCCGAGCGTATCGAAGCGCGCATCACCAAGGTCGCCGCCAGCCATGCGGTTTTCATGACCCAGCCCAAAGTGGTCGCCGACACGATCGACCGTGCGGCAAAGGAAGCGAGACGCTCGACCAAGTAAGCGCCACCGCAACAGGCCCATGCCTGTACATCGCGTCCGGCGGCCCTCCTCCATCTTCTGCCTCGGTGGGCGGCCGTGCTCGGCTGCCCATGGCCGTTCTTCGTCTGGCGCACCGCACGACCCACCATGAACCCCAAGGATCTCGTGGTCTTCCTCGAGCAGTATCCGGGGCGCAGCCAACGCCTCGCCTTCGCCGCGGCCTTGGCCAAGCGTTGGCAGGCGCACTTGATCGCGACGTTCGTGACGCAACCGCTGGCGCTGAATCCGCACGCGTCGTTTGCCGTCGGCCGGGCGATATCGGCCGTGCTGGACGATTACCTGGCCGCGGCATCCGCCGCATCGGCGCAGGCGCGCGCCGAATTCGACAGCCTGACGGCCCGGCGCAGCTTCACCAGCGAATGGCGGGTGTCCCAGGACGAAACCTGCGAAGGCCTGATGCTGCATGCGCGCCACGCCAGCCTCGCGGTCCTGGGCCCGCCGTCGCGCCAGACCAGGCCGGCCACCATGCTCAGCCTCGCCGAGGATTCGATCTTCGCTTCGGGACGCCCCTGCCTGCTGGTGCCCGACGACTGGTCCGATGAGCGCATCGGCAGTCGCATCGTCGTGGGCTGGAACGGCGGACGCGAAGCCGCCCGCGCCATTGCCGACAACGGCGACTACGGCGACTACGGCGACCCGGCGCCGGGCGAGCGCAAGTACCTCTACATCGTCTGGAGCAACAACGGCGCCACCGACAGCGGCGTGGTCGGCGAGGACGACGATCGCGGCATCATCGTGCCCTGATCGCTGTGGCCGGCGGACTGCCTGCCGCCGGATGCAGTACCGCGCGCCGGTTCTCGCGAGCCGGCGCGCCTGACGGATGGCGCTCAGGGCTCGCCGGCCGGCAGGGGCTCCTCGTCCTGGTGGTAAGCCGGCGGACTGTAGAAGTTGACCGTCTTCAGCAGGGTCCGGCCGACATTGCGGATCTCGTGGCGCTCGCCGCGCTCGATCAACAACAGACTGCCCGCGGCCAGCGGTTGACGTCGCCCTTCGACGATCGCCAAGCCTCGCCCGGACACCACATACAGCCATTGGTCCGCGCCGCCATGGCGATTTTCGGCATCGCCTTCGGCGTCGCCTGGCGCGATCACCATTTCCGCAGCCTGCACCCCGCGCAGGCCGAAGGCCACACGGAAGCCTTCGCCGAATCGAAATCGCTTGTGCTTCATGCGCGTCTCCGCAGTTTCTTCCAGCCTCGCCGGCCCGCCGTTAAGCGCGCAGCGACGCGGCGTGAAGAACTCGGCATTCACGTGCATGCTACGCCGCCCCCGGGAGGATCAGGATCTGGCAACCCGGCGACACGAGCGACATGACCATTCTCGACCTGACCTGTTCCGACATGATCCTCCCGTCATGACCGACTCCGGCGCTTCCCGCGTGCGCGTCGGTTGCGCCGGCTGGGCGCTGTCGGCGGCGGTGAAACCCCGCTTTGGCGGTGGCGACAGCGTGCTGGCGATGTATGCGACGCGCTTCAACGCGGTCGAGATCAATTCCTCGTTCTACCGTCCGCACCGGCGCAGCACCTATGAGCGCTGGGGCGACACCGTTCCCGATGATTTCCGCTTCAGCGCCAAGCTGCCGCGCAGCATCACCCACGACGCCGGCCTGCGTGGCGTCGCCGAGCCGCTCAGCGCTTTCATCGACGAAGTTTCCGGCCTGCGCGACAAGCTCGGCGTATTGCTGGTGCAAATGCCGCCGAGCCTGGCATTCGACGCGGCAGTCGCGGCGCGTTTCTTCGCCATGCTCGAACGTCGCACCGCGGCGTCGGTGGTGTGCGAGCCGCGCCACCGCAGTTGGTTCGAGCCGGCCGCGAGCGAATTGCTGCAGCGGCACGAGGTGGCCCGCGCCGGCGTCGACCCGCCGCAACCGCGCGCCGAGGCAGCCACGCCCAGCGAGGTCGGCGATGTCCGCTATTGGCGCTGGCACGGCTCGCCGCGCATCTACTACAGCGCCTACGACGAACCGCGGCTGCGCGGCATGGCCGAGGCGGCTTGCGGTAACCGTCGCCGCAGTGCCGAGACCTGGTGCATCTTCGACAACACCGCCGCCGGTCACGCCGTCGGCGACGCCCTGGATTTCCAGACCTTGTGCAGCAGCGCCGCCGATGCCTGAAGGACCGTCGATCGTCATCCTGCGCGAGCTGCTGGCGCCCTATGTGCACAAGACCGTGCGCAAGGTCGCCGGAGACGCGCCGATCGACATCGAGCGCATGGGCGGTCGCCGGATCCTCGATATCCGCAGTTGGGGCAAGCACCTGTTGATCGAGTTTTCCGGCTTCAGCCTGCGCGTGCATTTGCTGCTGTTCGGCAGCTATTCGATCGGCCGGCCCAAGTCGCAGAAGCCGCGTCTATCCCTGTATTTCGCCCGCGACGAACTGCATTTCTACGCCTGCTCGGTGAAGTACGTCGAGGGCGAGCTCGACGCAGCCTACGACTGGGCCGCCGACGTCATGAGCGAAGCCTGGGACGCCGCCGCGGCGCGCCGCAAGCTGCGCGCCGACCCCGATCGTTACGCCTGCGACGCGCTGCTCGATCAGACCGTGTTTTCCGGGGCCGGCAACATCATCAAGAATGAGGTCCTGTACCGGGTTCGCGTGCATCCGCTGTCGCGCGTCGGCGCCCTGCCCTCGCGCAAGCTGGCCGCCCTGGTCGCGGAAACCCGCGATTACAGTTTCGAGTTCCTCGAACGCAAGCGCGAGGGCACTTTGTCGCGCAGCTGGCAGGTGCACACGCGCGAACGCTGTCCCGGTTGCGGCGGCGCCCTGCAGTTGCGCGACCTCGGGCGCAGCCGCCGGCGCAGCTTCTACTGCGAGCGCTGCCAAGTGCTGTACCGCTCCGGCGAATTGCCCCTCAACGCGCCAAAGCCTTGAGCGCGGCGAGATCGTCGGCCTGCGCCGGCGTCTTGTCGTGGCGCCAGCGCAGGATCCGCGGAAAGCGCACGGCGATGCCGGACTTGTGCCGGGTCGAGCGGTTGACCGCCTCGAACCCGAGTTCGAACACGTGCTGCGGCGGCACCGAACGCACCGGCCCGAAGCGCTCGAGGGTATGCGCGCGGATCCAACGGTCCAGGGCCAGGATTTCCTGGTCGTCGAGGCCGGAATAGGCCTTCGCCACCGGCACCAGCGCGCCCTGGTCCCACAACGCGAAGGTGTAGTCGGTGTACAAGGTGCTGCGCCGGCCATGCCCGGACTGCGCATAGATCAACACCGCGTCGATGGTCAGCGGATCGATCTTCCACTTCCACCAATCGCCGCGGCGACGGCCGCTCTGGTAGGGGGAACCGCGCCGCTTCAGCATCAGTCCCTCGACCCCGAGCCCGCGTGCGCGTTCGCGCACCGCTGCGGCCTCGCTCCAGTCCGCGGCGGCGAGTTCGGTCGACAGCGCGATCGCAGGGTCGCCAAGGGCATCCAGGAGCTCGGCCAGCGCCGCGCGGCGCTCGGCCAACGGCCGCGGGCGCCAATCCTCGCCGTCCAGTTCCAGCAGGTCGTAGGCCAGGACCCGCACCGGCGTGGACGCCAGCACCTTGGGCCCGGGCTTGCGCCGCTGGATGCGGGTCTGCAGCGCGGTGAACGGCAAGGGACTGTCCTCGCTCTCGTTCCAGCCGAGCAGCTCGCCGTCGACGACGCAGTCGCGCGCAAGCCGCCGCGCTGAGGCTTCGATCTCGGGAAACCGGCCGTCGAGCCGTTCTTCGCCGCGCGACCACAGCACCGTCTCGCCGCGGCGGCGCAGCAACTGCAGACGGATGCCGTCCCATTTCCATTCCAGTAACCAATCCGCAAGCGCGCCAAGGGCTTCAACCGGTTGTTCCAGCGGCGATGCCAGGAAAAACGGATACGGCTGCAGGCGGTCTTCCGCACGTGCCTGCTTCGACAGCAGCTGTTCGACGAAACCCGGCGACGGCTGCCACGCGCCGAGCATGCGCTGGGCGATCAGGGCGATGTCGACTCCCGACCATTCGGCCAGGGCCTGCTGCACCAGGCGCTGCGAAACGCCGACCCGCAAGGCCCCGGTGATCAGCTTGTTGAAGACAAAACGCTCGTCGGCCGGCAGCACCCGCCAGCCGGCGACCACCGCTTCGCGCCGCGACTCGGGATCGGCGCCGGCGACCGGCGCGAGCCGTTGCTCGATCCATTCGTGCAAGGGGGTGTCGTCGACGCGGCTCGGCGGGTCGTCGAGCAGCAGCGTCAGGGTTTCGGCAAGGTCGCCGACCTGGTCGTAGCTCTCGTCGACCAGCCACGCCGGCAGCGCCGCCTCGGCCGCGACCCATTCGCGCAGCTCGCGTGTATTGGCGATCCGGCCGAGCTTGTTGCCCGACAGCAACCACAGGGCCCAGGCCAGATCGCGCGGCGCGGCGGCGGCGAAATACGCGGCCAGCGCGGCGCGCTTGTCGGTCGTCGCGGTGCTGCGGTCGAGTTCGCGATACAGCGCGGCGAAGCCCTTCATGCGCCGGCCTCCTCGTGCTCGCCGGGGAACGCGGCGCCGCGGAACGCGTCGACCTGCAGGCCTTGTTCGGCGAGGGTGCGCAGCAAGGCCTCGGAACGGCCGTGGTGGGCGATAACGCGGCCGGCGCCGGTCGCGCGGATCGTCGCCAGCAAAGCCGGCCAGTCGGCGTGATCGGAAACGACGAAGCCGCGATCGACGTTGCGACGGCGGCGATTGCCGCGGATCCGCATCCAGCCCGAGGCGAAACCGGTCTGTACCCGGCGGAACCGGCGCATCCAGGCCGAGCCCATCGCCGAAGGCGGCGCCAGGATCAGCTCGCCGGCGTAATCGTGGCGTGGCGCGTCCTCGCTCACCAGCCGGGTCGGCGCCATCGCGATGCCGGCCTGGCGATACACCTCGACCCCGCTCGCGATGGCGCCGTGCAAGGCGACCACGCGCGAATCCAGTGCCCCGAGTTCGGCCAGCAGGCGCTGCGCCTTGCCGAGCGCGTAGCAGAACAACACCGCGGCCTCGCCGCGGTCGGCGCATCGCTGGCGCCATTCGAGGATGTCGCGCACCACGCCGACCGTATCCGGCCAACGATAAATCGGCAGGGCGAAGGTCGATTCGGTGACGAACGCGTCGCACGGCACGACCTCGAACGGCGCGCAGGTAGGATCGGGTTCGCGTTTGTAGTCGCCCGACACCACCCAGACCTGCCCGCCCGCCTCGATCCTGACCTGGGCCGATCCGAGCACATGCCCGGCCGGATGCAGGCTGACCCGCGCAGCACCCAGCTCGAACACCTCGCCATAGGCGTGGGCCCGATAATGCTGTTCGCCGAGCCGCCAGTGCAGGATCGGCAGGCCCTCGACGGTGCTGTGGTATTCGCCCATGCCGACGCGCGCATGATCGCCGTGGCCATGGGTCACCACCGCCCGCGCCACCGACCGCCAGGGGTCGATATGGAAATCGCCCTGCGGGCAGTACAGGCCTTCCGGGCGCACCACGATCAGATCGTCGGACATGCGGAGCAGCCTATTCGGGCCGACGTCATCGCCACGACAAGAGCGCATGCGCCCGGCGTGAAGGCCCCGGCGGCCGTTCGCGGCGGCCGCTAACGCTGCAGCTCAGTCCTCCAGCCGCAGCCCAGGCATCCGCCGCAGCTCAAGCATCCAGGGTGGCGCCGCCGTCCACACGCAAGTCGTGCAGGGTGATGTGCCGCGCCCGGTCCGAAAGCAGGAAACAGACCGCTTCGGCGACATCGTCGGGGTCGGCGATGCGGCCGAGCGGAATCCCAAGGCGGAAACGATCGGCGGCGCCATGCAGGATCTCGTGGCGCGCCGCGTCGTCGCGGACGTAGGCGCGCTGCATCGCGGTGTCGGTCGAGCCCGGCGAGACGATGTTGCAACGCACGCCCTTCGGCGCCAGCTCCAGCGCCAGGCAGCGCAGATACTGGCTCGCCGCGGCCTTCGACGCGGCATACGCGGACATGCCGCAGCGCGGCGCCGAGGCCGCGTTCGAGCCGACCAGGACGATGCTGCCGCGGCCGCGTGCGACCATTCGCCGCGCGACCGCCCGGGTGGTCGCGAACACGCCGCGGGCGTTGACCGCCATGCAGGCTTCCCAGTCGTCGAGGTCGAGCTCGAGCGATTCGCCGACCCGCAGGATGCCGGCGACGTGGGCCAAGTGTTCGATCGCGCCGAAACCGGCTTCGACCTCGGCCACCGCCATGTCGACCGCGGCGACATCGGCCAGGTCGAGAACGATGGCGTGGACTTGCGCGCCCTCGCCGCGCAACCGTGCGGCCAGGGCCTGCAGCGAATCGGCGTCGCGATCGATCAGGGCCAGCCGCGCGCCCTGCCCCGCCAGGCGTTGCGCGGTCGCCGCGCCGATGCCTTGGGCGGCGCCGGTCACCAGCACGGTGCGGCCGGCGAATTCGCCGGGTGTCGATACGACAGCGCTCAAACCGCGGCCTCGTCGAAGGCGTCCATGATCCGATGGCGTTCGTCGTGGTAACGGTCTTCGTCCCAGCGGTCTTTCCAGTACGGCACCGCGTACATCATCCGCCGCGGCACGCCGCGCTCGGCGGCGAGAAAATCGCGGATCGCCACCACCTGGGCGCTTTCGCCGGCCAGGGTCACCGATACGCTCTCGGCCCCGTTCCAGGGCAAGCGGCGCACCGCCTCCAGCAACCGGCGGCTCGCACCGGCGGCGGCGCCGTGGCGCGACAGCCATTGCGCGTTCAAGCGCGGGTGCGGCGGCAGCGGCTGCACTTCGCTCGCATCCGGCACTTCTATCAGCACATCGACCTGCGCCGTGGCCGGCAATTTGGCGATCACCGCATACAGCAAGGGATAACTGCTCGGGTCGCCGATCAACACGAAACGCTGCGCATCGCCCTGAAACAGATTGGGGCCGCCCGGACCGGCCAGGCCCAACGGGTCGCCGAGGCTGGCGCGCAAGGCCCAGCGCGAGGCCGGGCCCTCGTCGCCGTGCAGGACGATGTCGACGTCGATTTCGTTCGCGTCCGGGTCGATGCGCGCCACCGTATAGGTGCGCACGTGCGGACGCGGCGCGTGCTCGGGCCAGGCCGGGCCGCGTTCGCCGAAGCCCGGCAGCAGCGGCGTCTCTCCGGCCGCATCGGGAAACCACAGCTTGATGTGCGCGCCTTCGCTGCCGCGCGGAAACCCGGCCAGGTCGTCGCCGCCGAGGGTGAAGCGGCGCATCTGCGGGGTCCGCTCGGCTATCCGCAGCACCCGCAGCAAGCGCGGGCGCGGTCGTGCGGCGCTCATGCCGCCTCCGCCGTGGGCGATAGGGCGAACCGTCCGGCGAGTGTCGCGATCGCGGTCGCGGGTTCGGCGATCACCGCATCGAGCAGCTCGCGCAGCGCGGCGTGATGCGCCTGCAGGGTCGCCGCATCGTAGGCCTGCGGATTGGCCTCGATGTCGAAGCGGATGCCGTCGGCCATCGGCGAGACGGTGATGTCGAGATCTTCGACCGAGCCGACCGAGATCGGATGGGCGCGACTGTGCAAGCCCTCGAACACGAAGCCGCGGTCGAACGGCATCAGGTTGACGACCGGGCCGTAGAGTTGCGCGTGGCCGTCGGCCAGGCCGAGGTCGCGGCGCATCCACTCGTAGTTGTAGCGCTGGTGGCGGCGCAGTGCGCGCAGTTCGGCGGCCACTGCGCGGACCAGGCCGTCGAAACCCTGCTGCGGGTCGATGCGCAGGCGCAGCGGCACCACGTTCATCGCCATGCACGGCACCGCGAGCGCCGGCGTGCCGAGCCGGTTCATCACCAACAGGCCCAGGCTGAGGTCGCGGGCGCCGCTGCGCGCATGCAGCCAGGCGAAGATCGAAGCGATCAGCCAGGCCGCCCAATCGACGCCGTGCCCGCGCGCCGCCGCCTGCCAACGCGCGTACTCGGCCGGCGCCAACAGGCTGCGTTGCGAACACGAGCTGTCGCCGGGCGCGCACTTCGGGCCCAGGGTGACCGGCTCGCCGACGTCGCCGAAGCGCTGGCTCCAGTAATCGCGGTCGGCGAGGTATCGCGGCGAGGCGCGATAGCCGGCCTCCTCGGCAACGGTCGCGGCCAGGGACCAGTCGCGCGCCGGTTCTGCCGCGCGTCCGCCGACCCGCGCCGAATACAGCTCGGCGACGCGGTGGATCAACAGCAGATAGGCGAAGCCGTCCAGGGCGATGTGATGGGCGCGCAGATACCACAGGTGGCGATCTTCGCCGAGCGCGATCAGCGCGGTCGCGAACAACGGCCGCTGGGCCAGGTCGGCGTTGCGCTGCAGGTCCTCGTGCATCCAGGCGCGGGCTTGGCGCCAGGGCTCCTCGCAGCGCGAGTAATCCAGCCGCGCGATCGCCACCGGCCGCGATGGATCCAGGCGCTGCACGACCTCGCCGTCCTGCACAAGGTAACGCATGTGCAGGGCATCGCAGGCCGACAAGGTCTCGCGCACCGCGGTTTCCAGCGCGGCGAGGTCCAGCGGGCCGCGCAGTTCGATCGCTTCGGCGGTCCAGAACGAGGGGCTGTCGGGGTCGAGTCGTTGCCCGGCCCACATGCCGTACTGCGGGCCGGTCAACGGCAAGGCATCGCGGTTCGGTTCCATCAGGCCGCCCGTCGCGATTCGATCAACTGCCACCATTCCGAGACGCTGCCGCGTTCGGCCAGTTCGACCAGGCCGATGCGCTCGCCGCGGCTCGACCAGCGTTCGAGCAAGGTCATCAGCCGGATCGAGTCCAGGCCGGCCTCGAATGGATTATCGGAGTCGGCGATTTCGGCCAGCGGCACTTCGATGATCTGCGCCAGTTCGGTGCGCAAGGCGATCAGGCTGCGCGGCAGGCCCAGGCCGGTGCCGAGCGCGTCGATGCAGGCGGCGCGGTCGAGCACCACGCCGCAACGGCGCGACACATAATCCAGCGCCAGCGCATGTTCCTCGGCCGAGAAGTCGGCGACCGCATCGGCGACCAGGAACGGCTGGACGTCGTGCATGAAGGCGTCGGCGACGGTCATCATGCAGCCGATGTGGGCGTAGACGCCGCAGACGATCAGCTGGTCGCGGCCCTGCTCGCGCATGCGCTCGCGCAGGTCGCTGGAAACGAAGGCGCTGTAGCGCCATTTGGTCAGCACCACGTCCTGCGGGCGCGGCGCGATTTCCGGCGCGACCGACGCCAGCTCGGGCCTGGAGGTGATGCCCGGGCCCCACCAGGGCTGCAGCAGGCCGCGTTGCAGCGCGCTCTGCTCGGTCGGCTGCGCGGTATAGACCACCGGCACGCCGGCATCGTCGCAAGCGTCGCGCAAGGCGCGGATGTTCGCCAGCAGCTCCGGCACCGGCGCCTGGGCGCGGTCGTAGAAGGCGAGGAAGTACTCCTGCATGTCGTGGATCAGCAGCACCGCGCGGGACGCGTCCGGGCGCCAGTCGACGCGGTTGGCGGGCAACCGGGCGGCGCCCGGCATGGGATAGGAGGCGATGGTCGGAATCGTCATGACAGCGTTTCGGCGAGAAGTGATTGGGTGGGAACCGAGGCGTCGGCCGGCGGAGCGACGAAGCGTGCGCGCAGGAGTTTCTTGTCGATCTTGCCGACCGCGGTGCGCGGCAGGCATTCGATCGGCTCGATGCGGTCGGGAATCTTGAACGCGGCGATGCCGCGTTCGCGCAGGAAGCGCTGCAGCTCGCGCGGGCTCGGCGCCGGCTCGCGCAGCACCACGAAGGCGCAGGACTTTTCGCCGAGCCAGCGGTCCGGCATCGCCACCAGCGCAGCGTCGAACACCGCCGGATGCGCGAGCAGATGGCTCTCGACTTCCTCGGCGGCGATCTTCTCGCCGCCGCGGTTGACCTGATCCTTGGCTCGGCCTTCGACGATCAGATGCCCCGAGGCCAGGCGCCGCACACGGTCGCCGGTGCGGTAGAAACCGTCCTCGGTGAAAGCGCGGGCGTTATGCGCCTCGGCGCGGTAGTAGCCGCGGATCGTGTACGGTCCGCGGGTCAGCAGATGCCCGGTTTCGCCCTCGGCCACCGGCCGATCGTCGTCGTCGACGATGCGGATTTCGTCGTCGGCGCTGATCGGGCGGCCCTGAGTGCTCAGCACCAATTCCTCGGCATCGTCGTCGCGGGTGTAGTTGACCAGGCCTTCGGCCATGCCGAACACCTGTTGCAGGCGGCAGGCGAACGCGCCCGGCACCCGTCGTGCGACCTCGTCGGCCAAATGCGCACCGCCGATCTGGATGCTGCGCAGGCTGGACAGGTCGTGGCGTTCGCGCGAGCGCGACTCCAGCCAGGCCAGGGCCAGCGAGGGCACCAGCGAAGTCAGGGTCACCCGTTCGGCGGCGATCAGGCCGAAACAGAAATCCGGCTCGGCCCGGCGTGCGAGCACGACCCGGCCGCCGACCTCGAACACGCCGAGCGCACCGGGCGAACTCATCGGAAAATTGTGCGCGCACGGCAGCACGCACAGATACACGCAGTCCCGGCCCAGGCCGCAGATCTCGGCGCTGGCGCGGACGCTGTACAGATAATCGTCGTGGCTGCGCGGAATCAGCTTCGGTACCCCGGTGCTGCCGCCGGAGAGCTGCAGGAATGCGATCTCGCTCGCGGCCGGTCCGGGCTGCTCGATGGGCGTGTCGTACAAGGAGTCGAAGGCGTGGAATTCCTGCGCCTCGCCGACCACGATCACCTCGTCCAGGCATTGCGAGGCACGCACCTCGCGCATCAGTTCGCGGTAGTCGAAACCGGCTTCGCGGTCGGCGATCACGCAGGCCCGGGCCTGGGTGTGCCCGACGAAATAAGCGATCTCCGAGCGGCGATGCGCCGGCAAGGCGAACACCGGTATCGCGCCGATGCGGAACAAGGCGTAGCAGGCGACGTAGTACTCACCGAGGTTCGGCAGTTGCAGCACGACCCGGTCGCGCGGGCCGATACCCAGGCGGGTCAAGCCGGCGGCGAAGCGGCGGATTTTGTCGTCGAATTGCGCATAGCTCCAACGCCGCTGGCCGCAGACCACCGCGATGCGCTCGCCGTGCTCGGCGACGACCTGGGCCAGGCGTTGATACAGGCCGATCCCGGCCCAGTAGCCCAGCGTGCGGTAACGCTCGGCGAACTCCTGCGGCCACGGCGTGCAGCCCTCGAGCAAATCCACGCTGCTCATGCCCTGCCCTCCGCGCCGCTCGCCTCCACCGCCTGCGCCAGCCCCATCGCATTGAGCATCGTGCCGAGCTTGGCGGTGGTTTCGGCCAGTTCGGCATCGGGTTCTGAGCCGGCGACGATGCCAGCGCCGGCGAACACCGTCGCACGGTCTTCCTCGACCATGGCGCAGCGGATCGTCACCGCCCACTCGCCGTCGCCTTCGGCGTCGCACCAGCCGACCAGGCCGGTAAACAGGCCGCGGTCGTAGCCTTCCAGTTCGCTGATCACGCCGCGCGCCGGCTCGGTCGGATAGCCGCAGACCGCCGGGGTCGGGTGCAAGGCCAGCGCCAGGCGCAGCGAGCTGGTGTTCGGATCGATCAGCTCGCCGTCGACCACGCTCGACAGATGCCACATGGTCGGCGTCGCCGCCAGCGACGGCGTCTTCGGTACGCGCAGAACCCGGCAGTACGGACGCAGGGCGGCGGCGACCGCATCGACGACCAGGGCATGCTCGTAGCGGTCCTTGGCCGATTCGAGCAGGCCGCGCGCACGGCGCTGATCTTCCTCGGCATCGGCAACGCGCGGGATCGAACCGGCCAACGGGTTCGACACCACTCGGGTGCCGCGCTTGGACAGCAGCAGCTCCGGGCTGGAGCCGATCAGACAGGCCTTCGGCCCGGCCGCGCCGGCCAGATCCATCGCGAAGGTGTAGGCGCCGGGCGCCCGCGTCAGCAATTGCGCGAGCAACTGCGGCACGTCGACCCGTGCAGCGATGCGCAGGCTGCGCGACATCACCACCTTGCTGATGCCGCCGTCGTGGATGCGGTCGAGCGAGCGCTCGACGTTGCGCTTGAACTGCGCGGGCGCCGGCACCGACTCGACCCGCGGCGCGGACTTCTGATCCGACGGCAGCGAACTCAAGGCGGCGCCGCGATGACGCGCGCGTCCCGCGGCGAACGCGGCCTGCGACGGCACCCACAGGCAGGATGCTTCCGAGGCGCTGAACGGCACCGCGCCCATCAACGGCAAGCGCCCGCTGTCGCAGGCCACCCGCGCCAGCAAGCGCTCGGATTCGCCGGCCAGGTCGGCGTCGATCGAATGCACCAGGGTTTCCAGCACACCGCGCGCATGCAGTTGATGAGCCGCCGAAGAGAACAGCGAATCGTGCGCCAGAAAGCTCGACAACAAGGCCGGCGTCGCCGGCGAGCGGGCGCCGTGGCTGGGCGGTTCCACCGCCGCCAGGGCATGCGTTTCGCCGCTCATCGCTTGCCTCCCGCCCGCATCGATATGGCATGGCAAGGGACGAAAACGAACCGCCGCGACGACGCGGCAGACGATCGGACACGGGGGGACGCGCAAGCCGCGCCTCGGTATGCGTTCACTGTGATTACCTGCAGGCTCTGGATGGGATCGAGCTTGCGGGCAGGAACGCCGGCTGGCTGAGTGATGAAGGGCGTCGCGCCCGTCATGGAATCGTCGTGCGCCGGCGAGTCGCCGGCCGCGGATTAAAGTACGCCGGGCCACCTGCGTTGGCAAGATCGTTTTGCGATCGCATCGTTCACTTTCGGCGTCGCCGCATATGAAAACGGCATCCTGCGCACGCTTTCACACGATCCGGCGCAGCTGCGCGTCGCACGGCGGCAATGCCGCCCTGCGACGCGCATCACAACCGGTGCGCCTCGATGATCTCCGTCGACGATCCCGGTCATGGATGTTGTCGATCAGCACGTCGACGTTCGCCGCCGGCGGACCCGGCATCAGCGCGTACATCTGTTTGACCGCGTGCAGTCGAGGTCGTGGAAGGCGCTGAACGCAACGCCGGCACACGTGCGAGATTCTTGATCGGCTCCGGCCGCGATATGACTCTGAAGTCTCTGGATCCCCGCCTTCGCGGGGGTGACGATAGGAGCAACGTCGGCCGTCCGAATGATGCGGTTCACACGCATCGAGGCTGCTCGCTTCTGCCCGTCGTCCCGCGCTGGCGGGCTCCAAGGCCACACCGCGGCAACGCTCACCAGCCTGTGTCCTCCCATCTGCACACGGGCGACGGCAGACATGCCGCGGCAGGAAAACCGGCGATACCGGATAATCCCCGCCGGTTCGCCGTTCCGTCGCCTGCCTATGCCTGCCTTGCACCGTCTGCTGCTGTTTTTCGCCCTGGCCACCGCCGGTCCGGCCGGCTACGCGGCCGTGCACGAGGTCACCCTGCCGGAGCGCTGGGTTCATGGCGCGCCCGGCGAACCCAGCCTGCAGGTGCACGAGGCCGCGCCCGGGTTGTGGATCCTGCGCCAGTCCAAGACCAGCAATTTCGAAGCGCCGTTCCTGTACCTGTTGGCGGGCGATCGACGGGCCTTGCTGCTCGACTCCGGCGCGGAACCCGGTGCGGGCAGCGAGCTGCCCCTGCGCGCGACCGTCGATCGCTTGCTCGGCGAGTGGCAGCGCCGGCACCGGCTCGACACCCTGCCGCTGGTGGTGGCGCACAGCCACGCTCATCGCGACCACGTCCATGGCGATGCCCAGTTCCGCGACCGGCCCGACACCCAGGTGGTCGGCACCCAGCCGCAGCAGGTCGCAGCGTTCTTCGGCCTCGACCGCTGGCCCGAGGGCGAGGCCGGCTTCGCCCTCGGCGGCCGCGCGCTCACCGTGTTGCCTTTGCCGGGCCATGAGCCCGCGCACATCGCGATCTACGATGCGCAAACCGCGAGCCTGTTCAGCGGCGACAGCCTGTATCCGGGTCTGCTGACCGTGCGCGACTGGCCGGCCTATCGCGCCAGCGCGGCGCGCCTGGCGTCCTTCGCGCAACGCCACCGCGTCGAGCGCGTGCTCGGCGCGCACATCGAGATGAGCGCCCGACCCGGCCGGTTGTACCCGCTCGGCAGCGCCTATCAGCCCGACGAACGCGCGCTCGCCCTCGATGCATCGAGCCTGGCGCGATGGCAGCGGGTCTGCGCCGGGCTCGGCGATTTCCTCCATCAAGAAGTGGACGACGAGTTCGTCCTGGCGCGCATCGCTCAACCCGGCGAGTTCGCCGACCGGCCGAACACCCACGGCATGCTGGTCGTCGGCACCGATGTGGTCTATCTCTCGCACCTGCCGATGTTCCATCGCCCGCACGATTACCAGTTGATCTTCGAGGGCGGCCTGCCCGATGCAGCGCTGCAGCGATACCGCGCCGATGCCAACTCGCATCCGGGCGAGTACTACACCCTGGCGCCGAGCGAACGATGGGTCCTGCCCGATACCATCCGTCCCGACGGCCGTTTCAAGGCGGATCTGTACCGCGGCCATTTCGAACGCGGCGGGACGCGGATCCTCACCGGCATCGAGGTCGAGGTCGGCCGGATCGTGCACTTCCGCCGTTTCGAGCCCGGACGCAAGCCGCAGCCGCGGCAATGGATCGCTTTCGGCCGTGGCCGCGAGCACTTCGTCGCTCATCGGATCGAAGGCGCGCCCGACATGGACCAGGTCGTGCAGGTGGCGACACCGCACGGCGAAGGCGAGCGCGTGATCGCCGAACCCCGCGCCGCGGCGAGCAGCGGCGAGCTCAGGGCCGGCGACCGCATCGGCGGCGCGACGGTCGAGCGCGTGCTGTATACCGAGTACGGCGACCTCGCCCGCTGAGGTGGTGCGTTCGCCGCGCGGCAACCTTCCCATCGTGTCGGCCGCGGCTCTCACGAACGGTTAACGCGGCGATACCGAAAACCGTTGAAACTGACGCGTCTCCTGCCCCATCCTGTACCGTCTCCGGTCCGACGCTCCATGGCCTATTTCCCGCTCCTGCTGCGCCTGCTGCTGATCGTCGCGATCAGCCTCAACGGCTATGCCGCGGCCGCGATGTCGGTGGGCGGTGCCCATGCCATGCATGCCGGTATGACGAGCATGGCCGGGCCGACGATGGCGATGAACGCTCAGCCGGATACGCTGGCGGACGTCGAGCCTGGCATGGCCATGAATGGCGATTGCCATGAGGTGGACGGGGAAATGGACGAGGCCCCTGCCCTCGCCGCGCAGCCGCAAGCGCCGGCCGCGCCGGACCCGGCACCCGACGAGGATTGCTGCGGCAAGTACCGCTGCCAGTGCGACTGCCTGCAGGCGGTCGCGATCGTCCGCATCGCCTTGCCGATAGCGCCGCAGCTGTCCGACAGCTTGCTGGCCTTGCCGGTCGAAGCCGCCGCGCCCAAGGGCGTGTCGAGCCTGCCGATCCGGCCTCCGATCGCCTGAATCGCTCGGCCGGGGCTGTGCCCGGCCCGTGGCCCGACGCTCGTCGAGCGCGCTCGCCACCCGACCGCGCAAGCCTCTTCCTGGCCGGTTCGACCGGCCGGCACGGATTGCGCGCTTCGCAACACCGTTGCGACTTTTCGCCAACAGGCAGAACACCATGAACCGATACAACCGCTTCGACGGCGCCGCGCCGATCGATGCCGGCCGTCGCCGCTTCGTCACCGGCCTGGCCGCGGGCGGCCTCGCCGCAGGCAGCGGCCTGTGGCATTCCGCATTCGCCTCGACCGGCCTGGCCGGTACCGCTCAGACCCTGCGCGGCACCGAGTTCGATCTTTCGATCGGCGCCGCCCCGGTCAATTTCACTGGCCGCACCCGCCCGGCGATCACCGTCAACGGCACGCTGCCGGCGCCGATCCTGCGCTGGCGCGAGGGCGATACCGTCACCTTGCGCGTCGCCAACCGCCTCGCCGACGGCATGTCCTCGATCCACTGGCACGGCCTGATCCTGCCGTCCAACATGGACGGCGTGCCGGGTTTCAGCTTCGACGGCATCCATCCCGGCGAGACCTATACCTATCGCTTCCGGGTCGGCCAGTCGGGCACTTACTGGTACCACAGCCACTCGCTGTTCCAGGAACAGGCCGGCCTGTACGGCGCGATCGTGATCGACCCGCGCGAGGCCGCGCCCTTCCATTTCGACCGCGAGCACGTGGTGCTGTTGTCTGACTGGACCGACCTCGACCCGGGCGCGCTGTTCCGGCGCTTGAAGAAGATGTCGAGCTACGACAACTACTACAAGCGCACGGTCGGCGACTTCATGCGCGATGCGCGCGAGCGCGGCCTCGCCGCGACCCTGCGCGACCGCGGCGAGTGGGGCCGCATGCGCATGACCCCGACCGACCTGTCCGACGTCAACGGCCACACCTATACCTATCTGCTCAACGGCGTCGCGCCCGCGGGCAACTGGACCGGCCTGTTCCGTCCCGGAGAGAAAGTGCTGCTGCGCTTCGTCAACGGCTCGGCGATGACCTACTTCGACGTGCGCATCCCCGGCCTGAAGATGACCGTGGTCGCCGCCGACGGGCAGTACATCCACCCGGTCACGGTCGACGAGTTCCGCATCGCCGTCGCCGAGACCTTCGATGTATTGGTCGAGCCCTCGGGCCAGGACGCCTACACCATATTCGCCCAGGACAACGCCCGCACCGGACACGCGCGCGGCACCCTGGCGCTGCGCGACGGCCTGCAGGCCGAGGTGCCGCGCAACGAACCGCGTCCGCTGCTGACCATGGACGACATGGGCCACGGCGGCATGCAGCATGGCGGCATGCACGGCAGCGGCCACGACATGTCGCAGATGAAGGGCATGGAAGGCGGCTGCGGCGCGAACATGGGCATGGCCGGCATGGATCATTCGGCGCACGGCAGCCCGGCGGGCAAGCCGGCGACGGGCGACGAACGCCTGATCGACATGCGCGCGATGGCGACTTCGGCGAAGCTCGACGACCCCGGCATCGGCCTGCGCGACAACGGCCGCAAGGTGCTGACCTATGCCGACCTGCGCAGCCTGTTCGACGACCCCGACGGTCGCGAGCCCGGCCGCGAAATCGAGCTGCACCTCACGGGCCACATGGAGAAATTCGCCTGGTCCTTCGACGGCCAGAAATTCGAAGGCGCCGAACCGATCCGCATGACCTACGGCGAACGCCTGCGCATCGTGCTGATCAACGACACCATGATGACCCACCCGATCCACCTGCACGGCCTGTGGAGCGACCTGGAGAACGAGCAAGGCGAGTTCCAGGTACGCAAGCACACCATCGACATGCCGCCGGGCACCCGGCGCAGCTACCGGGTGCGCGCCGATGCGCTCGGGCGCTGGGCCTATCACTGCCACCTGCTGTATCACATGGAAGCCGGGATGATGCGCGAAGTGAGGGTCGAAGAATGAAAACCTCGACCGCTTTGCGCCGCTCCGCGCTGACGCTGTCCTTGCTGTGGGCCGGCGGCGTCGGCGCCCAGACGATGGATCACACCGATCACCGCGCGCATGCCGCGCAGCCCATCCGCGGCCGGCCCGCGGTCGCGCCCGCCGCGGCCGATACGAAGGTGCCGGCGCATTCGTCAATGGATCACTCGCAGATGGGTCATGCGACGGCGCAGGACCGGCCGCCGACGCAGGCCCCCGTCGCGTCTCAGCCCGCGGATCATTCCCGGATGGATCACTCGGCGATGGATCACTCGCAGATGGACCATTCGAAGACGGGTCACTCGGGCAGGCCCCACGCGATCGGTACGCCGCCCGCAAGCGAGCCGCGCGAGCCGATCCCTCCGCCCACCGACGCCGACCGCGCCGCGGCGTTTCCGCCCGTGTCGCACCACATGCGCCACGCCCCGGCGGTCAACAGCTACTTCGTGCTCAACCGCCTGGAGGCGGTCGAGGCCGAACACGGCAGCGCCCAAGCCTGGGAGGGCCAGGCCTGGATCGGCACCGATACCGATCGCCTGTGGCTGCGCAGCGAAGGCGAACGCGAACACGGCCGGACCGAGTCGGCCGACCTGGAAGTCCTGTACGGCCGCGCGATATCGCCATGGTGGGATCTGGTCGCCGGCCTCAAGCACGACTTCGCGCCGGCGGATTCGCAGAGCTGGGCGGCGATCGGCGTGCAAGGACTGTCGCCGTACAAGTTCGAAGTGGCCGCGACCGCCTACGTCGGCGAGTCGGGACGCACCGCCCTGAACCTCGAAGCCGAATACGAATTGCTGTTGACCAATCGGCTGATCCTGCAGCCGCTGATCGAAGTCGAGCTGTCCGGCCGCGACGATCCGCAACGCGGCATCGGTTCCGGCCTCAGCAGCGTCGAGGCCGGGCTGCGCCTGCGCTACGAGATCACCCGTCGATTCGCGCCCTATGTCGGGGTCGGTTGGGAACGCGCCTTCGGCGGCACCGCCGATTATCGCCGCGATGCCGGCGAGCAGGTCGAAGACACCCGCCTGGTCGCCGGCCTGCGGCTGTGGTTCTGAGCGCGCAGCGATCGTGAGGGTCCCTGCGTGCCAGCGCGTCCGGCCATCCGCGCCGGGCGCGCCGTCGCAGCGGGCCGGCGCGGCCCGGGCTGCGGGCCCACCGTTCAAGCCCGCCCAACAGGCTGGCTGCGGCCTGAAGCTCCGGCGGGCCGCGCCCGCCCCGGCGCTATGGCCCGATCGCGTCGACAGGCTATGATCTTTCCAGGACGAACCGGCTGAGCGAGGAGCATATGTCGATCAATTCCAAGGCCCGCCGCGACGCCAAGAAACGCAAGATCGCCAAGGCCCGCAACGCGCCCCCGCCCGGCCCGAGCATCGAGCCGCACGCCGAATTGCGCGACGCGCAGGGTCGGCTGCTCGGCGGCATCGTGCGTCGCGAAGGCGAATGGACGCTCGGTCTCGGCGGCCGCATCGTCGGCGGTTCGGAAAGCGCGGCGCGGGTCCTCGCCCTGCTCGAACGCGCCGCATCGCTGCACCGCGGCGAAGGCCGCGAAGTCAGCCTGGGCTGTTCCGCCGCGCTGCGCACTGCGGCGCAGACCGAAGTGGCCGAACGCGGCCTGAGCTTCGAGGAGTTCCGGGTCGAGCTGGAAAAGGAACTCGCGGTCGAGCCGCAGCCGGGATTCGGCGGCCTGCACGAGGCCAGCGAAGTCCGTCACTGAGTTTCCGCGCGGCCTGCCCTGCGGCGCGCTGCCCCGCGGCGCCGGTTTGCATTGCCTGCTGTGAATCTCACGATCACCCGGCGACGACGCCGCAACGGTTCTGCTAGGCGCATGTCGCCCCGGCTCGCCTCCCCATGGACCTGAAAAGCGGCTACCCGTTCTGGGCGATCCGCAACGGTCTCATGCATGCGTTTCCACGCTTGGGCGAAGACCTGCGCTGCGAGGTCGCGGTGATCGGCGGCGGCATCAGCGGCGCGCTGATCGCCGACGAACTCGCTGCGCACGGCCACGACGTCGCCGTGTTCGAACAGCGCGATGCCGGTTGGGGCAGCACCGCCGCGAGCACCGCCCTGCTGCAATACGAAATCGACACGCATCTGGTCGACCTGTGCCGGCAATACGGCGAGGACCAGGCCGCCCTCGCCTATCGCGCCTGCGCCGAGGCCATCCCGGCGCTGCAGGCGGTCGCACGCGGCTTGCGCGATGTCGACTTCCGTCGCTGCTCCAGCCTGTATTTCGCCAGCAAGCCGGGCCACCTGCCGCTGCTGCGCAAAGAGGCCGCATTGCGTCAAGCGCACGGCCTGCAGCTGCGTTGGCTCGACCGGCGACAACTGGCCGGCGACTACGGGCTGCAGGCGCCGGGCGCGATCCTCAGCGCCTGCGCCGCGTCGGTCGATCCGTATCGATTGACCTTGCGTTTGTTGGCGCGCCTGCAGCGGCGCGGGGTCGGCGTGTACGACCGCACCCGCATCGAGCGACTGCGTGCGACCTCGCGTTCGATCGAACTGCGCACCGAGGAAGGCTTGCGCGTGCGCGCCGACCATCTCGTGATCGCGGCCGGCTACGCGGGCCAGCACTGGCTCAAGCAACGCCTGGCGCGCAATCGCAGCAGCTATGCCTTCGTCACCGATCCGCTCGAACCCGAGCAATTGGGACGGCTCGGCAAGACCCTGGTCTGGGAATCGGCGCGGCCGTATCTGTATCTGCGCGGCACCGGCGACGGCCGCCTCGTGGTCGGCGGTTGCGACGATGCGATCGACCTGCCGGCGCGGCGCGACCGCCGGGTCGAGTCGCGCGCGAGCAAACTGGTGCGCCAGGTCGGCCGGCGTTTTCCCGGCCTGCAGCTGCAACCGGCCTTCGCCTGGGCCGGCACCTTCGCCGAAACCGCCGACGGGCTGCCCTGGTTCGGCGCGCATCCGCAATACGGCCCGCGCGTGCAGTTCGCGATGGCGTACGGCGGCAACGGCATCACCTACAGCATGATCGGCGCCGGCCTGCTGCGCGCGGCGATCGAGCGCCGGCCGCATCCGCTCGCAAGGTTGTTCTCGTTCGAACGTGCCGGCTGAGGCGAACACCGGGCCGCAAACAAAGAAACGGGCCGCGATGCGGCCCGTTTCGTTTATGCGGCAAGGCTGAAGCGACCGCCTCGGCGGCGGCGCCCGGCCTGGACGGTCACGAGCGCACCGGCACCAGAGTGATCTCGACGCGGCGGTTCTGGGCGCGTCCGGCTTCGGTCTCGTTGCTGGCGATCGGACGGGTCTTGCCCGCACCGGTCAGGATGAAACGGTCGCGCACCAGGCCCTTGGACATCAGGTAATTGCCGACGCTGGCGGCGCGCTGCTCGGACAGTCGCTGATTGACCGCATCGGTGCCGATGCTGTCGGTGTGGCCGGCGACCTCGACGATGGTCTGGTTGTACTCGGTCAGGGTGCTGGCGACGTTGTCGAGCACCGAATAGAACTGCGGATCGAGGTTGGCGCTGTTGAAGGCGAAGGTGATGTTGCTCGGCATGTTCAGGGTGATGTTGTCGCCCTGGCGGACCACGTCGACGCCGGTGCCGGCCATGCGGTCGCGCAGCGCGCGTT
Organism: Lysobacter sp. 1R34A; assembly: GCF_051217035.1. NCBI lineage: Bacteria > Pseudomonadati > Pseudomonadota > Gammaproteobacteria > Lysobacterales > Lysobacteraceae > Lysobacter > Lysobacter sp. 1R34A. The sequence goes on from NZ_JBPKJP010000001.1 coordinate 297,836, forward strand.
CCTGCCGATCCTGGTAGTTGCCGATGGCGCCGCCGGCGAGGCCGCCGACACCGGCGCCGATCAGAGCGCGCTGGCGGCGTTCGGTGGCGTCGTCGCCGCTGAGCAGGCCGGCCGCGACGCCGGCGAGCGCGCCGATCAGGGCGCCCTTCTGGGTGCGGTTCATGCCGCCCTGCTGTTCCGGCGGCGGGTTCTGGCCCGGATACGGTTGCTGCTGGCCGCCGTAGTAGCCGCCACCGCCGGTGGCGCAACCGGCTAGCAACACGGTCATGCTGGCGGCGGCCAGGGCGAGCTTGATCTGGGTGTTCATGGGGAATCCTCGTCTGTGTTGCGGTGCCCGAACACGCTAATCACGCCGCCGTCGCGGACGAGTGACGAGAACCGGCCACATTCAGGCCGCAGTCGGCCAAGGTCTACATCCACGGACCGTGGCCCGATAGCGGTCCGCATCCGCGGAGTCGGTCGGATAGCGGTCCGCACCGGCGGACCGGGGGCGCTCAGCCAGGTATCACAGCGCGGGCATCAAGGCGTCGGCGGCCTCGGCATTGAGGGCGACGTCCCAATTGCCCATCAGCGACAGATACAGCAGCTTGTCGAACTCGCTGCCGAAGCGCTGGATCACCGCGTCCGGATCGGGGATCAGCTTGCCGTCGGCGATCAGGCCGAAATGCACGCGCCCGTTGTAGCTCAGGATCGAAATGCCGATCCCGATCGAGCCGGTCTGCGGCACCCAGAACATCATCCCGTCGAGCCGGCAGCCGGCCAGGTACAGCGGTTGCTGCGGCCCCGGCACATTGGTCGCGACCGCCGTGGCCTTGCGGCTGAACAGTTCCAGCGCCAAGCCCTGCACCTGCGCTGGGGCCATGCCGAGCGCAGCCAAAAGCCCAAAGGCAACAATGGCTTGGCGCGAATTCTTTAGATTATTCATGCACTCCGCGACGCGTTCCACCCGGCGGATCGGATTGTCCTCGCCGACCGGCAGGTCGAGGAAGACCAAGCCGAAGTGATTGCCGAGCTTGCGCGCGTGTTCGAGCGGGCGCAGGTTCACCGGCACCGTCGCGCGCAAGGTCAGGCCGTCGACGTTGTCGCCGCGCTCGATCATGTAGCTGCGCAGCGCGCCGGCCGCGGTCGCCATCAAAACGTCGTTGACGGTGCAGTCGCAGGCGCGGCCGACTGCCTTGACCTCTTCCAGGTCCAAGGGCTCGGCCCAGGCCACCCGCTTGCTGACGCCGAGCTTGCCGCGCAGCAGCGACGGCGGGTCGTCCGGCAGCGACAGGGCATGCAGCAGTTCGCGGGCGATCTCGCCGCCCTCCTTCGCCAGCATCGCGGCGAGGGTCGGGTCGCGGTACATCTCCATGCTCTTCTCGACCACCTTGCTGCCGAGCTTCATGTAGCGGTCGACCGCACCGACGCGGCGCGCGACTTCGGCGCCGTCCTGCTTGAGCCAGGCATGGGCCAGGTCGCTGCCCTTGGCCGGTTCGGCGGTGGTGTCGGTCAGCGACAGCAGCACCTGGACCAGGGCGATGCCGTCGGCATAGCTGTGGTGGATGCGCGCGATCAGCGCCGAGCCGCCGTTGTAGCGTTCGACCAGGTGGAACTGCCAGAGCGGCCGGCTGCCGTCGAGCGGACTCGACGCGAGCTGGCTGACGAACCGCTCCAGCCCGCGCTTGCCGCCGCGCCCGGGCAAGGCCGTGTGCTGGACGTGCCAGTCGAGGTCGAAGTCTTCGTCGGTCTGCCAATACGCGCCCGCGGCGGTGTCGACCGCTTTCTGGCTGAAACGCGTATAGGCCAGGAAACGCTGCTCGACCACGCGCTTGAGTGCGTCCAGCGACATCGGCTCGGCGAACATCAGCACGCCGGTGATCATCATCGGATTGGTCGAGCGTTCCATTCGCAGCCAGGCCGTATCGACCCGCGACATCGGCTCGCGACGCGCACGCTTGCGCGATGTTGCCCCCGCTTCTGCTTTGGCCATGCGCCCTCCCAAGCGTCAGCGTCGAGTGAATCACGCTGCCGCGAGCGGCGTCAACGCGAGCCGCGCCGAAGCGGGCGCCGCGCGCGCCCGGAGAGCGCATCCGTGATGCGTGACCCGCGACGCCACGCACGCGGCCGCGCCCTGCCCTCAGTCGCGCAGCTTGCGATAGGCCTCGAGCGCGTCGTCGCGCCCGGCCGCCAGGTCGACCAGCGGCTGCGGCGGGTAGTCGGGCGCATGCCGGCGCAACAGCGCCGCATCGCGCCACGGCGCGAAGCGCAGCGGCACCGGCAGGCCGGCGAGCTCGGGCACCCAGCGCGCGATGTAGTCGCCGTCGGGATCGAACTTCTCCGATTGGGTCACCGGATTGAACACGCGGAAATACGGTGCGGCGTCGGCGCCGGTGCCGGCGACCCATTGCCAGCCCAGGCTGTTGTTGGCCAGGTCGGCGTCGACCAGGGTGTCCCAGAACCAGCGCGCGCCGTGGCGCCAGTGATAGCGCAGGTGCTTGGTCAGATAGCTCGCCACGATCATGCGCACGCGGTTGTGCATCCAGCCGGTGGCCCACAGCTCGCGCATGCCGGCGTCGACGATCGGAACCCCGGTGCGGCCCTGCTGCCAGGCGTCCAGGCGCGGCTGCGACACGCGCGCCCAGTCGAAATCCGCGAAGCGCGGATTGAAGTTCTGCTCCGGCGTGTCCGGAAAGTGATGCAGCAGGTGGTGAGCGAACTCGCGCCAGCCCAGCTCGCGCACCGCCGAGTCGACGTCGCGGGCGTTGCTGGCGTTGCGCTGCTCGCGCAGCGCCTGCGCCACGCGCCACGGCGCGATCTCGCCGAAATGCAGGTGCGGCGACAGCCGCGAAGTGCCGACCCGGTCGGGGCGGTCGCGTTGCTCGGTGTACCCGCGCAAGGCGCCGTCGGCGAAAGTCTCCAAGGCCGCGTGCGCGCCGGCTTCGCCCGGCGTCCAGTGGTGCCAGAACGGTTCGGCCCAGTCGCGCTCCGGCGCCAGCCTGAGCGCGGCCAGGGGCACGCCGTCCGGCCCTTCGCGGGTGCTCGGCAGCGAGGCCGGCGGCTGCCACAGCGGCTCGTCCCTCCAGTTCGCCAGGGCCGAACGCCAGTAAGGCGTGAACACCTTGAACGGCCCGCCTTGCTTGGTGCGCAGGGTCCACGGCTCGAACATCAGCGCACTGTTGAAGCTTTCGACCTCCAGGCCCATGCCGCGCAGGGTCTGCTTGATCTTGGTGTCGCGGCGTTCGATGTGCGGCTCGTAGCGGCGGTTCCAGAACACCGCCTGGGCGTCGGTGGCGAGGATCAGCGATTGCAGGGTGGCCAAGCTCGGGCCGAAGAAATGGCGCAGGTGCGAGCCGCGTTGGCGCAGGTCGCGGTCGAGCGCGGCAAGCGAGCGGTGGCGCCAGGCATCCGAGGCCGCACCGGGACGCCAGCTGGCGTGCTCGTCGGGGGCGTGGATGTAGATCGGGATCGGGGTGTAGCCGGCTTCCAGCGCGGCGCGCAACGCGGGATGATCGGCCAGGCGCAAATCGTTGCGGAACCAGATCAGCGCGGTCGCGTTGGCTTCGGGCATTGCGGCAGCCGCGAGGTCGAGGAGGCGGCAGTATGCCGCGTCCTCCGCCGTCCGGAACGGACGGGGTTCATGCTCGAACCCCGTCCGTGCGACCGGCGCTTACTGGGACTGCAGTTCCGTGATCGCCGCCTGGGTCTGGACCAGGCCCCAGCCGGTGTTGTTGTCGCGGCCGGGCGCGTCCAGGTCGACCGCGGTGGTCGCCAGGGCGTCGCGGACCTGCTGCGCGGTCGCCGTCGGCTTGGCGCTCCATACCACCGCCGCCACGCCGGAGACGTGCGGGGTCGCCATCGAGGTGCCGCTCTTGTTCTCGTAGGCGACGTTGCTGACCGACGGGGTCGCATCGACCGTGGCGGTCTGCCCGGCCAGCGTGGCGATGATGGTTTCGCCGTCGGCCTTGCTGATGCCCACCGCCGGCAGCGTGCTGGTCACCGGCTGCGGCGGCGTCGCCGAGCTGTACAGACCGGCCTGCAGCGGGCCGTCGACGTTGTTGTAGACCACCATCGCCAGGCCGCGACCGGTCTTCACCTTGCTCGCCTTGTCGGTGAAGGTGTTGGTGCCGCGCTGGCACAGCACGACCTTGTTGCGCCAGGTGTTCGACGAGGCGGTGCACTGGCCGCCGTTGACCCAGCCGGCGCTGGCGGTGGTCTGCCTGGAGCCGCTGATCGGGTTGGCGGCGAACTGGCTGTTGCCGACCACCAGCGGATCGTTGGCCAGCGGCGTGGTGCTGTAGGTGTCCACGCCCGGCGCGGCGAGTTCGACTTCGCTGTTGAACTGGGAGAAGTCGGCCTTGGCGTTGTTCTGGTCGATCGCGGCCACCGACACCACGCTCGGGTACGACGCCGGGTAGCTCAGGGTGGCGTTGCCGTCGTTGCCGGCCGCGGCGATGCTCAGCACGCCGTTGTTGGCCAGGGTCTGGAAGGCATTGCTCTCGGTGGCCGAGCTGCCGCCGCCGCCGAGGCTCATGTTGATGACCTTGGCGCCGGCCGCGGCGCAGCGGTTGGCGGCATCGACCAGGGTCGAACTGTAGGTCCACGAGCACTGGCCGTGGCTGCTGCCGTTGTAGCCGTTGCTGCCGAAGATCTTGACGATGTGCAACGAGACCTTGCCCGGGCTGACGCCGACCACGCCGGTGGCGTTGTTGGCCGCGGCGATGGTGCCGGCGACGTGGGTGCCGTGGCCGCAGGTGTCGGTGTTCCAGCCGGTCGGATAGCCGGTCAGGGCGATGCCGGCGAAATCCTCGTGGGTCGAGTTGATGCCCGAGTCGATCACGCAGACCTTGATGCCTTCGCCGGTGGCCGCGCCGGCGTCGATGACGCCGTCGCGATTGGCGTCCCATACGTTGCGGGCCTGGACCTGGTCGATGCCGTAGGGAACGCTCTGCGCCATCGGATAGCGCGGCTGGTCGATCTCGACCGATTCGACCTCGGGGTTATCGCGCAGGGCCCTGACTGCGGCGGCCGACGGCAGGGTCAGCACGGCGGCGTTGAGCTGGTCGAACTGGAAATTGACCGTGGCGTCGCCGCCGTGGAGCGTGGCCAGCTTGGTGCGCAAGGCTTGCACCTTCTGTTGCAGGTTGGCCTGGGCCAGGCCGCGGTTGGCGGCGCCCGCGCCGGCACCGGGCTTGAACTTCACCCAGACCCGGTTCGGGTTCGGGCCTTCGGCGTTGGCCATGCTCGAAGCGACCATCATCGCCAGGCCCAGGCCCAGTGCGCTCACCAAATTGCGTTGCTTCATTCGTGACTCCCCGAGATAGATTGCGGCCCGGACGCGGTCCGGGCCGGTTGGACGCGTGCGGTCTTGGCCGCGACGCTCCAGCGACGCTAGCGCGCCCGGGGACGGGCCGGGAATGGGCGGAACCACCCACTGCAATCGTTAATTTGTGATGTAAGTCACAAATTTAAATTAATGAATAGCGGTTTTGACCGCTGGTAGGGAGGAGATCCCGTCCATGCGTTGCGACTGTCGCGAACTGGTGCGAGACGGGCCCGCGCACCGGTGTGCGGCCTGCGAAATCGCCAGGCACTGGGCGAGACAGGGTCTCGCCAGCCGACGCGAGGTCAGCGCCGAACCGTCCGGAACCGCCCTCCCCTGCGACCGCTGCGGACCGCCGCAGCGCTCAGGCTTCGACGAAGCGCACCCGCCGGGTGATCGAGCAGGTCAGCTCGTAGCCGATGGTGCCGCTGGCTTCGGCGATGCGCTCGACCGGCAGTTCCGGGCCCCACAACAGCACCGGGTCGCCGACCTGCGCCTCGGGGATGCCCCGCAGGTCGATCGTCATCAGGTCCATCGAGACCCGGCCGATGACCTGGGTGTCGTGGCCGGCCACGCGCACCGGCGTGCCCGAGGGCGCCGCGCGCGGGTAGCCGTCGCCGTAACCGATCGCGGCGACCCCGACCAGCATGTCCTCGGGGCATTCCCAGGTCGCGGCATAACCGATGCGTTCGCCCTTGCCGACCCGGTTGACCGCGATCAGGCGGGTCGACAAGGTCATCGCCGGACGCAGGCCGAAATCGGCGCCGGTGCGCCCTTCGACCGCGCTGATGCCGTACAGCAGGCCGCCCGGACGGATCCAGTCGGCGTGCGCGTCCGGCCAGCCGAGCACGGCGGCGGAATTGGCCAGCGAACGCGAGCCCGCCAGGCCGGCGGTGGCCGCGGCGAAAGCCTGCAGTTGCTGGCGGGTCTGCGGCTTGTCGAATTCGTCCGAACTGGCGAAGTGATTCATCAGCACGATGCCGTCGGCCACGCTCGCCGCCGCGCTCAAGCGCGCATGCGCTTCGCGCACGTCCTGCGGCGCGAAGCCGAGCCGGTGCATGCCGCTGTCGACCTTGAGCCAGCAGCGGATCGGCTCGCCGGGCCCGGCCTGTTCGAGCATCTCGACCTGGCTGACGTGGTGGACCACGGTCTCCACGCCGAGCCGGCGCAGCTGCGGCAGGTCGTCGGCCTCGTCGAAACCCGACAGCAACACGATCGGCTGCGACAATCCGGCCGCGCGCAGGCGGTCGGCGTCGGACAAGGCGGCCACGCCGAACGCGTCGGCGCCTTCGAGCGCGCGCGCCACCCGTTCCAGGCCGTGTCCGTAGCCGTCGGCCTTGACCACCGCCATGACGCGGCTGTGCGGCGCCATGCTGCGCGCCTGGGCGAGGTTATGACGCAGCGCGTCGGTGTGGATGCTTGCGGAGGTCGGTCGTGCCATGCGCGCATTCTAACGGGCGCCGGTGCGCGCCAGCGCGCTCGCGGGCGAGTCGCCACGGCGAACGCGCGCAAACCACGCGCCCGGCAAAAGACTCGCCCATGAAAAAACCGCGCGGGCGAACCCGCGCGGCTTTGGGTCGAGACGTTTTGGATCTGGACGTCCGGGTCGAGACCGGTCGGCCGGTCGCAACCGGCCTGGCTTAGTCGCAGCGACGCTCGATCACGGTCTCGGTCTTGTTCTGCTGGTTTTCCTGGATCTTGCGCCCGGCGAACGCGCCGCCGACCGCACCGGCCGCGGTCGCAAGCTTCTTGCCGCTGCCGCCGCCGACCTGGTTGCCCAGCAGGCCGCCCGCGACCGCACCGATCGCGGTGCCGGCGATCTTGTGCTGATCCTTGACCTGCTTCGGACGCTGCACTTCGACGTCGTAGCAACGCGGCTGCGCCCTGGACTTGGATTTGGTCTGCGCGGAGGCCGCGCCGGTCGCCATGACGCAGGACATCAGGGCGACGGCGATCGTGGATTTGAGCTTGGAGTTCATGGACTCACCGATAAGAGTATGGACGGGATGCACGATGCGCCCGCATCCGTCACGACTGCGTCAACCCAGTCGCGACGCCGTTGGCGCGCATGCCGCAAGGCTAACGGCGCGATGCTGAACGCGCGCAGGCGCCGATGCGTATCGACGCGGTCGCGTGGTGAATCTGCGACGGCTTGCGCGTATGCCCGGTGGCCGCTTTGCCGACCCTGCGTTGCCGGCGCGCATCGACGCTCGCGAGTACGGCACGCGCGACCTCGATTCGAAACGCGCGGTCAAGCTCGCGGGCCGCGACCGTGCAGCTACGGCTCACCGATTCGACCGATGCCTTCGTTCGGCCCGCCGTCCGAGCATCGCGGCAGCGTGCGGGCTTGGCGTACGCGCACAGCGGTAAGCGCAGAGGCTCGGCTCGAGCGCCGGCACACGCGCCTTGACACCATGCGACACTTGTCGCATGTTTGCGACACCTGACGCTGGAACCCCTTCGCGATGATCCGCCCGTCGAACGCCGAACTGGAATTGCTGAAGTGCCTGTGGCGCGAGAACGCCTGCAGCGCACGCGAGTTGCACGAGCGCGTCGCGCCGCTGCTGGACTGGTCGTACTCGTCCACGCGCAAGACCCTCGAACGCATGGTCGACAAAGGCCTGGTCGAGGAGGTTGGCGAACACGGACTCAACGTCTACCGCGCCGCGGTCGGCAAGGTCGCGGTGCTCGCCGCGCTGAGCAGCGACTTCGCCAAGCGCGTGCTCGAGATCGACGGGCCGCTGCCGACCCAGGCCTTCGCCGACAGCCGGCTGCTCAACGAAGACGAGATCGATCAGCTCGAAGCGTTGCTGCGCGACGGTGAGCCGGAGTCGCGGGCATGAGCTTGCCGAGCCTGGAATTCTGGTCGCTGCACCTGGGCGCCTGTCTGGTCACCGGGCTGCTGGCCTGGGCCCTCGGCCTAGGCCTGCATCGCGCCCTGCGCCTGTCGCACGCCTCGCGCGCCTACTGGCTCGGCGTCTGGACCTTGGCGGCCCTGCCGACCGTCGCGGCGCTCATCCTGCGTTGGCTCGGACCGGAGGCCTCGGCCTGGCCGATCGCGCCGTCGCTGCCGCTGCCGGTGCTCGACGATGCCGGCGCCTGGCCGGGCCTGGGCGCCGCATCGCCGGCGACGCCTACCGCGGCAACCGCGTTGCGCGATTGGCTCGAACCCTTGCTGGCCGCCGTGTATCTCAGCGGCGCGTTCGTCGCCGCGCTGCGCTGGTGGTCGGGCCTGCGCGCGGTGCGCCGCATCGTCGCGGCTTCGCGTCCTTTCGAGGACCAATTCGATGGCAGGTTCGACGACCCGTCGGTCGCCGCCGAGTGGCGGCGCCTGCGCGAGGCCGGCATCGAGCTGCGCAGCATCGACGTCGCGACCAGCCCGTTCGCGGTCTGCCTGCCGCGGCCGACCATCCTGGTCCCGGTCGCGTTGGTCGCGCGGATGAGCGGCGAGCAACTGCGCATGGTATTGCGTCACGAAGCCGCCCACCTCGCCCGGCGCGACCCGCAACGCGCCGCCGCGATGCGCTTGGTCCAGGTCCTGCTGTGGTTCGATCCCTTCCTGCGCCTGATCGCGCAACGCGTGCAGGTGGCCGCCGAATTGCGTTGCGATGCCGAGGCCATCGCCGATCGCGCCGATCGCCGCCGCAGCTATGCCCAGGCCTATCTGCAGACCCTGCGTCTGTCCGCCGGCGCGCCGCTGCCGGCGCCGGCCGCGGCGTTCTCGCGCCAGGACCCCGGCCATCACCGTCTGCGCATCGCCCACATGATCGAAGGCGACCGGCGTCGCCGAGCGCCTCCGGCCTTGCGCTGGGTACTGGCGGCGACCGCGCTGGCCGCCGGAGCGGCGATCGCCTCGGTGCAAATCGCTGCGCCCGGAAACGCCCCGCACCCCGCTGCGGGCATTCCGGCGGGCATTTCGTCGGGCATTCCGGCGAGTGCGCCGGCCCAGGCTGCACCGAGCGCGGTCGCCGCCGCGGCCAGCGCCGAGATCGCGTTCGCCTCGCCGATGCGCAAGCCGAGGATCAGCGGCCACTTCGGCGAGGTCGGCCCGCCGCGCAGCAATCCGCACCGCGGCCTCGACTTCGCCGCGCCGCGCGGCACGCCAGTGCATGCGCCGGCCGCCGGCGTGGTGGTCGCCGCCACCGAAAGCTACGACAACGCGCCGAACTACGGCACCGTGGTCGTGCTCGATCACGGCGGCGGCTGGCAATCGCTGTACGCCCATCTCGATCGCTACGAAGTCCAGATCGGCCAGCAGGTCGCCAGCGGCGAACGCATCGGCCGCGTCGGCACCACCGGCAAGGTCACCGGTGCGCACGTCCACGTCGAGCTGCTGCGCGACGGCCGACGGGTCGACCCCGAGCCGCTGCTGCGCTGAGTTCGCGGCCATGAGCCGCTGAGTCGTCCCGGCGGCGCGCGAACCGCGCCGCCACCCCACCCGGCCTGTTCGCACCGATGCCCCGCTTGCGGGCAGGGCCGGCCTTTGCCCGCGATCTTCGCCGCTCCGCCGCCGCAAGGCACGGCGGCTGCGCGAGCGCGCCTCTCCCTCGGCCCCTATGAAATCGATGCCCTTACATATCCCGACGCCACGGTACAAACACTTGCACAACGCAGGCCGCCTCGCCGTGCTCGCCCAGGCGATGCTGGCCTGCCTGCAGGCCGGTGCTGTGCCGGCCCAGGCCACGTCCTCGCCGGCGGTGCCCGCGACGCCCGTCGCCGAACTCGACACCGTGATCGTCGAAGGCCCGCGCTACGACGCACGCCGCGAGGACACCGCCTCGCGCACCGTGGTGACCCGCGCCGAGCTGCTGGCATTCGGCGACGGCAGCCTCGCCGACGCGATCAAGCGCCTGCCCGGCGTCAGCATCGGCAGCGCGGCGCCGGGCGGCACCGGCACGATTTCCCTGCGCGGCATGGGCAACGGCTACACCCAACTATTGATCGACGGGCAGGCCGCGCCGCCCGGTTTCGACCTCGGCGCGCTGTCGCCGGAGATGATCGAACGAATCGAGATCCTGCGCACCACCACCGCCGATCTGCGCAGCGCTGCGATCGCCGGGACCATCAACCTCGTGCTCGCGCGGCAGGCGCGCCGCGACAGCGACGAGCTCAAGCTGGCTCTCGGCGCGTCGAACGGCCGCCGTCTGCCGAACCTGCACTGGAGCCATTCGCGCCGCGACGGTCATCGCAGCCATTCGCTCGAGGCCTCCCTGCTGCGGCGCGAATACCTGGTCGAGGAAACCGGCGGCGAAACCGCGCGCAGCCGCGATGGCTCTTTGCGCGCACAACGCAGCACCCGCCTGCGCGTCGACGGCTACCGCGATGCGCTTTCGATCGCCCCGCGTGCCGAGCTGCGCCTGGAAAACGGCGACACCCTGGCTCTGCAGGCCTGGCTCGACGCCAGCCACGCCGGCAAGTACGCCGACATCGCCTGGGCGACCTCGTTCGGCCCGGAGCTCGAGCATGTCCGCTATCGGCAATTCACCGGCATCGACGTCGTGCAACTGCGCAACGACCTGCACTGGCGCCATGAGTTCGCCGAGGCCGGCACGCTCAGCAGCAAGTTCGGCCTCAGCGGCCATCGCGAGCGTTCGCGTTTTCGCGAGCAAGGTTATGCGATCGATACGAGCCAGAACCTCGACGATGTCACCGACGGTCGCTTGCGCGGGCACGGGCTCAGTTTCAGCGGCAAATACGCCCTGCCCCTGTCGCAGTCCGGCGCCGGCGACGGCGGCCGCCACGCGCTCGAACTCGGCTGGGAAACCAGCCTGGAGCGTCGAAGCGAATCGCGCCGGCAGCGACTGCGCGCCATCGCCGGCCGGCCGGAAACGCTCAGCGACCTCGCCTTCGACGCCACCCTGCGCCGGCTGGCGCTGTACGCGCAGGACGAATGGAGGCTGAGCCCGCGCTGGTCGCTGTATCTCGGCGCCCGCTGGGAGCGCATGGACACCCGCAGCGAAGGCAACCGCTTCGCCGCCGTGCGCAACGGCGCGAGCGTGCTGTCGCCGGTGTTGCAGTCGTTGTGGAAACTCTCGCCGACCCGCAACGACCAGGTGCGCCTGGGCCTGAGCCGCAGCTACCGCGCGCCGGAACTGCGCTCGCTGATCCCGCGCCCTTACACCTCGACCAACAACCGCGCGCTCAACCCCGACCAGCAAGGCAACCCGGCGTTGCGGCCGGAACTCGCGACCGGCCTCGACCTGGCCTACGAGAAATACTGGGATCGCGGCGCGATGCTCAGCCTCGGCGCCTACCTGCGCGAGATCGACGATCTGATCCGGACCGAGACGCGGCTGATCGAGGGGCGTTGGGTGGCCGTGCCGGACAACGGCGGCCGCGCCCGCAGTTGGGGCCTGGAAATCGACGGCAAGTTGTCGTTGTCGCGCTGGTTCCCTGCGATGCCGGTCGACCTGCGCTTCAACCTTGCCCGCAACGAGTCGCGGGTGGACGCCCTGCCCGGCCCCGACAACCGCATCGACAGCCAACCGCGCCTGACCTCGACCCTGGCCGCCGACTATGCGCTCGGCCCGGCCTGGACGTTCGGCGCGAGCTACAGCTACCGCAGCGGCGGACCGGTGCGCACCGGCGCGCACGAGATCGAAAGCGAATCGCCGCGACGCGAACTCGACGCCTATGCCTCGGTCAAGTTGGGCCCGCGCGGCAAGCTGCGCCTGAGCCTGGGCAATCTGCTCGAACGCGACCTCGTCAGTGCGGCGGAGTATTTCGACGAGGAAGGCTGGCAAGGCACGCAGCGGCGCCGTGCCACCTCGCTTTCGCTGCGGGCTCAGCTCGAGATTCCGCTGTAGCCGGATCGTGGGAGAGTCGGTGGCGAAACGACGACGGCACCCTGTCGGTGCCGTCGTGGTGTCTCGCCTGGACCCGGCCAGGCCGCCGCGGCGAGGATTACTCGAACGAGCCGATACTGTCGTGGGCGAGATTGTCGAAGCGGGTGTATTCGCCGAAGAACTTCAGCTTCAGCGAACCGGTCGGGCCGCTACGCTGCTTGCCGATGATGACCTCGGCCAGGCCTTTGTCCGGCGAGGTCTCTTTGTTGTAGTAGTCGTCGCGGTAAATGAAGATGATCACGTCCGCGTCCTGCTCGATAGCGCCGGATTCGCGCAGGTCGGCCATCACCGGGCGCTTGTCGGCGCGCTGTTCCAGCGAGCGGTTGAGCTGCGACAACGCGATCACCGGCAAGTTGAGCTCCTTGGCCAGGTGCTTGAGCGAACGCGAGATCTCGGAGATTTCGGTCGCGCGGTTTTCGCTGTTGCCCGGCACCGACATCAGCTGCAGGTAGTCGATCACGATCAGGCCCAGGTCGTGTTCGCGCTTGAGGCGGCGCGACTTGGCGCGCAGCACCTCCGGCGACAGGCCCGGGGTGTCGTCGATGAAGATCTTGGCTTCGCGCAGCTGGCGAATGGCGCTGGTCACCCGGCTCCAGTCCTCGTCCTCGAGCTGGCCCGAGCGCAGGCGCTGCGCGTTGACCCGGCCGACCGAGGAGATCAGGCGCAGGGCGAGCTGGCTCGCCGACATTTCCATCGAGAAGATCGCCACCGCCTTCTTGCTGCGGAACGCGGCGTACTCGGCCATGTTCAGCGCCAGCGTGGTCTTGCCCATCGCCGGACGCGCGGCGAGGATCAACAGATCGGTCGGTTGCAGACCGGCGGTCATCTCGTCGAATTCGGTGTAGCCCGTCGCCAGGCCGGTGACCGCGCCGCCGCTGGCGTAGCGGGTCTGCAGCACGTCGAAGGCTTCCGACAGGGCCTTGGTGACCGGGGTGAAGTCGGTGCGCCCGCGAGCGCCGGCTTCGGCGATCGCGAACACCTGCTGCTCGGCCTTGGCCAGGATCTCGCCGCTGTCGCGGCCGTCGGGCTGGAAGCCGTCGTTGACGATCTCGGTGCCGACCTCGATCAGCTTGCGCATCACCGCCTTGTCGCGAACGATCTCGGCGTAGGCGGTGATGTTGGCGGCCGACGGCGTGGTGCTGGCCAGTTCGATCAGGTAGGCGCCGCCGGCGACCTGTTCGGACAGGCCTTGCGAGTCGAACCATTCGCCCAGTGTCACCGCGTCGAACGGCCGGCTCTTCTCGGCCAGGTCGCGGATCGCGCGGTAGATCAGCTGGTGGTCGCGGCGATAGAAGTCTTCCTCGACGATCTGGTCGGCGACCCGGTCGTAGGCGTCGGGCGCGAGCATGAGACCGCCGAGCACGGCCTGTTCGGCCTCGATCGATTGCGGCGGCACCCGGAGCTGGTCCACGCGCTGTTCGGCGCGGGTCTCGAAACGTTTTTCGCTACGGAATCCGCCACGTGCGCTCATCGGAGAAGACGATCCTCGTCGTTCGGCCACAGCTGCGGCCAATCGAGCCGGTCTAGGCTCAGGGGCTGGGGTGGTGGCATGCCGACCGAAAGCCGAACCGCTGCGTCACGGTCGGACTGCAATCGAGTCGGGCGCACATCGTACTCGGGACGGGCGGCAAGCAGTTGCATACAGATCTGTTATCAAGCTGTGGATAAGCCTGGATAAGTCAGCACCGGTATGCCAGCGCAAGGTCTCAAGGCCTGAGACCGCGACGGTCCCAAGCAGAACCCGCAGCCGCTCGTTGCAAAAACGAAGGGCGCCTTTCGGCGCCCTTCGCAAGTCTTACGCTCGGGCGCTCGCGATTAAGCAGCTTCGCCCGCGACGATGACCTTGACCGTCACTTCGACGTCGGCGTGCAGGTGGATCAGCACGTCGTACTCGCCGGTGCGGCGGATCGGGCCTTCGCCCATGATCACTTCCGACTTGCCGACTTCGAAGCCGGCCTTGGTCAGCGCCTCGGCGATGTCGCGCGGGGTCACCGAGCCGTACAGCTTGCCTTCGGTCGCGGCATTGGCGTGGACGGTCACCGAAGCGCCTTCCAGGCGGGCCTTGCGGCCTTCGGCGCCTTCCAGCAGCGACTTGGCCTTGGCTTCGTACTCCGCACGGCGGGTTTCGAAGTCGGCCAGGTTGCTGGCGGTGGCCGGAACGGCCTTGCCCTGCGGCACGAGGAAGTTGCGGCCGTAGCCCGGCTTGACGTTGACCTTGTCGCCGAGGTTGCCGAGGTTGGTGACTTTCTGCAGGAGGATCAGTTGCATGGTCTTGCTCCGTGTTCGTTAGCGGGCCTGTAGGTCCGCAGCGGGATTCGCTGTCCGAATGAAACAAGAAACGAGCGAAGAGGAACGGGTAACGAGTGACCTCGCTTCTCGTTCCTCGGCGACCGGGTCGCCCACTCGTTCCCGGCTCTTAGGCGTTGTGATTGTCGGTGTACGGGATCAGCGCGAGGAAACGAGCGCGCTTGACCGCCGTGGCCAGCTGGCGCTGGTACTTCGACTTGGTGCCGGTGACGCGGCTCGGCACGATCTTGCCGGTCTCGGTCAGGTACTGGCGCAGGGTGTTGAGATCCTTGTAGTCGATCTCTTTGACGCCTTCGGCGGTGAACTTGCAGAACTTGCGGCGGCGGAAAAACTTGGACATGGGGGCAATCCTCAGGCGGCTTCGGCGTTGTCGTCGGCGTTGTCGGCGGTGCCGACGGCGGTATCGCTATCGTCGTCACGACGACGACGCTCACCGCGCTCGCCGCGCTCGGGCTTGTCGCCCTTCTCGTCCTTGAACTTCATGATCAGCGACTGCTCGGTGTCGGCTTCGTCGCGCTTCATGACCAGGTGACGCAGCACGGCGTCGTTGAAACGGAAACCGTCGACGAGCTCGTTGAGCACGGTCTGGGTGACTTCGATGTTCAGCAGGACGTAGTGGGCCTTGACCAGGTTCTCGATCGGATAGGCCAGCTGACGGCGGCCCCAATCTTCGAGACGGTGGATCTTGCCTTCGCCGGCTTCGATCAGCGACTTGTAGCGCTCGATCATGGCGGGCACCTGCTCGCTCTGGTCCGGATGGACCAGGAACACGACTTCGTAATGACGCATGGGTCTGTTTCCTTGTGGATGATGGATCGCCGAGGGCGACCCGGTTCAGCCCCCCGGGGTCCGGATGCGGACGCGGTGGAGCAAGGTCCCGGCCGGCACCAGGCCAGTCGGGAGCCGGAAAGTATGGCAGGGACAAGGGCTTAGGTGCAAATCGAGACCCATGGACCGGCAAACCGGCCGCCCAGGCCGCGTCGGCCCCGAGGGTCGGGGCGGTACCTCGGCCACCGTGGCGTTTCGCCGCCGCCCGGGTTGGCGCGGTCGCGGGCCGCTCCTACCCTTTGGATCGACTACTCGGGGTGTGGCCCGGCGCCGGACCGTCCAGCGCCGGGCTTATCTCATCACTTCGGGAGATCAGCGCTTCTTCGGCTTGCCCGCCGGTTTCGCCGCCGCGGCCGGCTTTTTGGCTGCGATCCAGGCGTCGATGTGTTTCTCCAGTACCTGCAGCGGCACCGAGCCGGTCGACAGCACCTCGTCGTTGAAGTCGCGCAGGTCGAAGTCCTTGCCCAGCGCCTTGCGCGAGCGCTCGCGCAGCTCGGAGATCTTCAGCTGGCCGATCTTGTAGGCCAGGGCCTGCCCCGGCCAGCCGATGTAGCGGTCGATCTCGTTGACCACGTCCTGCTCGGTCTTGGGCGCGTTGTCCATGAAGAACTTGATCGCCTTGTCGCGGCTCCAGCCCTTGCTGTGCATGCCGGTGTCGACCACCAGCCGGACCGCGCGCCACATGTCGTAGGACAGTTGGCCCATGCGGTCGTAAGGGTCGTCGTACAGGCCCATGTCGTAGCCCAGGCGCTCGGCGTACAGGCCCCAGCCCTCGCCGTAGGCGACGAAGTAACCGGTGCGGCGGAACATCGGCGCATCCGGCAGTTCCAGGCCGCGGGCGAACTGGAAATGATGGCCGGGCACGGCCTCGTGCAGCGACAGCGGCATCATTTCCCAGGTCGGGCGGACCTCGGGCTTGTACAGGTTGACGTAGTAATAGCCGGCGCGGGTGCCGTCGACCGCGCCCGGCAGGTAGTAGGCGGTGGTCGTGTCGGGAGCGACGTTGTCGGGGATCGGGCGCACGCCGTAAGGCTGGCGCGGGATCAGCTTGGAAATCTTGACCAGCTCCGGGTCGATCCGCTTGGAGATCGCCTGGTAGGCCTCGAGCAGCGCGGCCGGAGTCTTGTGGAAGAACTTCGGGTCGCTGCGCAGGTAAGCGAAGAACTCCGCCAGCGTGCCCTTGAAGCCGACCTCGGCCTTGACCTTCTCCATCTCGGCGCGGATGCGCGCGACTTCCTTGAGGCCGATCTTGTGGATCGCGTCGGCGCCGAGATCGGTGGTGGTGAAATCGGCGGCGAGGAAATCGTAATAAGCCTTGCCGTCGGGCAGGTCGCTGGCGGCGATGCTGGTGCGCGCCGCGGCCAGGTATTCCTTCTCGAAGAAGCTGCCGAACTCGCGGTAAGCCGGCACGACGGTCTCGGCGATGACCTTTTTCGCCTCGGCCTGCAGCGCCTTGCGCTCGGCCGCCGGGATGCTGTCGGGGAAACGGTTGAACGGCTTGTAGAACGGGCTCTTGGCCGGGTCGTCGACGATCTGCTTGGCGATCTGGCCCGGCACGCGCTGCATCAGCACGCGCGGCGGGGTGATCCCGGCCTTGGCGCCCTCGCGCAGCAGGATCTGGTTCTGTTCGATCAGCTTCGGCAGGGCGCGCATGCGCGCGAGCCAGTCGCGGTAATCCTTGACCTGCTCGAACGACAAGGCCTCGACCAGGCCGTCGGCGGTCTGCACGCCGCCGCTTTGGCCGACCGGCGCCAGGTATTCGCGGTATTTCTGCCGCTGGATGCTCTTTTCGAGGTTCCAGCCGAACACGTCGTAGTTGAGCTGGTCGGCTTCCGACAGCTGGCTGCGGTCGATCGCCCTGAGCCGGGCCAGGGCCTGGCGGTCGCTTTCCTGGCGCGCCTGGATGGCGCTCAGGCTGGCGTCGGTCCAACGGTCGTTATAGCGCTTGTCGCCGTTGAAGCTGGCGCCTTCGGGGTTCTCGCGCAGACCGCGCTCCCACTCCTCGTCGAACAAGCGGTGCAGCGCCTCGGTGGCGGCATTGGCATTGCGCGTGGCGGACGCGGCGCTGCCGGGCGCGGCGACCGCGAGCGGCGCGGCCAGGCCCACGGCGATGGCCGCGGCGAGCAGAACGGGACGGAGCATGGTGCGGATTCCCCAGGAGACCAGCGGCCGAGTCTAGCCCGGGTCCGGGGTCCTGCCGCATGTCGAAAGTTGGCGGCTGGCGCCGTGCGCTCGGCGTCGGGCGATGCCTCGCCGCGGGGTCGTCGCGAGACCCCGCGCGCAGGTCCCGCCCTGCCCCGCGATCCTCAGGCCGCGTCGGCCTGGGTGGTGAAGCTTTCGCCGCAACCGCATTCGGCGGCCGCGTTCGGGTTCTGGAACACGAACATCTCGCCCAGGCCCTGCTTGAGGAAGTCGATGCGGGTGCCATCGACCAGCGGCAGGCTGATCGGGTCGACGTAGATGCGCACGCCGTCCTGCTCGAACACGGTATCGCCTTCGCGTTCGTCGCGGGCCAGGTCGGCGGTGTGCTGCCAGCCCGAGCACCCGGTGCGGGTCACGCCGAAGCGCAGGCCCAGGGCGGTCGGCGTTTCGGTCAGGAAATGCTGGACACGGGCGAGAGCGGCGGGGGCGAGGGTCACGGACATGGCGGTACTCGTAGGAATGTTGACTCGATGCCGGCTGCGCCCGGGACGGACGCCCAGGAATGGTAGCAGCCCGGCATCGGCGGGCTGTACCCGATATGGCGGCATTGCGGCCGTGTTCAAGCGCGCCGCCGCGGCCGTTCAGCCCTTCGCGAGCGGCCGCGGCGTCGGCGCGGGGGCCTCAGTCGCTGCGCCCTGCCCCAGCCCCTGCCCCTGCGGCTGCGGCTGCCGGCGCTGGCTCTGGCGGCGCCATCAGATAGGTGGCGAAGCTGCCGAGCCAGTGGGCGCCGGCGTAATGGCTGTCGCCGACCGCGATCAGGCCCAGTTCGCGATGCACCGCCGCGGCCGCGCGCAAAGCGCCGATCCGGCGATCGCGCGGCGGCAACCCGGCGGCGATGCCCTCCAGCATCCAGGCCCGGCTCAGATTGAGACCGTCGAGATGGGCGAGCTTGCCGTCCTCCGGGTCGAGCACCAGCGCCGGCGCCAGCCAATCGGCGCGGGCGCGGCGCGGCACCTGCGGCAGGAACCCGCGCAGCCAGCGGGCGTATTCGTCCTGCGCCAGCACCCGCCGCATCAGGTCGGCCTCGGCCAGGCACGGCGACAGGAAGTCTTGCCCGGACGGTTCGTAGGCCAGCGGGCAGTCGCGGTCGCCCTGGTAGAAGAAACGCGAACGGGCGATCAGGGCATCGCGCAGCGCCTGGTCGCCGCTGCGGCGGGTCCAGTCCAGGGCCAGGCCGAAGGCGAACGCGGTCTGGCTGTGTTCGCCGACGCGGATCGGCCGGGTCAGCTTCGGCAACCAACGCAGCAAACGCGCCGCGGCCTCGCGTTCCAGCGGTTCCAGCGCGGCCGCCCACTGGCGCGCCTGCGGGTCGTCCCAGCCGCGCAATTGCGAACCCAGTTGCAGCAGCCAAGCCAGGCCGTAGGGGCGTTCGAAGGTCTCGTCGCTGCTGCGGCGCAGATAGGCCAGTTCGCCGGCGATGTTCTGCGTGGTCAGGTTGCGCGCCAATGCGGCCCGCGCCGGCGCGGCGAACGGCGCCTGCGGGAAACGCTCGATCAGGCGCGCCAGCAACCAATGCCCATGCACCGACGAATGCCAGTCGTAGCAGCCGTAGAACGCCGGGTAGAGCGTGCTCGGCGCGGCCACGTCCTTGGCGCCGTCGAGACGATGGCTGATCTTGTTCGGGTATTCGCGGCCGACGCAGCTCAACGCGAGCCCGGCGAAATGGCCGGCGCGGGCCTCGTCGAGCGCCACCACCGGCAACGGCTCGGGGGCCGTCGCCGCAGCGGCCTCAGCCGTCTGCACGCCTGTCGCCGCCGCCAGGGCGAGCATCCCGCCGGCCCAGCCGCGTCCCGATAGCCCGACCCAACGTCTTACCCGATTCATTCCCGCGCCCCGCCCCGTGATCCCGAAGCGCAGTCTAAGGCCGCGGCGACCGGCACGCCCTGTGCCGGCGGCATCCGTTATCATCGCCGTCCTTTACTTTTCAACGCGCTGGGGCGGCATCACATGACGGTGGTTAGCGTCGAACAGGCACTCGCGGGCAAGATTCCGGCGGGCGGCGAAGTCACGGTACGCGGCTGGGTGCGTACCCGTCGCGATTCCAAGGCCGGACTGAGCTTCGTCAACGTCAGCGACGGCTCCTGCTTCGCACCGATCCAGGTCGTGGCGCCGAATACGCTGGGCAACTACGACGAGGAGGTCAAGCACCTCACCGCCGGTTGCTCGGTGATCGCCACCGGCACCCTGGTCGCCTCGCAGGGCCAGGGCCAGAACTTCGAGATCCAGGCCTCCAGCCTGCAGGTCGTCGGCTGGGTCGAGAACCCGCTGACCTACCCGATGCAGCCCAAGGCGCACACCCTGGAGTACCTGCGCGAGTTCGCCCACCTGCGCCCGCGCACCAACCTGTTCGGCGCGGTGACCCGCATCCGCCACTGCCTGTCGCAGGCCGTGCACCGGTATTTCCACGAGAACGGCTACTACTGGATCAGCACGCCGATCATCACCACCTCCGACGCAGAAGGCGCCGGCCAGATGTTCCGGGTCTCGACCCTGGACCTGGCCAACCTGCCGCGCGAGAAGGACGGCGCGATCGATTTCTCGCGCGACTTCTTCGGCAAGGAAACTTTCCTGACCGTGTCCGGCCAGCTCAACGTCGAGGCCTACTGCCTGGCACTGAGCAAGGTCTACACCTTCGGCCCGACCTTCCGCGCCGAGAACAGCAACACCACGCGCCATCTGGCCGAGTTCTGGATGATCGAGCCGGAAATCGCCTTCGCCGACCTGATGGAGAACGCGCGGGTCGCCGAGGATTTCCTCAAGTACCTGTTCCGCGCCGTGCTCGACGAGCGCGGCGACGACATGGCCTTCATCGCAGAGCGCGTCCAGCCCGATGCGATCACCCGCCTGGAGACCTTCGTCAACTCGCCGTTCGAGCGCATCGACTACACCGATGCGATCTCGCTGTTGCAGAAGTCCGGGCAGAAGTTCGAGTTCCCGGTCGAATGGGGCCTGGACCTGCAGACCGAGCACGAGCGCTGGCTGACCGAGCAGCACGTCGGCCGCCCGGTGGTGGTGCTGAATTACCCCGAGCATTTCAAGGCCTTCTACATGCGCCTCAACGACGACGGCAAGACCGTCGCGGCGATGGACGTGCTGGCGCCCGGCATCGGCGAGATCATCGGCGGCAGCCAGCGCGAAGAGCGCCTCGACGTGCTCGACACGCGCATGGCCCAGTTCGGCCTGGATCCGGCGCACTACGACTGGTACCGCGATTTCCGCCGCTACGGCACCGTGCCGCACGCCGGTTTCGGGCTCGGCTTCGAGCGCCTGGTGGTCTACGTCTGCGGCCTGAGCAACATCCGCGACGCGATCGCCTACCCGCGCGCGCCGGGCAGCGCCGAGTTCTGATCCGCATCGAATGCTGCGGCTTTGCTTTGCCCCTCGTCCCCGCGCAGGCGGGGATGAGGGGATGAAAGTGGCTAAACAGGCGCAACCGCCGCGACCTCGCGCCGCTTTACCCCGCCACGGTCGCGGCACATGATGGCGGCCGGCGTCGATTCAGGCCTCCGGGCCGCAGAGGTAAGACCTACGTGATCCTGTTCCTGGCCCTGACCTTCGTCGGTATC
The DNA here is from genome assembly GCF_051217035.1 of Lysobacter sp. 1R34A. Classification (NCBI taxonomy): domain Bacteria; kingdom Pseudomonadati; phylum Pseudomonadota; class Gammaproteobacteria; order Lysobacterales; family Lysobacteraceae; genus Lysobacter; species Lysobacter sp. 1R34A. The sequence goes on from NZ_JBPKJP010000001.1 coordinate 318,886, forward strand.
GCGATCTCCGCGTTGTGCGCGTTCGCGATCTTCTGGCCGCTGGCCCTGGTCCACCTGCGCGACCGCCACCCCGCCCTGCGCGGCGAACTCGGCGAGGCCGCCTTCGTCGATCCCTCCGCCTGGCGCTGGCTGCTGCGCCAGCGCTATCGCGTCGCCGGCGACCGCAATCTCGACGGCCTGGCCACGCCGGCGCGGGTCTCTTTGCTGATCGTGTTCGCCTCGCTGGCCTGCTCGGGCCTGCTCTGGCTGCTTTCCATGATGGTGTCCTGATGACCGAAAACGAATACGAGACCTCTTCCATGCCGGCCTCCGGCGACGGCCGGTGGTGGCTGGCCACGCTCGGCCGCACCGTGATCTGGGCGCGCCTGCGCGTGCGCGAGGCCGGCACCGCCGAAGTCTTCGACAGCGACGCCAACACCTTGTCCTACGACAGCGAAGACACCGCCCGCGCCGCGCTGATGGACGCCGAATTCGTCGAGCTCGAAGGCCTGGACGAGGACGACGCGCAAGCGCGCGGCTTCGCCCTCGACGAACTGGTGCCGCCGCAGGCCCAGGACGACGAAACCCTGGGCACCCTGATGATCCAGAAACTGCCGCAGCGCCACTGAGCCCGACGTCATGTACCTGCCCCGCGCCTTCGCCGAAACCGACCTGGGCGCGCTCGACCGCCTGGCCGACGCCTACGACTTCGCCACCCTGATCACCGTGCGCGACGACGCGCCGACCGTCAGCCACCTGCCGCTGCTGTACCGGCGCGACGGGGAGCAGGTCGAACTGCGCGGCCATTGGGCGCGCCCGAATCCGCAGGCGCGCCACGCCGGCCCGGCCTTGGCGATCCTGCAAGGCCCGCATGCCTACGTGTCTCCGGGCTGGTACAGCGACAAGGAAAGCGCGGCGCGGGTGCCGACCTGGAACTACGCGATCGCCCATCTGCACGGCGAACTGCAGACCTTCGAGGACGAGGCCGGCCTGGCCCAACTCGTCGACGACCTCAGCGTCCGCCACGAACGCCGCATCGGCAGCGACTGGCGCTTCGAAGCCGAACGCGAGGAACTGCGCCGGCAACTGCGCGGCATCGTCGGCTTCCGCTTCCGGGTCGAGCGCATCACCCTGAAGTTCAAACTCAGCCAGAACCATCCCCTGGCCAATCGCGAAAACGTCGCGACCCAATTGCAGGCGCAGGACCGCGACGACAGCCGCGCGGTCGCGGCGCTGATGCGCGAGCGCATGGCCCTGCCGGGCAGCGGAGACTGACATGGATCTGAATCTCAACGGCAAGCACGCCCTGGTCTGCGGCGCCTCCGAAGGCATCGGCCGCGCCGCCGCGCACGAGCTGGCCCTGCTCGGCTGCGACGTGACCGTGCTGGCGCGCCGCGCCGATGCCCTGGCCGCGGTCGCACAGGCCTT